>JADLHO010000108.1 GCA_020848735.1 Planctomycetota bacterium | reverse complement strand
GGTCTGGACTCTCAGACTTGCGGAACCGGGCCATGCACCTCCTCTACTCAGGGCGCCGCCGAAGTGGAATCTCCGCGTCGTGATTCCTTCAGCCTGCGAGCGGCATCCCGTGGCCCAGACTCCTAGCGTCCATGGCGCCTCGGTTTACTCGCGAAGCCAATGGTGAGGGTATCGACAACTATGCGAGCTTCATGCGCTGGCCTCAGCACGCGGACGACTTGCCCGGATGGCGCGCGTGTCTCGACGGAAAGGTCTTCAAGGTCACAATGGCTACTGCACTCGTGGAGGCCGGCTGTTGCTCGGCGACAATTGTGCCGTTACTGGAGGATGACCGAGACGGGCCGTTCGACGTCGTCGTTCTGCACTACGACCAGAAGAGGTCCCGAGGACACAGTGACGAGACTCTGCTTCTGCTCGGGCGTGTCTCCGCACAGTTTATCGCCAGTGCCGATCGCGCGCAGAACGAGCGGATCCGCTCCCGCCTCAATGCTCTGGCGGAGGGGCACCTGGACTTCGACCAGCGCCCGGAGGGGTCGCGGAACGAGTACCTGCGCGATCTGATTCGGCACCTACGCGAGGTCTTGCACTGCGCGGGTGTATCGGTCTTCTTGAAGGAGCCATTCGGGGAGCATGTCTACTGCGTGGCATCGAGTGGTCTGCAGGATGCCCAGGACTGTTCCGTGCCGCGGGCTAAGCTGCCAACGATAAAGTACGGCCCGGGAGAGGGGCTGACCGGCTATGTTGTGGAGCAACGGCGACCGCTGATGTCGCCGCATTCGCTTGTTCAGCCAGGACACGTGCCGCGCTCTCGAGAGAGTCGACAAGCTCGCGACGGGAATCAAGTTGAGTCCATCCTGATCTGCCCGATTCTAGGCATCAAGCCCGACAAGGAGGGCAAGAGGCCGCTGATTGGTCTCATCCGAGCGTCCGATCATGAGTCGCCGCTGCTTGGACATGTCGTCTCGCACTTCCAGACCAGTGACCTGCGAGCGGTGGAGTACGTCGCCGAGCAAATCAGTCCTGTACTGCAGACCTTCCAGCATCGTATTGAGCGCGAAGATGCGATCAGCCTTGTGAAGCACGACATCAGCACGCCGCTGCAAATGGTACGCGACAAGATGCTCGAGATTGCCGAGCGCATCGCAGTGCCGGGGTCGCCGCTCGAGCTTCCGGTCTCTAACGCACTTAGTTGCACGCTGAGTTGCCTGAAACTTGTTGAGGCGCTTGAACTGAAGCCGCCCGGCGAAGAAGACATGAGGGTCGAAGAGACCCGGCTGGAAGGCGACATTATCGCACGAGTCAAGGCGATGCTGAGCAACTTCGCGCGCACCGAGAACTCGATGTCAATCCAGTTCGCGCCAGGAATCCGTGAGCTGCCACCCATGATGCTTGATCCGAACCTGATCGAGCGCGTGATCGTGAACCTGATAGTGAACGCGGTCAAGTACGGGCTGGAGGGATCCACCATTATGATCGAGAGTCGCCCTGTCAACTCCAATCCTCGTTACTTCGTGCTCGACGTCAGTAACCTGGGTCAGGGCATCGATGATGATGAGAAGGAGCGCATTTTCGAAGCGCGCTACCGGGGCCGCCGGGCGGCGGAAACTGCAGGCCCTGGGGCTGGCTTGGGGCTTGCGATTTCTCGTCACATAATGCAGCTTCATGGGGGTCGGCTAGACGTCACGTCGCTTCGAGGTCCGACCACGTTTTCTGTGTACTTTCCGCGATCTGCCGTAATCCGCGGCACTCGACACCACGTTCCACCGATTGCCCGTTCCGGAGGAGAAGGCGAATGAAGCTGACAGTCCTGTTTGTCGACGATGATCAGGGATACGCGAAAGGGTTTGTCGAGGCGCTGGAGTCGCGCTTCGACTTGACTTATGTCAGGCACCCGGACGTCGCGATCGAGCGACTAAGGAACGGGCGGTTCGACGGCCTCGTTCTCGATATCAAGATGCCGATGCCCACAGGCGGGGATCGGCACGTGCTGAAGGATGGTCAGTTCAGTGGGCTGTTCGTCCTCGACCAATGCCAAGTCCTCCTCGCGGAGCGCACTACCTTCGCCTGCATCTTGACAAACGTCCACCTCCAGCAGATCAACGAGAAGATCGTGGATTTCGGTATCGAGCTTCCAGATGGACAACTTCGGGTCGTTTCCAAGGGATTGACGAACAGGAGCGTGTTCCCGTTGGAGTTGGAGGGCTACATGCGTCTCTGGAGAAGCAAGGGCGCGTCGGAACCCGGAGGTTCCGGGACCTAGCCCGGACTAATCGTGAGGCGCGGGAATTCAAGAGTGGCGGGATCGTACCAGGGGGTGACTCATGCCATCCGGCAACGAACCAGCGCGCTCTCGCTTGCTTGACGCCACTCGACGGTCTCTTCCCTTCCAGACCTCGCGAAGCCGACTGCGGTCGCGTTCGACGCTGAGGTCACGAGTTCGGACGGGGGCTTGTGTTGGTTCCGGAGAGGCTGTCCGGAGGCAGTCCCGAAGTCGTCGTTCGCAGCTCCAGGCGAGCGCCCGATGCGCAAGCGCCGCTACGCCACCGTTGTGTGTCAAGGTAGTTGCTGCCTCCGCTGAGCAGGCGGAGTGCAAGAGGGGGCGGGGGGCGTCCCGCGCGGGTCGGCAGGCGGAATCGTGGGGTGGTCTGGCCGTGTGCTCTGAGGCAGAGTCGAGGGCCGCGGAACGTACACGGAGGCAGCGCGCATGAGGGAAGACGGGTGCGGTGCGACATCGCGGGCGCGCGACGCCGTCACGAGCTTGCCGTCGGCTGGTGGGTAAGGGGGGGGGCGGTGCCTGTTGCCGAGCCGGGTCGGCACATCGGGCCTGAGGCGGTGTAGTGCTACGGAACTGCGGGGGCGCAGTCCTCGTGGTTGGAGCTAGCGACTTGCGCTGGGCCGCGGCTCCATCCGCAATGCCTCGCTGAAGCTCCGGATCGTCACGACGGCCCCGGCCTCGGCGATTGCAGTCCCACGCGCGCTGGCGTCACCGCATTGGAAGCTCGCGAGCGTGCGCACGATGATCCGGCGCCCGCTCTGCGTGATGCCGTTGACGGATGCTCCGACTCAGCCCATGCGGTGCGGTAGCGACCGCGCACGGGAGCGCATGGGCATGCGGGGGAATGCGGAGTCGAGCCGCAAGACGGCGGCATCCGCAATGCGGCGGGCTCCGGAGGCGTGGCAGGTCCCGCGGTGCCGCGGGCCCGGAAGCAGGGCGGGCAAGGCGACCTGTGTCGTGCCAAGAGCAGTCGTGCGCGGCGGACCGGCCGGGTTCGCGCCGCGAGTTCTCGAAGCCAAGGGGCACGCGTCGTGCTGGCCGGCAATCCCCACCGCGAACCGCTGCCCCCCACGCAGCCCCGCTCACCCCGCCAGTTCCGCAGCCCGCTCGCCGAGTGTGCGGCTCACGCTCGCGACGGCGTCGGGCGGCACCCCGCAATCCCGGGCGAAGTCCGCGAAGCGGGCGACGGCGCCGCGCACCTCGTCGAGCGCGCGCGAGGCGCGTCGGATCGCGAAGCGTTCCGCGACGGCGAGGAGGTCGGCATTGCGGATGCCGCTCGTCTTGTCCTGCACGAGCATCTGGTGCGCCGCGGTCCAGTCGGCACCCTTGGCGAAGGTCAGGTCGTAGGCCGGGGCGAGCGACCAGATCCCGTCGGGGCGCATCTGGAAGGCGAGGTTCTTGACGTGGTCGTCCTGGTTGACCGCGAGCACGTTGAAGACCATGCGCCGCCAGGCCTGGTCGACGTCGGCCTGCGGCATGCCAAGGCGCAGCACGGCGCGCAGGTACTCCTCGTAGCTCGCGGCACCGCGGTCGTTGAAGTCGACGTGGACGAGCCCGCCGAAGCTGTGCTGGTGCACGCGTTCGCTCCCGCCCGGCCCCTCGCGGTCGAAGCGGCGGACCAGCAGGTGCGCGTAGCCGTCCTGCTCGAGCATCGTGATCGTGCACGCGGCGATGCCGGCGGCGCGCGCCATCGCCGAGTAGGCCGCCTCGATGCGATTGAAGGGCTGCGGGCGGCCGAGTTCGTCGAGCGTGGCCCCGTCGCCGACGCCGTCGAACTTGAGGATGCAGTGCTCTTCGCCGGGTCGCGGCGTCGCGTTGCCCGAGCGGAGCGTGCGCGTCGCGGGATCGAAGAGCACGAGGGCCTTGGGCCGCATGCCGCCGGCCGAGGCGCCGATGCGGTAGATCTCGGGGACGGCGACGTCGGGCGAACCGGCGACGACGCGGCGCGCGTCGCGCACCAGCGCCGCGACGTCGAGCGACTCGCGTTCGGCGGGCCGCAGCGGGAGCTCCTCCGCGGGATGGAAGCTGAGGGCGCCGATCGCGCGCTCGCCGACGTAGAGCAGTCGCTGCACCGGGCTCAGCGCGCGCTGGGCCTCACCGCGCGCGGCGAAGTACGCGCGGATCACGCGGTTGCCGAACGCGTCGGGGAGAGCGTCGGCGAGCACGCCGGGCAGGCCGTCGAAGGCTCGCTTGCGGCGCAGCTCGTCGAACGCGATCGGCCCGCGCCGCGCGAGCGGGAGATGGATCGGCGAGATCTCGAGCCCGCTGCCCCGGAAGGACTCGGCGTACTCGAAGAGCACGCGCGCGTCGTCGAGCTCGGTGACGGCGCCGACCGTGGCACCCCAGAGCCGGACCTCGGCGAGCGCGCGGATCTCAGCCACGTGGCGGCTCCGCGGGGTGCTTGCGTCGCTTCGTCCTCGGCGCGGCCTGCCTCGCCTGCAGCGCGGCCATCGGCGAGAGCTCCGGCTCGCGCAGGAGCGCGGCGAGAGGCTCGAGTTCGCCGTAGAGACGCAGCAGCCGGAGCAGCGTGAGGAGGGTCGGGTTGTCGCCGAGTTCGGCGCGCCAGACGGTCCGCCGGGACAGGCCGGTCCGCGCAGCGGCCTCGACCGCGCTCAGGCGTTGGCGCTCGCGCGCCGCGCGCAGGCGGCGGCCGAGCTCTTCGAGCAGCTCGCGATCGCTCGCCAGGGTGTAACTCAAAAGTGTCATGGGCTGCCTCTATCGGCCAGGTCTGCGACTTTTGAATCGCAGAACTTCGGCGGGAGCGCTCCGCGGCCCGGAGATTCTCCAGATCGGGATTTTTAGATCGCAAACTTGGACAGAAGTCAAGTCTTTGCGATCTACGAGTCACAAGATCCAGAGCCATGCTCGGATCGCCTCCCGCCGCCGGCCAGGGCGTCGCGCCGCGGGCATCCGACGCTGCCCGCGTCCCGGAGCCGGCGGAGCTCCTGCCCGCGCTCCGCGATCCGGTCCGCGTGCGGCGAGACCCGGCGCGGTCACATCCGCGGCCGGGATCCCGCTTGGGGGGGCGAACTGCCTTCCGCACAGGAGCTTCCCGATGCGCCTCCCCTTGCCTCTCGCCCTCTCGTTCGCCCTCGCCGCGGGAATCCCGTCGATCCCGCTCACCGCGCAGGAGATCTCCGCCCGCTCGCCTGCCGCACGCTGGCAGGCGTTCCAGGCGGCGTATCCCGGGTCCTGGCAGGTCGAGTGGAACCAGGCGACGGGGACGCCCGAGGCGATCTTCGGCCGCGGGATCCGGGCCTCTGCCGCTGAGGTCGCGACGCTCGAGGTCGCACGTGAGGTCGCCGCGGGCTTCCTCGCGGAACATGCGGCCCTGCTCGGTCTCGATGGACTCGTGCCGGTCGAGTCGATCGCGCAGCAGCTCGGTGAAGTCTGGGTGATGGTCTTCGACCTGCGCTGGCGTGAGCTGCCGGTCCGCGGCGCGAGGGCCGACCTGCGCCTGCGGCGATCGGGGGCCGTCGCCCTCTTCGGTGCGATCGCGCCGAAGATCCCGGCCGGCTTCGAGGACGTGCCGCGCATCGAGGCGGCGCACGCGCGGGCGATCGCCCACCGCGACCGCGGCGTCGCGTTGCCGAAGAGCGTCCTCGCGCCGGCCGCGAGCCGCGAGCGGCTCGTCGTCTGGTGCGACGTCGACGCGCCGGCGCTCGCCCCGGTGCACCTCGCGTTCGAGGTCGACGTCGACGGCGGCCACGACGGCTTCGTCGGCCGCGTCTGGGTCGATGCGATCGCGGGGCGCGTCCTGCACGCCGTGAGCGATCGTCACGCGTGCGGCTGCGTCGCGCGTCTCTCCGCCCACGCCGATGAGGCGGCGGCTGTGATCGAGCGCGAGCACGACGAGGCGGGTGCGAGCGGCGAGGCGGCGGCGACGACGAGCTCCGTCTCGGGAGTGGTGCGCGGCTGGGTGAACACCGGCAGCGATCCCGCCGGCGCGCTCACGCTCGTGCCCCTGCCGCGCCTCCACGTGCGGCTCGCGAGCGGCTCGATGCCGGGGATCAACTCCTTCACGGGCGAGGACGGCAGCTTCCACGTCCTCACCGACCCGTCCGATCCGACGCCGACGCTCGAGTTCCACCTCGAGGGCAACCGCATCGCCGACGTCCTCACGGCGCAGGGGACGGAGCTCTTCTGGCGGCTCTCGTTCGCGAACGACAGCTCGGGTCACGTGGTGACCTTCGGCTCCGCCGGTGCCGGCGAGATCGACCGCGCGCAGACGACCCTCTATTGGCACGTGGACGACGTGAGCACCTGGGCGGCGACGCAGCTGGGTCGTTCCCGCATCGCGCTGATCGACTCGTGCACCGCGACCGTCAACGACCCGTCCTCGTGCAACGCCTATTACACGGCCAACACGCTGCGCTTCCTCTCGCAGAGCGCGACGTGCTCCAACGCGGCCTATCAGTCGGTGATCCGCCACGAGTGGGGGCACGCGCTCGACGACGTCTACGGCGGCATCTCCACCCGCGACGGCATCTCCGAGGGCAATGCGGACATCGTGGCGATGTTCCGCAGCGGCGATCCGGTCATCGCGCCGGGCTTCTACCGCGACGGCCGCTCGCCGAGCCATCTCCGCACCGGGCTCAACACGCGGCGCTTCCCGGTCGTGGGGACCGTGCACGACATGGGCGAACTCTGGATGGGCTGCGCGTGGGACATGCGCGCGCGCCTGATCGCGAGCCTCGGTGCGACGGCCGGCGAGGACCTCGCGCTCCGCATCATCCTCGGCTCGATCCCCGGCAATGCGAGGAAGCTGACGAGCGCCGTCCGCGAGGTCTTCGTGCTCGACGACAACGATGCCGACCTCTGCAACGGCACGCCCCATTACGCCGAGCTCTCCGCGGCGTGCCTCGCGCGCGACATTCCCCACCCGATCGCACCCTGCCCGAGCGCGGGCCTCGTCCTCGCGTATGGACCGGCCTGCCCGGGGAGCGGCGGGTCGACGGGTCTGTCCGGCAATGCGGGCGCGAGTTCGATCGCTGCGGCCCCGGGCCTGCCGTCCGGCAAGCTCGCGATCCCGTTCAAGCTCCTGCGGCCGCTGCCCGTCAGCGGCGTGTCGATCCTGAGCCGCAGCCTCCTGCCGGCGTCGAGCCCGGCCACCGTGACGATCCTGGATCACGACTTCGGCGACGACGCGCCGGGCAGCCCGGTCACACCGGTCGGCACCATCGCGGTCGGAACGGCCGAGGGCTGGTATGCGACGAGCTTCGCCGGTCCGCCGGTGATGCTCGCGCCGGGGACGCCCTACTACCTCGTCGTCGATGCGCCGACCGGCACCCTCGCGGCGCCCGTCGCGGCGAGCGGCGAGGCTCTCGACGCGCTCGTCGCGAGCGCGAGCAGTGGCTGGAGCGGCCCCTATCCGCGCGCCTATGCGTTCCGCATCGCCACGCCGCCGATCCCGCTGCCGCACCTGAGCACCACGAGCGCGCCCCGGGCCGGGCACACGCTCGTGATGCAGATGCACAGCATCCCCTCGCTCACTCCGGTCGTGTTCTGGGTCGGCCTCTCGGACACGCTCTGGGGCCCGCGACCGCTGCCCACCGACCTCGGCCCCCTGGGTGCGCCCGGCTGTGCCGTCACGGCGAGCTGGGACCTCCCGCTCGTCCTGCTGAGCAGCGCCGCCGGCACGGCGCAGGGTTCCCTTCTGGTCCCCTCCGACCCGGGCATCGTCGGACTCCTGCTCTACCTGCAGGGCGCGGTGATCGACCCCGCGGCGAACGGCTTCGGCGTGACGGTGACGAATGCGCTGCGGATCGGGATCGGGGGCTGAGGAGCGCTGCGCCCCGCGTTGCGCGTGTCCGGGCTGAACTCCGCCGCGCGCTTCCGCTAGCCTGCGTCGCCGCTCCTCCGCCGCCCATGAAGCCCCCCTCCCGATCCCCGCGTCGCTGGTTCCTCCTCCTCGCAAGCTGCTGCGCGAGCTGCCTCGCGCCGAGCCACCGTGCCACCGAGGAGCGGGCGATCCGCGTGGAGACGCCGGCGCTGCGGAGCCTGCACTGCGCGACCCACAATGGCGAGCTGGAGGTGACGGGGATGCCGGTCGCCGTCGTCGAGGGGATCGCGACGGTGACGGCCTACGGCGAGAGCGAGGAACAGGCGCGCGAGAACCTGAAGCGACTCGAACTCGTGCAGGACTTCGACGGCAGCGAGCTGCGGCTCAAGCTGAACGTGCCGCAGGACCTCGACGGCGATGTCGCGTTCAAGCTCACGGCGCCCGAGGCCGTGATGCTGCTGGCGAACACGCACAACGGCGCCGTGAAGGCGAGCGCGATCGGTGGGGGACTACGGGCCGCCACGCACAACGGGGCCGTGGAGCTCGACCGGGTGAGCACGCCCGTGCACGTCGACGCGCACAACGGCGGCGTGCGCGGCTCGATCCGCGGTCGCGAGCTCGACGTGGAGCTCCGCTCCCACAACGGCGCGATCGCGCTGCGCCTCGACCGCGACGCGTCGGCGCAGGTGTCCGCGACCGCGCACAACGGGAGCATCAGCCTCTCCGGCGCGACCGCGATGAACCTCGCCGAGGGCTCGGCGACGGGGACCTACGGCGAGGGCAAGGGCTCGCTGAAGCTCGCGACCCACAACGGGCAGATCGCCGTGCGTATCGAGTGAAGCCGCGCGACGGCCGCCTGCGTCGCGTCGTTCGTCGGCGGCCTCACCCGCGCACCAGGCGATCGCTCCACAGCTCGTCCATGAACGCGCGCCACGGCAGGATCTCGATCCCGTCGACGACGCGACGGCGCGTCTCCTGGCAGACGACGACGTGGCGCTTCAGCAGGCCTTCCTCCGCGAGCGCCGCCATTCCCGCGAGATGGCGATCGGTGACGTTGCCGCTCGCCTTCACCTCGACGGCGGTCTCGTCGCCGACGACGAAGTCGACCTCGTGCCCACCCTGCGAGCGCCAGTAGCACAGGGGCGCGCCCTTGCCGCGGTAGTCGCACCAGGTCTTCAGCTCGTGCCCGACCCAGGCTTCGAAGGCGTGGCCGAACTCCGGCGACGGCGCGCGGACCTTGCCCGTCCCGCGGAGCTGCCGGACGACGCCCCAGTCGAAGAACCAGAACTTCGCCGTCGCGACCGGCTTGCGCCGCTTCGTCTTCTGCCAGGCCGGGACGTCCCAACCGAGCAGCGTGTCGCGGAGGATCTGGAAGTACTCCTGCACGGTCGTCCGGGCGACCTGCGCGTCGTTCGCGATCTTCGCGTAGTTGAGCTGCTCGGTGTTGCAGAGCGCGGCGACCTCGAGGAAGCGCGCGAAGGCGGGCACGTTGCGCGTGAGCGCCTCATGGGCGATCTCCTCGCGCAGGTAGGTGCCGACGTAAGCCGCGAGATCGGGATCGGGGTCCTCGTCGAGGTAGATCGACGGCAGGAGCCCGTGGTACAGCGCCCGATCGAGGTCGAAGCTGTCGCCGAGCTCGTGGATCGAGAGCGGGTGGAACTGGAACGAGCGCGCGCGGCCACCGAGGAGGTTGACGCCGCCCGCGCGGAGCTTGCGGGCGCTCGAACCCGTGAGCAGGAAGCGTTGCTTGCGCGTCTCGATGAGGATCTGCACCTCGTCGAGGAGTTGCGGCAGCTTCTGGATCTCGTCGATGACGACGGTCTCGCCGGGCTTGTCACACCACTCGCGGAGCCTGTGCGGCGCCCGTTGCAGCGCGAGGTAGGTGTCGCTCTCGAGGAGGTCGATCACCCGGGCATCCGCGAGTTGGTGGCGGACGAGCGTGCTCTTCCCGGTCTGGCGCGGTCCGAACAGGAAATGGGAGCGCTTCGCGAGTGCGGCTCGCAGGTCGAGGGCTCGGGCGATCTGCACGTGGGGATGGTGCCGGGAGACCCGGCGATTATCAACGAAAAGTGCCGGGAGACCCGGCGCCCTCGCCCGCGATCCCCGCGCGCCCCGGGGGCCGGGGCGGTGGCGTCCCGGGGTCCCGCGGTGCCGGCCTACTTCGCGGCCGGGATGCCCCAGACCCGGATCGTGCGCCGGATCGGGTCCTTGCTCCGGTCCTCGTGGACCGAGAGCACGCGCCCGATGTGCTCGAGGATGACGAGCTGCCGGCACGACTCGGCGCGCCACAGCAGATCTCCGCTCGGCAGATGCCAGAGCTCGATCGATGGCTCGCCGCTCCAATCCCAGCACCCGACGCGGGAGTGGGTGCAGTTGCTGCGCGAGCATTGGAGCTGACGCGCCTGCGAGAGGGTCCACGCGAGTTGTCCGCGCGCCAGCAGCCCGCCGTCGTGGATCGGCTGCGGCACCGGCACCCGCACGACCGGCAGCTGGGTCGGGCGATGATTCGCGTCGCGCGGTCCGTCGACCACGACCTCGAACTCCAGGAGCTGGTTCGTCTGATGCTCGACGCCGCGCTCATCGCGGAAGTAGACGGGGCGGAACTCGAACTCGCCGATGCGACGTTGGATGCTCGCCCAGAACTCGTTGGTCCAGCGCACATCGAAGGAGCTGGCGTTCGTCGAGGCATCGGCCCAGGTGACCGCGTCGCCGAGGCCGAAGATCGACGTCCCGCCCGCCGCGATGCGCTCGGCCTCGCCGCCGGTGATCACGGCGTAAGTGCCCAGATCGAAGACCCGGTGCTCGCCATCCGGTTCACGCACGACGACGTGGCGCAGATCGGCGCCCGACCAGAGCTCGTTCGCGCCGACCCGGCACTCGAAGCGCTGGACCTCGACGAGGTCCTCGAAGGGTGGGAGGCGCGGCATCAGCGCATGCAGGCGTCGCGCCCAGCCGCCCTGGCCGACCTGGGCCTCGAGCACCGGTGCCGGGTCGCGCGCCGGATCGGCCGCTGCGGCGAGTTCGCTCGGATCGCTGCTCGGGAGGCCGAACCAGAACTGCAATGCCAGGGCCTCGGCGTGGACCTGCTCGTCCGTCCAGCCCTCCCGCCGGCCTTCCGCGAGGTAGCGGCCGAGTCGCGCGGCGACGATCCGCGCGAGCAGCCGCTCGAGGGCCTCGTCCGTGCGTCGGTCGAGTGCCGCACGGACTTCGTCGGACACGAGCTTCGGGTCGCGCCACTCGTCGACGGCTTCGGCGAAGGCCGTCCGGCTGCGTCTCACGTAGGCCGTCTCGGGCAGCTCGTACCGCACGAGTTCGGCGACGCTCATGTCGTCTGCGAGCACGACGACCTCGCGCGCCGCGTGTCCCCCGTAGCGCTGCGTCAGCTCCGGGACCCCGACCCGCTCGAGCGCCATCCGTTGGGTCGTGGCGGTCGGGGGGAACGAACTGCGGAACGCGAGGCTCTGCGCGGCCTGCGCGCGCAGCTCGAGCAGCTCGGCGAGCGAACCCGGGATGCCGGGTTGCAGTCCGAGCCAGGTCGCCCAGCCCGGATCCGACGGCGCGATCCCTGCGGCTGACCTGATCTTGTCGTCGGCCGTCCGCAGCGCCTCGCGGAGTGCGCTGACGTTCGCGGTCCAGCCGTCGAACTCGGGGTTGCGCTCGGTGACCAGGCGCTCCTGGCCGTAGACCCGCTCGCCCGCCACGTAATCGAGCCGGAGCTGATTGTCGAAGGCGTGGAGCATCGGCACGAGCTCCGGCGCGCCGAGCGCGCGCGCGAAGCGGATGAACTCCGCGGCTTCCCCGGCCTGCAAGCCTGCGTCGGCCTCGAGCCGACCGCGCGCCAGCACGCGGAGCAACGCCGCGTGCACGCGGGTGCGATCGGGATCGTGGGCATCGACCCGAGGCACGCAGCGGGCGATCAAGGGCAGGAGCAGGTCCTCGATCGGACGCCGCTGCTCGTCGCGCCACGCGGTCAGGAACGAGCGTGGAAGGGGGCGCTCTGCCCCGGCCTCGGCCAGCAGGCGCGCGGCGTGCGCCGCGGTCTTCTGGGCCTCTTGGCCGTCGTCCTGTCCGGCGGCCAGTCCGGTCAGCAGGACCGCTGCGAAGCGCGCGATGCAGGCAGACGGGACGAGCGTCGACCGAGGCATGTCCGGATCAAGGTCGCTGCGGCGCGAGCCCGCGTCCATCCGTGCAGGAGCGCGGCTCCGGGAAGCCCAGGAGCAGGAGCACCGGGCCCAGCATCTCGAGCGTCTCCTCGACGCAGCTCGTGTAGGCGACGAGCGGGATGCCGCGCAGCGTCGCGCCGCTGCGGATCACCTTGTCCTCCACGACCTCGATCGCGAGTGCGACACCGAGTGCAACGAAGCCTGCGAGCGTGGGCCGCCGCCGCTCGGGCTCGTTGCCGAGCCGTCGCCAGAGCCACGCGAAGGCCGCGATCCCGCCGACGGCGAAGAGCGCGCCGAGGGCGAGGACCCACGAGTAGACGCCGAAGCCGGAGAGCCGGGGCGCGAGCGCCTCGCCGATCCGTTCGTGCAGCATGCACGCGTCGTCGAGGGAGAGGTACGTGAAGCCCGCGCCGAGCAGCAGCCAGGGGCGGGCATCGCCGCCGAGGCGGAAGCAACGCAGGCCGACGCAGGCCATGGCGACGACCGCGAACCAGGTCTGGACGCTCGTCTCCCGGCTCGCGTCGAAGGCCCAGAGCAGCGAGTCCTGCGGCTGATGGCGACCGGCGAACGTCAGGCGCATCCCGGCATCGGCGAGTCCGAGCAGGATGACGGCGGCGAGGGCGAGGCGCATGCGGAGAGCGGCGATGCGGATGTATCGGCCGTGGGCGGGGTGGCGCCGGAGCCGCGCGCCTGGAGTCGCTCAGAGCTACGCCGCGCTGGCACCGGGACGACGCCCTGCCGCTCACGCATGGCCGTGCCGCGCCTGTCGGCGTGCCCCGGCGCGCGGCGCGCGCGGTCGCTCGAGCGCGGCCTCGCCCGCGAACGGCCTCAGGAATCCCGGCCAGTCGTTGGGACGCGTGCGCTGGAAGTCCGCGAAGAGCGCCTTGCCGGCCTCCTCGCGCGGCACGCCGATCACGAGGACGAGGTGATCGAAGAGCGCCTCGGCGAGGCGGTGGAGTGCGATGCCGAAGAACACCTGGCAGCGGATGGCGAGCCAGTCGCTGAACGCGAGGAAGCGCAAGAAGGGCGAGGCGTCGCGCCAGAGCAGCGGCAGGCTCCGGACGAAGTTGCCGCTGTTGGCCACGAGGTCCCAGGCGCGCGCGAAGCGCCGCAGCCGCTGCATCGTCGCGAAGTCCAGCGCGTCGGTGGCGAGGATCTCGTAGGGCGGATCGTCGCTCCAGATCATCCCGAAGGCCGCGTCATGGCGGACGATCGGCGCGCCGCGCAGCCGCTTGAGGATGCCGACCTGGATCTCGTGCGGGCCCATCGCGAGCAGCGAGTCGAAGCCGCGCGCGAAGCTCGCGAGGTCCTCGCCGGGCAGGCCGACGATCAGATCCGCGTGGACGTGGACCGAGCTGTGCGTGCGCAGGAAGCGGAGGTTCTCGTCGATGCGCGCGAAGTCCATGCGACGGCTGATGCGGGCGGCCACCGTCGGGTCGAGCGTCTGGATCCCGACCTCGAACTGCAGCGTCCCGGGTGGGAAGGCCGCGATCGCGTCGCGCAGCGCTTGGGGCAGTCGGTCGGGGATCAGCTCGAAGTGGAGGAAGAGCGCGTCGTGACCCGGCTGCGCGAGCCAGTCGCGGAAGAAGCCGAGGATGCGGAGGCTCGTCGCGAGGCCGAGGTTGAACGTGCGGTCGACGAACTTGAAGTGCCGCACGCCGCGCGCGAGCAGCCGCTCCATCGCGGCGAGGAAGGGCTCGAGGGGGAAGGGCCGCACGCGCTCGTCGAGCGAGGAGAGGCAGAACTCGCACTCGAAGGGGCAGCCGCGCGAGGCCTCGACGTAGACGATGCGGTGCGCGATGTCCGCCGCGTCGTACTCGTCGTAGGGCAGGGTCAGGCGCGCGAGCTCGGGCGCCGGAGCGTCCTGGACCTTCGGCCCGCGCGGTGCTCCGGCGAGGATCGCCTCGCAGAGCGTGCGGAAGGCGAGCTCGCCTTCGCCGCGGATCACGTGGTCGGCGAGCGCCACGATCGGCTGACCGTCCGTCTCGTGGCTCACCTCGGGTCCGCCGAGCACGAGCACCACCTCCGGCGCGACGCGCTTCAGGATCGCGGCGACCTGGGTCAGGGCGGCGACGTTCCAGATGAACACGCTCAGACCGACGATCCGCGGCCCTTGCGCGAGGATCTGCTCGACGAAGTCGACGGGCCGCACCTGCAGGTCGCGCTCGACGATGACGGAGCGCTCGCGCAGCTCGCCGAGGTTGGCGCGCAGGCAGCGGAGCCCGAAGGCCGCGTGGATGTAGCGGGCGTTGAGGGTGGCGAGAACGAGGTCGGCCATCGCGGTGCAGGTCGGCGCAGGGTAGCCGAGGCGGCGCTTCGGGCATGCGCCGTCGCTACGCTGCGGCCGTGACCGACGCTCCCTCGCGCACGCCACCGCGCGGCCGCCGCATCCTCTTCCGGCTCGTCCTCGTGGTCTCGCCGGTCCTGCTCTTCCTCCTCGCAGAGCTCGTCGTGCGCGTGGTCGCGCCGCGGCAGGGGAGCGACGATCCCTACCTGAGGTTGTCCGGGACCAGCTCGCGCTTCGGCGAGGTCGAGATCGCCGGCGAGCGCTGGTTCCGCGTCCAGCACGCGGACCTGTACGCGCAGAACAACGTGCACTTCCGCGTCGAGAAGCCGAAGGGGACGCTGCGTGTGTTCTGCCTCGGTGGCTCCGCCGCCGCTGGCTGGCCGCACACCGGCGAGCAGACCTTCAGCGCCTATCTGGCGCAGGCACTGCGAGCCGCCTACCCCGACCGCACGGTCGAGGTGCTCAACGTCGGCGCACACGGGTATCCGTCGTACCGCGTGCGCGGTGTGCTCGAGGAGGTCATCCGCTTCCAGCCGGATCTCCTCGTGTTGTGGTGCGGCAACAACGAGTTCGTCGAGAACCGGAGCTACGCGAAGTCCGGTGGGGTCAAGCGCCTGGTCGATGCGCTGAACCGCCGCTCGCGTCTCTTCGAGATCCTGCTCGGCACCGTCGCGGAGGTCGTGGCGCCGACGCCGAAGCTCGACGCCGACATGCGCGAGGCGGGGGTCTTCATCTTCTCGCAGCTCGAACAGCTCGCGCTGGAGCTGCGGACCGACCCCGCGCAGCTCGCCAGCGTGATCGGGCACTACCGCTTCACCATCGCGAGCATGGTGGCGAGCGCGCGCGAGGCGCGCGTGCCCCTGCTGCTGATGACGGTGCCGGTGAACCTGAGGGACTGGCATCCGAACGTGTCGCGGAACGGCGTGCAGGGCGAGCCCCTCGCGCGCTGGCGGGAGCGCTATCAGGCCGGAGCGTTGGCCCTGCAGGAGGGACGCGCCGTCGACGCGATCGCGGCCCTGCGGGACGCGCGCGCCGCGGACCCCACGCACGCCGAGACGGCGTTCCTGCTCGGGAAGGCGCTCGTCGCCGCGGGCGATTGCGACGCGGCACGGGCGGAGCTCGTCGCCGCGAAGGACCTCGACCTCACGCCCTTCCGCGCGATCAGCGCGCTCAACGACGTGCTCCGCGAGATCGCGGGCGGCGATGAGGAGCTGATCTTCGTCGACATGGAGCGCGCGCTGCTCGCCGGTGCGAAGGACTGCGCCCCCGGCTTCGAGTGGTTCCTCGACTACGTGCACCCCACGAAGGCCGGCAACCTCGAGATCGCGAGGCGGCTCTTCGACGCGCTCGTCGAGCGCGCGACCCTCGGCGCTCCGGCGACGCGCAGCTTCACGCGACAGGACGACGGCTACGACGACGCCACGGATCTCTCGGTGCAGCTCCACGTGCTGCTGCTCCACTTCTTCATGCATCAGGAGCAGTCCTTCGTCGACTGCGCCGAGCGCTGCATCGCGCTCGTGAGCGCGAACGCCGCGGATCCTTCGCAGGACCCGCTCGTGCAGCTGCTGCGCGAAGGGCGCGACGGGATGACGGCGATCCTCGAGCAGCGTCGCCGCGCGCTGCGCGGCGAGGAGCTCGCCGCGGATGCGGAGGCCCGGCATCAGGACTGGTACCGCGCGTACTACGGCCGCGTGAAGACGGTCGTCGACGCCGTGCGGGGCGGCGCGGGTCGCTGAGTGCTCAGGTCTGCGCCCCAGGGACCACCGCGAATGCCGCGTCGAGCCACAGCGGATCGTGGCGTGGTGGGACGTCGACCTCGGCATCGCCACGCTCGCGTGCATCGCGCAGCAGCGGCACCGCTTCGGGCAAGGCGAACTGCTCGCCGTGCACGCCGGCGACGAAGCGGCCGCCGAGCAGGGTGCCGCGCAGCTCGCGCAGCCTCGCCGCGCGCAGCAGCTCGCGCCACGTGACCGGCACGCGCTCGCGCAGGAGCAGGCGGTGGACGAGCACGCCCCAGCGGGCGAGCAGGCGATCGAGGACGAACTCGACGTCGCGCGGTGACGGGGCCGCGGGCACGCGGGCGATGCGGCCGACGCCGAAGGCGAGCGCGTCCTTGCCGCGCTTGCTCGGCGCGACGCAGAGCGCGCGCACGGCGGCGAAGGAGTCGACGCTGACGAGCCCGTGCGTGAGGAGCTCGGCGAGGGCGTCCTCGAAGCGCGAGGGCAGGAGGCCGCTCTGCCGGCTGCATTCGTCGGGGAACGAAGCGCCGCAGCGTTCGAGCGTCGCGAGCAGCGTGCGCGCGTCGGCGGAGAGCTCCGCGGTGGCATCCGTCTCGCGCCAGGCGAGCCAACCGGCGAGGTGGGCGCGCGGGACGAGGGCGAGCGGTGCGAGCTTCACGGGGCCGCTGCCCCGACCCCAGAGGCGCAGCGCCACGATCTCGCCGCTCAACGTGAGCTGGTCGAGCCAGTGGGCGCGGTACTTCGCGAGTCGCGAGCGCAGGAGGTCCTCGAGACGCGCGGCCGGGGCGTCGATGCCCGAGAGCTGGGTCACGATCTGCACGATCCCGGCCGGACCTTCGAGCTGCGCGCCGGCCTCGGCGTGCTGCCAGCGGCGCACGAAGCGCACGAAGTCGGCGACGCTCACCGGGGCGACGCGGGCGCGCAGGCGTTCGAGCGTCTCGCGGTGCAGACGCGCGAGCAGACGGCGATGGCACCAGTGGGGGACGCCGTCGAGCACGACGCGCATGGCGAGCCCCTCGGCCTCGAGCGCGAGCAGCGCGGGATCGTCCATCGGTGCGACGACCGGTCCGAGCGCCTCGAGCCGTCCGCGCCACAGTTCCTTGGGATCGCGGGGCGCCGTGCTCGCGTACCAGCGCTCGCCTTCGCGCACGACGTGGCCGCTCTGCGCGAGCATCGCGAGCCACTCGCGCCAGCCGCTCCGGCGCGCTTCGTCGTCGGTGCAGAAGCCGAGCCAGGAGAGCGCCTCGGCGAGTTCGGGAGCACAGGTCGGGTGCGGCCAGACGTCCTCGCGCAGCTCCTCCACGACCCGCGGGTCGGGCGCACCCAACACGTCGGCGCGCGACGGATCGACGCGGGCGCGTGTGCGCACCGCGGCGGCGCGGCGCTCTTCGAGCGGGGCGTCGTCGAGGAACATGTAGGGGCGCGCGGACAGGATCGCGTGGGCGAACGGCGACGGCGTGCCGCGCTCGACCGCGACGCGCTCGAGGCTGCCGTCGCGCAGGCCGCGCACGACTGCGAGGAAGCCGTCGACGTCCATGACCTCGGTCAGGCAGTCCTCGATCGTCTGGCGCACGAGCGGGTGGTCGAGCGGGACGGGGAGATCGCCGGGCGGGAGGTTCTCGCCGCAGGCCATGACCTGCGGGAAGGCGGCCGCGAGCTCGTCGTCGGCGCGCATGCGCATGAGGATCGCGGGCACGCGGCGCCCTGCGCCGGCGCGCGGCACGATCAGCGCGCGCGCCACGTTCCAACGCCAGCGCGTCTGGAACATCGGGGCGGCGAGCAGTGCCTGCACGAGCAGGTCGCGCGCGGTGCGCGGATGCAGGTACTCGAAGACGTCCTCGAGCGGGAACGCGTGCATCGGTCCGAGCGAGAGCAGGATCGCGTCGTCGTTGGCGGCCGCCTGCAGCTCGAAGCCGAAGCCGCGGCAGAAGCGCTTGCGGAGCGCGAGCCCGAGCGCGCGGTTGACGCGGCTGCCGAACGGTGCGTGGAGCACGAGCTGCGTGCCGCCGCCCTCGTCGAAGAAGCGCTCGAGCACGAGGCGGCCGCGCGTCGGGGTCGTGCCGAGCGCCGCGCGTCCGGCGGCGAGGAACTCGGCGAGCGGGAGCGCCGCCTCGTCGTCGAGACCGCACTCGCGGCGCAGCCAGGCCGGATCGACGCCGCGCTCGCGCACCTCGTCGAGGCTCGCGGAGAGCGCCGGGGTGCGCGCCGGCGCCTCGCCGAACCAGAACGGCATGCTCGGCGGCGCACCCTGCGCATCGACGACGCGGAGCTGTCCGCGCTGCGCGCCGACGATGCGCCACGACACGTTGCCGAGCTGGAACACGTCGCCGACGGTCGCCTCGATCGCGAAGTCCTCCTCCACGGTGCCGATCCGCGTGCCTTCGGGCTCGGCGACGACCTCGTACTCCGCGCGGTCGGGGATCGCCCCGCCGGAGGTCACGGCGATCAACGCGGCGCGCTTCGTGGCGCGCACCGTGTGATCGACCGGATCGACGTGGAGCAACGCGAAGCGGCCGCGGGCGGTGTGCAGCGCGAGCACGGCGTCGAAGTCCTCGCGAGGGAGCTCGCGGTACGGCAGCGCCCGTCGCACGAGCGCGAAGAGCTCGTCGACCGGCCAGGGGCGGATGAGTCCGGCGACGACGAGGAGCTGCGAGAGGATGTCGAGCGGGGCGCGCGGGATCTCGAGTTCGTCGAGCTGCGCGCGGCGGATCGCCAGAACGAGGCCGGCGGCCGCGAGGAGCTCCTCGCGCGTGAGCGGGAACACGCGGCCCTTGGGGATGCGGCCCCTGCCGTGGCCCGCGCGGCCGACGCGCTGCAGCGCCTGCGCGATCGAGGCCGTCGCCCCGATCTGCACGACGAGGTCGACGTCGCCGACGTCGATGCCGAGCTCGAGCGAAGCCGTCGCGACGATGGCGCGCAACTCACCGGCCTTCAGCCGCTGCTCCGCGAGCAGGCGATGTTCGCGCGCGAGGCTGCCGTGATGCGAGGTCACCGCGCCCTCGCCGAGCCGCTCCGTGAGGCGGCGCGCCATGCGCTCCGCGACCTTGCGCGTGTTCGCGAACACGATCGTCGTGCGGTGCGCGGCGATCAGCGCGGCGACGCGATCCGCGACCTGATGGCTGTGGTCTTCGCTCGCCACGGTGGCGAGCGGCAGCCCCGGCACCTCGATGCGGAGGTCGATCTCCCGCAGGTGACCGACGTCGACGATCGCGCAGGGGCGACCCTCGCCGACGAGGAACTCCGCGACGCGCTCGATCGGGCGCTGCGTCGCCGAGAGTCCGATGCGCTGGAATTCACCCGCGGTCGCGGCGAGGAGCTCGAGGGCGAGCGCGAGATGGCTGCCGCGCTTGTCGTCGGCGATCGCGTGGATCTCGTCGACGATCACCGTGCGGATCCCCGCGAGGAGCGTGCGCCCGGACTCGCCGGCCAGCAGGACGTGCAGGGACTCGGGCGTCGTGACGAGCACCTGCGGAGGCTCGCGTCGCATCGCGAGACGTTCGCGTTGCGGCGTATCGCCCGAGCGGACCGCGACCCGCAGCTCGGGCAGCGAGGGATCGCGCGCGCGCAGGGCCGCGAGCGGCGCGAGGAGATTGCGCTGGACGTCGTTGCCGAGCGCCTTCAGCGGCGAGACGTAGAGCACGCTCGTGCGATCGCGCGCGCCGTCGCCCTCGCGCAGCAGTCGATCCAATGCGAAGAGGAACGCGGCGAGGGTCTTTCCCGACCCGGTCGGGGCGGCGATCAGCGTGTGTTCGCCGGCGGCGATGCGCGGCCAGCCCAGGCATTGCGGCGCGCTCGGTTCGCCGAATGTCGCGTCGAACCAGTCGCGTACGGTCGGGTGGAACGGGGCGAGTGCGGGGTGCGCCATGGGAGCTCGCTCGGGGGGGCATGCTAGCGACGCGCCGGTCGGGCGTTCCGCGGGCTCGCGAGAGGGGCTGTCTCGCGCCGGTACGACGAACTCGGGCGAGGATCCCGGTTCGCACGGGGCGTCGCTATCATCCCGCCCGTCGTCCCTGCGACAGTCCCTGGTGCGCCGGCCACGCGTTGCTCTTGCCGCCGTGTCCCGCGTCCCCAGCTCCCTTCATTGCTCTGCACTCGGATAGGAGTTCGATGCGCTCGTCCCTGCACTGCGCGGTCACTCTGGCCGCCGCTTCCCTGTTGTCCTCCGCATTGCTGACCGCCCAGGTCGGCACGGTCATCGGCACCTTCCCCACGCCTGCCGGCGTCATCCCCGCGGGACTCGGTGCCGACACCAACGGCAACCTGATGCTCACCGGTACCGGTGCGAACAAGGTCGTCGCGTTCCTCGACTCGACGGGTGTCCTGCTTTCGTCGTGGATCCCGTCGAACACGACCACGCCGGCCGGCGTCGCGACCGACGGCACGAACATCTTCGTGACGGACCAGTCGCCGGCGACGGGTTACGACGTCGACGTCTACACGCGCACGGGCACCTGGGTCCGCAGCTTCCCGGCACCGGCGTTCTGCGAGGGCATCACCTACTCGCCGATCAGCGGCCACCTCTTCATCACGCAGATCAACGCCGCGACCGTCACCGAGTACGACCTGCTCGGAACCTCGATCGGCACCTTCACGCTGACGGGCACGGCCCACGGCGGCATCTCGTACGACCCGGTCACGAACACCTTCTGGGTGATGGATCGCTCGAACGACCTGATCCGCAACTACGACCCGACCTTCGTCGAGCTGAGCAACTTCCCCGGCCCGGTCGCGAACTCGTACGGCATCGGCCGCGGCTGCGCGATCATCGGCAGCGCGCTCTACGTCGTGTCGGTCCCCAACCGCATGGTGTTGACCTTCGACACGACGGGCACGGCGGCCGCAGCGCGCGCCTATGGGCGCGGTTGCCCGGTCGAGCCCGTGGTGTACGAGCTCTGGGCCAACGGCACGATGGACGTGTCGAACCGCGCGTTCCGCTTCACGCCGAACGGCAACGGCGGCTGGTTCGTGACGAACTGCACCACGAACTGCTTCGAGACCAACCTCGGCGCGAACCTGGGTCTCGGTGACGACCAGCTCGCGACCAACCGCGCGCTCGGCTTCAGCTTCCCGCTGCTCGGCTCGCCGAACGGCGCGACCACGGCGATCGACATCTCGTCGAACGGCTTCATCTACCTGCGCACCGGTGCGTCGACCGACCACCAGTGCTGCGCGGGCGACGTGACGAAGTTCATCTCGAACCCCGAGCGCATCTCGATCCTCTGGATGGACCTCGACCCCGCGGCGGCCGGCGGTGGCTCGGTCAACTTCAACGCGCTGCCCGGCAAGGCGGTGGTGACCTGGAACAACGTGAAGGAGTGGAACACGACGAGCGCCAACACGTGCCAGATCCAGCTCTTCCCGAACGGTGAGTTCATCCTGAGCTACCAGACCGTGGCGAACCTGAACCACGTCGTGCTCGCCGGCTACTCGCCGGGCAACTTCTCGTCGGACCCGGGCTCCACGGACTTCACCGCGGCCGTGCCCTTCAGCACCGGTTTCGGTGGTGCGCGACTCCAGCTCACGAGCAACCGCCCCTTGCTCGGCGCGACCATCACCTACCGCGTGACGTCCCTGCCGGCGAACTCGCTGCTCGGCGCGGTCATCATGGGCCTCGCCCAGGTCAGCACGCCCCTCGATGTCATCGGCATGCAGGGCTGCACGCTGCTCTGCAGCGGCGACCTCGCCAATGCACCGCTCGCCCTGCCGGCCGGCACCTTCAGCATCACGATCCCCAACAGCGCCGGCCTCCTCGGCGGCCTGCTCTACCACCAGGGCGTCGTGGCGGCGAACGGCACCAACGCGTTGGGCGTGGTGACCTCGAATGGCCTCGAGCTCCGCATCGGCAACTGAGGCTCGCCCGCGCGCGGCCCCTGTCGTGGGGCCGCGCCATGCGGGTGCGCGGGGCGAGGGCGGGGGATGAGCAGAGGTCGCGCATCAGGACCCGCCGAGCCGCCTCCCCTTGACGACCCTGGGGCACCGGCTAACGTGCTCGCCCCTTCAGTGCCGGAAACCGATCCCGGCGCCCTTCGCAGGTCATCCCCATGTCGAATCCCGAAGTCCAGGACAAGCCCCAAGAGCGCCCCAAGCTCAGCAAGGAGGAGGAACGCCTCCTCAAGACGCGCAACTTCGGGATCATCGCCCACATCGATGCGGGGAAGACCACCGTCTCCGAGCGCATCCTCTACATCACCGGGCGCAACCACAAGCTCGGCGAGGTCCACGAGGGCACGGCCACGATGGACTACCTGGAAGAGGAGCAGAAGCGCGGCATCACGATCACGTCCGCCGCGACGACCTGCCAGTGGCGCAGCCACTTCCTCTCGCTGATCGACACGCCCGGGCACGTCGACTTCACCGCCGAGGTGGAGCGCTCGCTCCGCGTGCTCGACGGCGCGGTGGGCGTGTTCTGCGGGGTGGCCGGTGTGCAGCCGCAGTCCGAGACCGTCTGGCGCCAGGCGAATCGTTACAACGTCCCGCGCGTCGCGTTCGTCAACAAGATGGACCGCACCGGCGCGAACTTCGAGCGCGCGGTCGAGACGATGCGCGCGCGCCTGCACGCGAACGCGGTTCCGCTGCAGATGCCGATCGGCTCCGAGAAGAGCTTCAAGGGCGTCATCGATCTCGTCGAGATGAAGGCCTACACCTGGGACGACGACGCGCGCGACGTCGAGGTCGCGGATGTGCCGGCGGACCTGCGCGACGAGGCGGAGATGCGGCGCGATGCGATGATCGAGGCCGTCGCCGAGTTCTACGACCCGATGCTCGAGAAGTTCGTCGAGGGTGAGCCGGTCACGATCGACGAGATCAAGCGCGCGATCCGCGCGGGGACGATCGCCCTCAAGATGACGCCGGTCCTCTGCGGCTCGGCGTTCAAGGACAAGGGCGTCCAGAACCTGCTCGATGCCGTCGTCGAGTATCTGCCCTCGCCGACCGAGGTCCCGCCGATCGAAGGCACCGACCCGGACTCGGGCGAGAAGATCATCCGGCCGCTGCGTTCGACCGAGAAGACCGGCGCTCTCGCCTTCAAGACCATCTCCGATCCGAACGGCGACCTCACGTTCGTCCGTCTCTACTCGGGGACCATCCAGCAGGGCGAGAAGTACTACAACCCTCGCAACCGCAAGGAGGAGCGCATCGGCCGCATCGTGCGCATGCACGCGGCCCAGCGCGAGCCGATCGATTCGGCGCGCGCCGGCGACATCGTCGCGGTGATCGGAGTGCGCGACGTCGTGACCGGCGACACGCTGTGCACGCGCGAGGCGCCGATCGTCTACGAGGCGATGCAGTTCCCCGACACGGTGATCTCGCTGGCCATCGAGCCGAAGGCGAACGCGGATCGCGACAAGCTCACGACCGCGATCGCGAAGCTCGTCCGCGAGGATCCCACGTTCAAGGCGCGCACCGACGAGCAGACCGGCCAGATGGTCATCAGCGGCATGGGTGAGCTCCACCTGGAGATCATCTGCAGCCGCATCGAGCGCGAGTTCAAGGTCGGCATCGTCCAGGGCCGGCCGAAGGTCGCCTACAAGCAGACGCTGACGAAGGCGAAGGACGTCGAGGCGCGCCACATCAAGCAGTCGGGCGGCTCGGGCCAGTACGCAGTCTCGCGCGTCCGCTTCAAGCCGGGCTCCGAGGACGACGACGTCGTGTTCGTCAACGCGGTGACCGGTGGTTCGGTGCCGCGCGAGTACATCCCCTCGGTCGAGGCCGGCATCCGGACCTCGGCGAAGGGCGGCGGCCGGCTCGGCTACCCCTTCGTCAAGTTCACCGCGGAGCTCTACGACGGTCAGTCGCACGACGTCGACTCGAGCAACATGGCCTTCGAGGCCTCGGGCGCCCTCGCGTTCCGCCTGGCGGTCGAGAACAACTCGACCCTGCTCGAGCCGATCATGCGGATCGAGATCGAGTGCCCGGAGGAGTACGTCGGCGACGTGATCGGCGACCTGCGCTCGCGGCGCGGGCTCGTCGAGGAGATGGTCGCGAAGCCGGGTGGCATCAACGCGGTCAACGGCAAGGTGCCGCTCGCCGAGATGTTCCAGTACTCCACGCAGCTCCGCTCCATCACGCAGGGCCGTGGCCACTACACGATGGAGCCCTTCGCCTACGAGCCCGTCCCGCCGAACATCGCGGAGAAGGTGCTCGCCGAGGCCGCCGGCCAGAAGTGAGCCGGCGGAGCCGGGCACCCGGGCGAAGGCTCGGGGGACCGGCTCAATCCTCGCGCGCGAAGAGCGCGATCCCCTCGTGGGCGATCGCGAAGAACACGCAGGCCTCGCCCTCGTCGAGGGCGATCGGCGCGTGGGCGCTGCCGGTCTCGAAGCGGGCGTACTCGCCGGCCCGCCAGACCCCCTGCTCGTCGCGGAAGCCACCCTGGAGGACGAGGAGCTCCTCGGGTCCCAGGTGCCGGTGCGCCGGGTAGCCGCAGCCTGGTTCCATCCGGATCAGGACCGCCGCGTGCCCGCTGCTGCGGTCCGAGCGGTAGAAGTGGATCGCGACCCCCGGGTAGCGCGTCGGCTGGAAAGGCACTGCGGCGAGGTCGATCACCCCTGCCAAGGTAGCGATGCGACGCGCGAGCGACGAGCCGTCGCCCGACCCGCGCCCGCGGCGCCCGAAGCCCGTTCCACCATGAAGAAGACCTGGTCGATCCGCATCCACAAGGACTACCTGAAGTTCAGCGCGGCCCACTTCCTCATCTTCCCGGACGGCTCGGCCGAGCGGCTCCACGGGCACAACTACAAGGTCTGGGTCGGGGTCGAGACGGAGCTGGATCCGCACGGGCTCGTCATCAACTTCAAGGAGATCAAGCCGATCGTGAAGGCGATCGTCGACGAGCTCGACGAGCGGCTGATCATCCCGGGCAGGCACCCCGTGCTGACCTGCGAGAGGCTCCCGGACGGCAGCGCCGAGATCCGCTACCGCGAGCGTCGCTACCTGATCCCGGCCGACGAGGTCCTCGTCCTGCCGATCTCCAACTCGAGCGCCGAGAACCTGGCGGGCTACGTCGCGGACCAGTTGCTCCAGCGCCTCGGGCGGCAGATGCCAGGCGTGGTGCCCCTCGCGGTCGAGGTGGGGGTGGAGGAGACCCCGGGGCAGCGGGGCGTGGTGCGGGTCGCGCTCTAGCCCGGGCTCCCGGATCCGCTCCCGCGCGCGGCGGCGCAGGGTCGGGTCCGGACAAGAGCGCGGGGCACCCCGTCAGCCGTTGCCGGCCGTCGGCATGCCCCGCGAAGAGAACGCCCGCGCAGCTCGCACCCCGCGCAGGCCGGCTCTCGCCCCGAGGAACAGACCCGGGTTGCCGGCGCGCTGTCGGCCGATCGCTAGGCCAACCGTGACACCGGGCGTTGCACCCAGAAACAGACCCCTCTGATTGCGTTGCCACGCACGCAGCCGGAACCCGGGTCGCTTCGGGACGAGAGCTATTCGAGAGAGAGCGTGCAGGAGACTGGCACCTGCCAAGCGCCCCTTCGACGTGCGCGGCCGCGGTACGGGTTCCGTCCGGGTTACGGAAATTTCTGGCGCGCGGACCGGGCGTCGCGACGGTCGCCGGCCGGCTCCCGGCGCCGCGGCAGCTCAGGCGAAGCGCGGTCGCGCCGGGCGGCCGGTCCGCGCGATCTCGGCGACGTGCGCGCGGACTTCCATCGCGCGTGCGATGCACTGGTCGGAGTTGTGGTACTCGTAGCGGGCGAAGCGTCCGAACGTGACGTAGCCCGACTCGTCGAACCACTCGCGCACGCGCGCGATGCGCGCGGGGAACTCGAGGTTCTGGTCGATGTACGCGAACTCGCTGTCGACCCAGTCGAGGGTGACGACGCGCTCGACGTCGAGCACTCCCGCGCCGTCGAGTGCGCGGCACAGCTCCATCGCCCAACGCCGGTCCGGGCGCAGTTCGCCGCGGTGGGTCACCTCGGCCATGTAGCTCGCGTGTCCCGGCGGCGCGTTGCCGGGCGCGTAGTTGCTGAAGTAGGTCACCCGGTTCGCCTGACCCTGCTCGGGGAAGGGCAGGTAGATCCAGCTCAGGGGGGGCGGTGGCTCGTCGGCGCGCACGCCGATCAGGACGTTCACGAGCGAGATGGGGCGGAGAGCCCGGATCTCATCGCGCAGCGCGGCCGGCAGGTCGGCGATCGCGTCGGCGATCTGCGGCAGCGGCGCGGTGTTGACGACCAGGTCGTAGCGTTCGCCGTCGACGGAGAAGCCCTCGCGCTCGCGGCGGACCTGCTCGACGCGGGCCCCGCAGCGCAGCGTGAAGCGCCCGCCGTCGATGGTCCCGCGCACCATCCGCTCGAAACCTCCCGACTTCGGGAACCAGAAGACCGACTGGTGGCCGTAGCCCTCGGTGTCGAAGCCCACGGCGGAGGCGAGGATGTCGCGCATCGGGGCCTCCGGCACGCGCCCGGCGACCCAGCCCGACGACATGGTGTCGAGGTCGCACTTCCAGATCTTCTGGTTGTAGGGAACCATGAAGTGGCGGGCGAAGCCCTCACCCATGCGCCAGGCGATCCACTTGCCGAAGGACTCGGGGCAGGGCTCGCCCAGGCGCCGCTGCACGTAGCTCTCCACGTAGCCGTCGAGACAGTCGACGATGGCCTCCTTCGTGAGGTGGCCGACGCCGTTCTCGAAGGGGTAGGGCACCCAACGGTCGTGCCAGCGGATGCGGGTCTGGCGCTCGGTGCGCACCACGCCCGCCTCCCCGCCGCAGCGGGCCTTCATCCAGTCCATCACGTCCGCACGCTTGCTGAACATGATGTGACCGCCGGCCTCGTCGAAGGTGAAGCCGTCGACCACGCGGCTCTTGCAGAGCCCACCGGCGCGCTCGCTGCGTTCGAAGACGACGACCGAATGGCCGTCGTCACCCAGCATCCGGGCGAGCGAGACGCCGGAGATCCCGGCGCCGAGGATGGCGATCTTCAACGGCATTCGCGCTCGAGGGGAGGTGATGCGGGGCGTGGCACGGAAGGGCGCGGGAGTCTATCGGGCGACCTGCCTGCCTCGAATCAGGATCGGCCACGCGGCAGGCGTCACGGTTGCCTTGGACCCCTGGCTCGTCTCGAATCGATCCGCCGTTGGAAACCACGACACCGCAGCCCGCCGCGCGCGCGCACCGCTTCGCGATCCCCGCGCTCGCAGCCGCATGCTTCGCCATGTCGCTCAACGCCAACGTGCTGGCCGCGATCGGCTCCTGGCTGAAGACCGATCTCGCGCTCACGGAGGCCGCGTTCGGCCAGCTCGCGGCCGCCGCGGGGCTCGCCGGCACCGCCGGGGCACTCCTGCTCGGTCCCCTCGTCGACCGCTTCGGGCGTCGGGCCCCGCTGCTCGTCGGCATCTCGGTCTTCGCGCTCGCGAGCGCGGGCTACCTGGTCGCCGAGTCCTTCGAGGCGTTGATCGCGGTCAGGCTGCTCTCGGGCTTCGCGGGAGGTGCCGTCACCTCGAGCGCCGCCGCGGCGGTCGCCGACCTCGTGCCCTACGCAAGGCGCAGCGCGGCGATGGGGATCGTCACCGGCGCGATCCTGCTCGCGGTGCCGATCGGGATGCCGATCGCGCAGCTGCTCGCCACCCATTCGAGCTGGCGTGCGGTGTTCTGGTTGCAGATCGTCGCCGCGATCGTCGCCGTGCCTGCGATCGCGCTCGCGCTCACGAGCGGGCTCGGTCGCGCGGAACGGATCCGCGGTACGGGCTTCGCGGTCCTGCGGCGTCGCGAGGTCCTCGCCGCGCTCTTCTCGGTGGCGCTGTACACCGGCTCGTTCTTCGCGGCGACGCAGTTCGTCGGCGACTGGCTCCATGGCACCGGACTCCTCCAGCGCGAGCGCCAGTGGATCGTGTGGATCCTCCTCGGTGTCTTCGCGGCGTTGGGCAGCTTCCTCTTCGGTCGTCTCGCCGACCACACCGGCAAGCGGCGCTTCGTGCTCGTCTCGACGCTCCTCGTCGGCGCCGGGCTCGCCGCGTTGGGGCAGTGCAGCGGCATGGCGAGCTTCGCCCTGGTCGGGATCCCGGTCGCCGCGGTGTCCGCGGCGCGCTCGGCCGCGCTGCTCGCGCTGCTCAGCGACCTCGTGCCGCCGCAGAACCGCGGGACCATGATGGGGTTGCGTGCGGCGGCCAACAACCTGGGCACCGGGACCGTGCCGGCCCTCGCGGGGTTCGTCATCGAGGTCGGGAGCTTCCCCGTGTTCCTGTTCGTCGCCGCGGGACTCTGTGTCGTCGCGCATCTGCTCGTGTGGCGCTTCGTCGCCGACGACCGGCACGTCGGGCCCGCCGGCGCTCAGCGCTGACAGCGCGGACACCAGTACGTCGCGCGCTGCCCCATCACCGCGTGCCTGATCGTCGCGCCGCAGACCCTGCAGGGCTCACCGGCGCGGCCGTAGACCGCGAGTTCGCGCTGGAACCAGCCGCTGTCCTCCGCGACGCCGACGTAGTCGCGCAACGTGGTGCCGCCGGCGCGGATCGAGCGCTCGAGCACGTGACGCGCGGCGTCGACCAGCTTCACGCAGTCGGCTCGCGTGAGTCGGCCCGCGGCTCGCGACGGCCGCACCCCGGCGCGAAAGCAGCTCTCGGAGGCGTAGATGTTCCCGACGCCGACCACGACGTGGGCGTCCATCAGGAGCTGCTTGATCGCGACCTTGCGCCCGCGGGTCCTCGCGAAGAGATACTCCGCGTCGAACTCCGGCCCCAGTGGCTCGGGGCCCAGCGACGCGAGCAGCGGATGCGAGGCGAGTCCCTCGGCGTCGACGAGGTCGAGCGCGCCGAAGCGTCGCGGGTCGACATAGCGCACGAGACGATCGCCGAGCCGCATGCGCCAGTGCTCGTGCGGTCGCCACGGGGGCAGCGACCGGCCGTGCACGTCCTCGACGAAGACCCGGCCACTCATGCCGAGGTGCACGATCACGACGGGCTCGCCGACGCCGTCGAAGCGGATCAGCAGGTACTTCGAGCGCCGATCGCACGCGGTGCATCGTCGACCGCGAAGGGCCCTGATCGCCGCGACGGGCATCGGGCGGCGCAGGTCCGCGCGCGCGAATTCGACCTCCCGCACGCGCTCGCCCAGGATCCGCTGCGCCAGTCCGCGGCGCACGGTCTCGACCTCCGGGAGCTCAGGCATCGGCAGGACCACCGCGGCGGGCGGCGAGCAGTTCCATCACGAGTCGCGCCCGCGCATCGCCCGGACGTCGCGCGCTGAGCCGGACGACGCCGGCCGCGAGGCTCCACGGCGAACGCGGTTCGACGACGTCGACGAGCACGCGCACGGCGGGCTCGTCGTTCGCGGTGATCGTGAGCGGGATGCGCCACAACGGGTCGCCACCCGTCGGCCAGCTGCCGATCACGCGCGCGCTCTCTAAGTCCGGCACGATCGCGACGCTCACGCCGAAGGCTGCGACGATCGAGGCGAAGGACGGCGTGCGCGCCACGCGTTGGAGGATCGCTGCGAGCTGGTCGTCCGACTGGACGATCGCGAGCACCGCCTGGAGCGAGATCACGGTGCGTCCGAACCGATCGAGTTCGTCGGGCGTGGCGCCGGGCAGGCCCCGGCCACGCGCCGCATGGACGACGCAGGCGCGGGCGAAGCCGTGCTCGAGCGCGTCGCGGAGCAGATACAGCTCCGAGGACTCCGCGGGCGCGCCGGCGTCGTCGAAGCGCGTCAGCTTCAGGGCGGCGACCTCGCTGCGCGCATGGACCTCATGTCGGCCGCCCGTCTCGGTCTCGATCGTGATCCGCATCGACGCGGTGATCGGCACGTCCCCGGACCGGGCGCTCGGCTCGGTGACCTCCACGAGCAGCAGCCAACGCTGCGGGGCGTCGTCGTCCCGCAGCTCCATCGCGAAGAGGGCGCGATCGCCGGCGCCCAGACCCGCGGACGGGGCGGTCTCGTCGAAGCCCTCGACCAGACCGCGCGCGCCGTCGAACGCGGCGCGATCGAGCGGATCGGCGTCGTCCAGGGCACTGGCGGCCCGCCACCAGCCGTCGTGCACCGGGGGCGCGCCGCACGCGGCGAGCGCGAGGATCGCGCCGCAGGCCGGCGCGCGGCGACCGCAGCGCGGGCTCACAGTGCTCTCAGCGCGGCGTCGAGGCTCTCCCGTTGCCGCTGCAGGTCCTCGAGGCGGACGCGCTCACGGGCCACGACCTCCGGCGGTGCCTTCGCGACGAATCCCTCGTTGCCGAGCTTGCCGGCGAGAGCGCTGATCTGCTGGTCGAGCTTCTCGCGCTGCTTGCCCAGCTTCTCGCGCTCCTTGTCGAGGTCGACGACGCCGAGCACGTAGGCCTCGATGTCACGCACGACCGCGGTCGCCGCGTCCTTCGGCTTCACGAAGGCGGCGTCGATGCGGAGCTCGGAGGCCCCGGCCGTGCCCGCCAGCAGGGCCTCGCAACCGTGGAGCAGCCGCGCGGCGTCGCCGCTCGCGCGGACGACGACCGGCACGCGGGCCGAGGGCGCGACCTGATAACGCGCGCGCAGCTCGCGCAGCGCGGCCACGACCTCCTGGGTGAGCGCGATGCGGCGCTCCTGCTCCTCGTCGCGGAAGCCGGCGCTCGCCGACGGCCAGCGCGCCTGCACGAGCAGGCCCGTCGTGGTCGGCAGCTCTGCGGTGATGCCGCGCCGCGGCGCGAGCTCGTTGAGGCGAGCCCAGAGCTCCTCGGTCACGAAGGGCACGAAGGGCTGGAGCAGGCGGAGCGTCTGATCGAGCGCGTGCGCGAGCACCTGACGAGCGAGCGGGGCCCGCGCGGCGTCCTTCATGCGCGGCTTCACGAGCTCGAGATACCAATCGCAGAGCTCCGACCAGAAGAAGTCGCGGCACGCGCCGACCGCGGCCGAGGGGTTGTAGCCCTCGAGCGCCTGGGTCACGCGCGTGATCGCGTCATCGAGGCGCGAGAGGATCCACCGGTCCTCGATCGGGAGCTCGGCGAGGCGCCGCGGCTCGAAGCCGGCCCCCTCGAGGTTGAGGAAGGCGAAGCGCGCCGCGTTCCAGAGCTTGTTGCAGAAGTTGCGGCCGACCTCGAAGCGGTCGGACGTCGCGCGCGCACCGGGCACGCCCTCCTTCTCCATCATGCCGACCATGTCGAAGAGCTTGCCGTTGCGCGGATCGACGAAGGTGCCCTTGAAGGGACCCGGCTTGCAGTCCGCGAGCTCGAGGCGGGCGCCGTCGACCGGCGAGATCACCTGCACGGGGAGTCGGATGTCCTGCGTGCCCGTCTGCATCTCGCAGAGGACCCAGCGCATCGCGTCGGCGCCGAACTCCTCGATCACGTCCACCGGGTCGACGCCGTTGCCCTTGCTCTTCGACATGCGCTCACCCTTGCCGTCCATGATGGTGGCGTGGATGAAGACGTCGGTGAACGGCACGTCGCCGAGGTTGTAGAGCCCGGTCAGCACCATGCGGGCGACCCAGAGCGTGATGATGTCGCGGCCCGTGACGAGGCAGGAGCCCGGGTAGTAGCAGCTCAGGGAGTCGGGTGCGCCGTCCTTGCTGCCGAGTGCGGTCTGGCCCGGGTCGACCTTCGCGGTCGCGGGATCGGGCCAGCCCAGGGTGCTGTGCGGCCAGAGCGCGCTGCTGAACCAGGTGTCGAGCACGTCCTCGTCGGGCGTGAGGCCGCCCGAGCGCAGGATGGCGTCGAGCGCCCGCTCCTTGTCCTCGTCGCGCACGCAGACGAGCGCCTCGACGCTCGCCGCGCGCGGATCGCCGGACCTCGCGAGTGCGACCGCGTCCTTCGGCGACGCGAGCGAGCCGTCCTGCAGCGTGATCCACGCGGCGATGCCGTCCATCGGCTGGAGCAGGATGCCCTCGAGCGCGACGAGCTGCGCGGCCCGGAACGTGCCGCGCCAGACGGGGATGCGATGGCCCCACCAGAGCTGACGGCTGATGCACCAGTCGCGCTTCTCCGCGAGCCACTGCGTGTAGATCTTGTGGTAGCGGTCCGCATCCGGCCAGAAACGCACGTTGCGGCCGGTCTTCGTGCGCCACTGCGGGTTCGCCGCGTCGATCGCCGCCTGCGCGAGGCCCGCGGTGCGGAACTCGTTCGGCGTGCCACGGCCGCACACGACGCCGCCGTCGACGTCGCCCATGCGCACGAACCACTGCTTGCTGACGAAGGGCTCGACGATCGTCTTGCTGCGATCGCTGTGATCGATCTCGATCGCGCGATCCTCGACCCGCTCCAGCAGCCCCAGGGCCGCGAGATCGGCGACGACCCGCTTGCGCGCCTCGAAGCGATCGAGGCCGCGGTAACGACCGCCGTGCTCGTTGATCGAGCCATCGGTCGCCAGCACGCTGATGATCCCGATCTCGTCCTTGTGGCGCGACCAGACCTCGTAGTCGTTGGGGTCGTGTCCCGGCGTGATCTTCACGCACCCCGATCCGAGTTCGGGCTTGGCCCAGGAGTCGAGGATCAGCGGGATCTCGCGATCCATCAGCGGGAGGCGGACCTTGCGGCCGTCACGGGCCATGCGCGCGACGGTCTGCAGGTGCGCCAGATGCGTCGTGCGCCGCGTCTCGAGCGCCTCCAGCTCCGCGGCGGCCTCGGCGCGCTCCTTCTGCGGGGCGGATGCGAGCTTCTCGCGGGCCTTGTCGATCGCCGCCGTCAGCGCCGTGGCCGGATCGGGGTGACACGCGACGGCGGTGTCCGCGAGCATCGTCTCCGGCCGGGTCGTCGCGACGATCACGTGCGTCGGCTCGCCCGGCCGCGGATCGACCACGGGGTAGCGCAGGTGCCAGAACTGGCCGTTGACCGTGGCCTTGTAGAGCTCGTCGTCGGCGACGGCGGTCTGCAGCGAGCAGTCCCAGTTGACGAGGCGGTCGCCGCGGTAGATGAGGCCCTCCGCGAACATGCGGAAGAAGGTGTGGCGCACGGCGCGCGCGCACACCGCGTCCATCGTGAAGCGCTGGCGGTCCCAGTCGCACGAGCAGCCCATGCGCTGCTGCTGCCCGACGATCCGCTTCTGGTACTGGTCCTTCCATTCCCAGATGCGGCGCACGAGCTCGCTGCGGCCGACGTCGTGGCGCGTCTTCTTCTCGAGCTCGAAGAGGCGCGTCTCGACGACCTGCTGCGTCGCGATCCCCGCGTGGTCGGTCCCCGCCTGCCACAGCGTGTTGTCGCCGCGCATGCGATGCCACCGCGTCAGCATGTCCTGCATGACGTTGTCCATCGCGTGCCCCATGTGCAGCGCGCCGGTGACGTTCGGCAGCGGCATCATGATCACGTAGCGATCCCGGCGCGCGTCGGGCGTCGCGGCGAAGGCCTTGCTCTGCAGCCAGCGGGCGGTGATCGCGGTCTCGATGGACGCGGGGTCGTATTGCTTGTGCTCGGACATCGTGACCTTCTGAGGGCGAGGGATGCTACCGACGCCCTCCCGCTCCGGCCACGCGCCGCCGGCCGCTTCAGCGCGGCTTGGGCACGACCGCGTAGCAGCGGAAGCCGCGCACGCGACGCGGCTCCACCACATAGCGCTGCGCGAGCCAACGCGGCAACGCGTCGTCGACGGCCAGCAGGGGGTCGTAGACCCGCGACGCGAATGCGACCGGACGCCCCTGGCGGTGGAGGTCATCGATCTGCACGGCGAGCTGCGCGACGATCTCGTCGAACGAGCGCGGAGCTCCGCCCACGATCACGTCGAAGGGGATCAACGCGAGGCGCGGCGCGTCGAGCGCGAGGAGCTCGCCGTCCTTGGCGTCCTGCACGACGAGCAGGCCGGCATCGCTGCCGAGCGCTTCGATCACCGCCGAGGGCTCGTAGAGGGCCGCGCGCTCGCCGGTCTCGTGTCGCACGTGTGCCCACGACGACGCCGCGCCCAGCAGGGCCAGCGCGAGCACGCCGGGCCACGGGATCGAGCGCACGGTCAGCCAGGCGAGCGGGAACGCGAGGGGCAGGAAGTACGCGCCGTGCTCGATGCCGTGGACGCCGAACGTGTAGCCCAGCAACGCCCAGGCGACGAAGAGGTAGACCGCAAACGGAACGTGGATCGCGGCGAGCAGGCGCCGCAGCGACGGCACGCGCAGTGCCGCATACACCGCGAGGCACGACGGCGCGAACGAGAGCAACCACTCGTTGCGGAGGATCACGCCGAAGTGCTCGAGACCGCCGGCGCCCTGCGTGCTGCCGGACACGAACGCCGCGGAGTTCGACGTCGAGCCGAGGATGTCGAAGCCCGCGAGCTGCGCCGCGGCGGGGAGGGCGAAGTGCGCGGCCGCCCCGACGACGCCGAAGCACACGAGCCGCGCGAGCCCGAGCGCACGCAGGTCGATCATCGCGAGCCCGAAGGCCGCGGCCGCGATCGGGAGCACGTGGCCGCTCGCGTGCACTAACGCCGCGAGCCCCGTCGCGAGTCCGATCGCCAGGACGTGGCGCGCGCGCGGCGCGGCGACGAACGCCGTCGTCGCGAGCCACGCGATGCACACGGCGCCGAAGAAGACGCCCTGCACCTCGAGCAGGACGGCGAAGAACGCGACGGCCGGGGTCGTGCCGACGAGCACGAGCAGCGCGATCGCCTGCGCGCGCGTGGCGCCGAGCCGCGCCGCACCGCGGTGGAGCAGGGCCAACCCGAGTCCGGTGGCGACCGCCGATGCGCCCGCGAGCGCGCGGAAGGGCTCGATGCCGAAGGGTTCGGTGACGCGGACCGCGAGCCGCAGCACCGGGAGGTAGAGCACGTGCATCCAGTGCACGGCGCCGCCCTGCTGGGCCATCTGGTAGAAGGTGAAGGCGTCGGGTCCGTACAGGATGCGCGGCGCGGCGATCACGTAGATCGCCGCGGCGATGAGCCCGAACACGACGGCGTCGACGACCGGCGCACGCGGGGGCGGGCTCGGCGGCTCGAGCTCGGGACGCGGACGGAGGAGCGAATCGGTCGACGGCCGCGCGGCGGGAGCGGTGCGCGGTTGGGAGTTCAAGCGGGGGACCGGCGGGCGAAGGACGATAGCACGGCACCCCGACTCACGGCCGCGCGGGTCTCAGGTCGGGAATCGTCCGCGGAGCGGCTCGTCCGGCGATGCCGCGATGCGGCGGTAGCTGCGCATCGCGAACGCGAGGATGCGGGCGAGGTCTCGCTGCCCGAGGCCGCGCTCCCGCGGCGCGGCGAGGCGGACTGCCATCGCCCGCTCCCGCGCCGGGTCGAGCGCGGGCAGCCCGAGCGCCCGCTTGCGGGCGCCCACGGCCCGGACCCGGGCGGCCCGCTCGTGGAGGAGATCGACGATCCGCGCATCGAGATCGTCGATCTCGGCGCGCAGGGTCGCGAGGTGCAGGTCGTCGCTCCGCGCTTCGTCGCGTTGGCTCACGGCTGCAGGATACGCCGGGATCGGTCCCCCTCGTGCTCGCGCTCGTCGGCGGTGGGAGGGATGGTCGCAGGGAGCGGCGAGGGGGAGCTGCACGTGGAGTCCCGGCGAGAACGGCAAGTCCGCGCGCTTCCGTCCAGCGCCGTGCCGATAAGATGCTCGCGTCTTCGCTCCGTGGATCGAGATCGCCGCCCTCGCGCGGCGAGGTTCGGACTCGCCGCCGCTCCCAGTCGACTCACGCGCACGCAGGGACGTCCTGACCTCTGTTCCGACGACCTCGGGTCGTGCAGCCGCGAGTTTCGTAATCTCTCGATGACCAGCCTCCGCCTGAACTGGACGAACTTCACGTTCCTATTCGTCGCCCACCTGCTCGCCGCCTTCGCCGTCGTCTATCTCGCCGCGATCCACTTCTCCTGGTGGACGCTCGCCTTCGGGCTCGTCTACGGCATCTGCTGTGGACTGTCGATCACCGGTGGCTACCACCGGCTCTTCTCGCACGGCTCCTACCAGGGGTCCTGGTTGCTCCGGGCCTTCGCGCTGGCCTTCGGTGCCGCTTCCGTCCAGAACTCCGCGCTCGCCTGGTCGGCCGACCACCGTGCGCACCACGCCCACACCGACACGGATGACGACCCCTACGACATCCGCAAGGGCTTCTGGTGGGCGCACATCGGCTGGGTGATCTTCCAATCGCCGGCCGAGAAGAACCTCGCGCTCGTGCGCGACCTGGGCGCCGACCCGCTCGTCGCCTTCCAGCACCGCTACTACGTGCCGCTCGCGATCGTCTTCGGGGTCGTGGTGCCGGGTGCGTTCGGCCTGCTCTGGGGTGATGCGATCGGCACGATCCTGGTCGCCGGCTGGCTGCGGCTCGTCGTGCAGTGGCACGCGACCTTCTCGATCAACTCGCTGACGCACTCGTTCGGCAAGAAGACCTTCGACACCGCCTCGTCGGCCTTCGATTCGTTCTGGATCGCGCTGCTCACCTTCGGTGAGGGCTATCACAACTTCCATCACCGTTTCCCGATCGACTACCGCAACGGCGTGCGCTGGTACCAGTTCGATCCGACGAAGTGGTGGATCTGGTCGATGGCGAAGCTCGGCCTCGCGCGTCGCCTGCGGCGCGTGCCGCAGGATCGGATCGAGGCCGCGCGCCGTGAGGCGCGCTTCGGCATGCGGACGGCGTGAGTCACGGCGCACGCACCGAGCTGCTGGCGCCGGCGGGCAGCCAGGACGCACTCGATGCGGCGCTCGCCGCGGGCGCGGACGCGGTCTACTTCGGCCTCGACGAGGGCTTCAATGCGCGGGCTCGCGCGGCGAACTTCCCGCGCTCGGAACTGGGTGCCACCGTGGCGCGCATCCACCGGGCGGGAGCCAAGGCCTACCTCACGCTGAACACGCTCGTCTTCGAGGACGAGCTCGCGCAGGCCGAGGCGCTGCTGCGCGACGTCGCGGCCAGCGGTGTCGATGCGTTGATCGTGCAGGACCCCGCGATCGCGTTGCTCGCACACGCGATCTGCCCGGCGCTCGAGGTGCACGCGAGCACGCAGATGACGATCGCGAATCCGGACGCGGCCCGGCTCGCGGCGCGCCTGCACGTCACGCGCGTCGTCGTGCCGCGCGAGCTCTCGGTCGAGGAGATCCGGCGCTTCCGCGAGGAGTGCGCGCTCGAACTCGAGGTCTTCGTGCACGGTGCCCTCTGCGTGTCCTGGAGCGGCCAGTGCCTCACGAGCGAGACCTGGGGCGGCCGTTCGGCGAACCGCGGCCAGTGCGCCCAGTCCTGCCGCATGCCCTATGAGCTCGTGCTCGATGGCCGGCCCCGCGAACTCGACGATCTCCGCTACCTCCTGAGCCCGAAGGACCTCGCCGGAGTGCGGGCGGTGGAGGAGCTCCTTGGGCTCGGCATCGAGGGGCTCAAGATCGAGGGGCGCCAGAAGGGGCCCGGCTACGTCGGGACGGCGGTGGCCGGCTACCGGCGCTGGATCGACGCCTTGACCCGGGGCGTCGATCGCGCCGCGGCGGAGCGCCAGCTCGCGCTCGACCTCCGCGACATGGGGTCGTCGTACACCCGGGGCTTCTCCGACGGCTTCCTCGCCGGCTCCGACCACCAGGAGCTCGTCGAAGGTCGCTTCCCCAAGCACCGCGGCCACTATCTCGGTCGCGTGCGCGGCGTGAACGGCGACGAGGTCGAGGTCGCGCGCGATCCGGACGGGCGACCCTGGACCGGCGCGGCGGCGTTGGCGACCCGTCGCGAGCCCAGGGGCGAGCCCAGCTCGCCGCTCGCGGGCAGCGCACCGGCCCGACTCGAGCCGCCGGAGCCGCGGCCGGGCATGGGGGTGGTCTTCGACGATGGTCAGCCCGAGGACGACGAGGCGGGCGGGGCGATCTGGCGGGTGCGCCCGGCGCGCGACGGCTGGCTCCTGGGCTTCGGGCGACAGGGTCCCGACCTCGCGCGCGTGCGGGCCGGCCAACGCGTCTGGTTGACGAGTGACCCGTCGGTCCGGATCGCGACCGGGGAGCCCTCGGGTCGAGTGCCCCTCGCGCTCGCGCTCCACGGTTCCGCGGGCAGTCCGCTGCGGATCGAGGTCGCCGGGGTCGGCGCAGCGCTCTCGCTCGAGAGCGCGATGCCGCTGGCGACGGCGAGAGGCGGCGACCTGAACGAGGCGCTCCTGCGGGAGAAGCTCGGCGCCTTCGGCGGCACTCCGTTCGCGCTCGGCGCGCTCGAGCTCGCCGGGCTCGCGGCAGGGCTGTACCTGCCGGTCTCCGAGCTGAAGCGCCTGCGCCGCGCGATCGTCGACGGACTCCTGCCGCGCCTCGAACGCGGCCCCCTGCGCGCGCTCGCTCCCGTGGGCGCCCTTGGCCGCTTGCGCGACGCCCTCGGCTCCTCCCCCGCGACGTCGTCTCGTTGGGTCGCGCCGTCGGAGCCCCGGCTCGTGCCGCTCTGTCGGAGCGACGAGCAGCTCGAAGCGGTGATCGCCGCGGGTCTGCCGGAGGTCGAGCTCGACTGGATGGAACTCGCCGGACTGGGTCAGGCGGTGGCACGCGCCCGCTCGGCCGGTCTGTCCGTCGTGGTCGCGACGCTGCGGGTCACGAAGCCGGGGGAGCGTCGCTTCGACACGCGGCTCCTCGACCTTGCGCCCGACGGGATCCTGGTCCGCCACTTCGGCGCACTCGAGCTCTTCGCCGCCTTGCCCCCCGGGCAGCGCCCGATCCTGCACGGCGACTTCTCGCTGAACGTCACGAACGGTCTGAGCGCGGCCTTCCTGCTCGGCACGGGGCTCGACACCGTGACCCCGTCGCACGATCTCGATGCCCCGCAGCTCGAGGCGCTGCTGCGGGCGATGCCGGCGGCGCGGGCGACGCTCGCCCTCCACGTGCGGATGCCGACGTTCCACACCGAGCACTGCGTCCATGCCCACCTGCTCAGCGAGGGCCGGGACTTCCGGAGTTGCGGGCGCCCGTGCGAGCGCCACGCGATCGCGCTGCGCGACCGACTGGGCTTCGAGCACCCGGTCATCGTCGACGCCGGGTGCCGGAACACGGTCTTCAACGGCACCCTCCAGACGGCGGCCGGCGTGCTCGGCGCCGCCCTGCGTCTCGGCGCGCGGCGCCTGCGGCTCGAATTCGTCCGGGAGGACGGCGCTGCGGTGACCGGCGCGATCGCGGCCTACCGCGACCTGCTCGCCGGACGGCTCCGCCCGCCCGAGCTCCAGCGCGCGTTGCGCGCGGAATTGCGGGTCGGCGTGCTGGCCGATGCCCGGCGCGGCCCCGCGGGCACCGCGCCCTGAATCCACGCGTGGATCGTCGCGGGAAGGTCTCGTTCACCGCGTCTTGATCTAAGCTTGATCAAGCATGCCGTGGCGGACCTCGCGAGCCCTGGTCCCGAGCACGGCCGGTCTGCCTGCCCCCTCCCCTCTCCGCAGACACCCCATGCTCCTTCGTCTCTCCCTGGCCGCACTCTGCTTCGCGGCGGCCTCGGCATCCGTCTCCGCACAGGTGCCCGACTTCTACGACGAGCAGGCCTACCGGACCATCTACCTGCAGTTCAACCAGGCGAATTGGTGGAGCCTGCTGGTCCAGAACTACGGACCGGAGATCGACATCCCCGCCGACATGACCGTCGACGGCGTGACGTACCCGAACTGCGGCGTGCGCTTCCGCGGCAACACGTCCTACACGATGTTGCCGCCGGGCTCGGAGAAGAAGAGCTTCAACATCCGGACGGATGCCTTCGTCGCGGGGCAGGACCTCTACGGCTACGACAACCTCAACCTGAACAACGGCTTCCACGACCCGACCTTCATCCGCGAGTTCCTCACCTACTGGGTGATGCGGCGGCATGGTCCGGCGCCGCGGGCGAACTTCGTGAAGCTCTACCTCAATGGGGTCTACTGGGGCGTCTACATCAACGTCCAGCAGCCGAACAAGGACTGGGCGAAGGACTGGTTCCGCTCCAACGACGGCAATCGCTACCGCGGTTTCCCGACCTCGGGGACCTTCGGCAATGGGCGCTGCGCATTGACCTGGCTCGGCAGCCTCGTGAGCAGCTACCTCAGCGCCTACCAGGCGAAGCAAGGTGACGGCACCGATCTGATGCAGCTCTGCAACGTGCTGAACAACACGCCGCAGGCGCAGTTGCAGGCGACTCTGCCCGCCTGGTTCAACGTCGACCAGTTCTATCGATACGCCTCGGTCATGAACATCATGACCCAGGACGACAGCTACATCGGCTCGGGCAAGGACCACTTCCTCTACCGCGACGAGATCCACGGGGCCTTCCACATGTTCCCGTTCGACCTCAACGAGGCGTTGGCCGGGAGCTCGAACCTGAACCCGTGGCTGAACACCACGCTGGCCTCGAAGCCGGCGTTCAGCAAGACGCTGGTCTTCCCGGACTGGCGCGAGCGCTACGACGCCCACTACCGGAACATCCTCGAGACCTCGTTCTCCTGGGCCGTGCTGGGGCCGGTGATCACGCAGTACCACGCGATGATCGCGCCGGACGTCATCGCCGACACGAAGAAGATCTACTCGACGACGGCGTTCACGCAGAACCTCACGCAGTCGGTGACGGTCACCGAGGGTGGACGCACGGTGACCATCCCAGGATTGCAGCCCCTGATCACGGCGCGGGACGCGTTCCTCCGCGGTCAGACCGAGTTCAATCGCGTGCGCGTGACGCTCTCGAACCTCACGCACGCACCGAGCGCGCCGCAGATCAACCAGCCGGTGACGGTGACCGTGTCGGCGACGGCGAACGCGAACTCCGTCCAGCTCTGGTACCGCTCGGTCGGTCCGTTCATCCGCACGAACATGTTCGACGACGGCCAGCACGGCGACGGCGCCGCAGCCGACGGCGTGTGGGGCGGCAGCATCCCGGGCTTCGGTCCCGGGGCCTTCGTCGACTACTACGTGCTCGCGACCACCGCGATCGGCGACATGAGCTTCCTGCCGCTCAATGCGGACTTCGGCGCCCGTCAATACCAGCTCGGCTGGCCGACCGGCACCTCGCCGATCGTGATCAACGAGTTCGTCGCCCAGAACACGACCGGGCCGGTCGACGAGGCCGGCCAGTTCGAGGATTGGCTCGAGCTCTACAACACCTCGACGGGCTCGGTGAACGTCGGCGGGATGTGGCTGACCGATGACCTGTCCGTCACGAAGTTCCAGATCCCGGCGGGCACGACGATCCCGGCGCACGGCGTGTTGCACGTGTGGTGCGACGAGGACGGCACCCAGGGCCCGTTGCACGCCAACTTCAAGCTCTCGACGAGTGGTGAGGCCGTGGGGCTCTTCTTGGCCGACGGGCAGACCCTGGTCGACTCGCTCGTGTTCGGGCAGCAGACCGCGAACGTCTCCACGGGGCGGCTCTTCGACGGCCTGCCCGACTGGGTCACGTTCCCCGCACCGACCCCGTTCGTGCGCAACGAGATCCCGGTCTGCGGACTGCGCTCCTACTCACCGACGGTGCGCGGCCTGCACCGCATGACGCTCGCGCTGAGCGCGCAGCCCCAGATCGGCACCTCGCCGAACCTCACGATCAGCGGTGGTCCGCCGGCCGGGCTCGCGGGTCTCGCGCTGTCCCTGGGCGGCGATGCGGTCGACCTCGGCTTCGTGCCGATCGTGCTCCTGCTCGAGGCGTCGACGATCGTCGGTCCGATCACGGTCGGCCTCGACGCGCAGGGCGCGTTCACGACCGTGATGCCGATCGCGAACGACCCGGCGATGGTCGGGCTCTCGAACTTCGCGCAGGCGTTCGCGATCGACGCCCAGGGCGCGACGGCGAGCAACGGCCTCGAGATGAAGTTCTGCCCGTGACCAATGTCTCGCCGCGCGCCCTGCGCGCGCAGCGACGCGAGCTCAAGTTCCTGGTGGAGGAGTCGCTGGCGCGCCGCGTGCGCGCCGGCGTCGCGCCCTACGTGGAACCGGACCCGTTCGCTGCGCGCTTCGAGGGCAACACCTATCCGATCGCGAGCCTGTATCTCGACGGCAGCGAGCTCCCGCTCTACCGGGAGACCGTCGAAGGACTGCGCGATCGCTTCAAGCTGCGGGTGCGCACGTACTCCGACGACGCGGACGGCGTCTGCTTCTTCGAGATCAAGCGGCGTCGTGACGGCATCGTCGAGAAGACGCGCGCGGCGGTCCTCCGCCCGGCGGCCGAGGGAATGCTCGCCGACCCCGCGGCGGTCGACGCGATCCACGACCCGCGCACGCACCGGGCGTTGCTCGAGTTCTTCTCGCTCGCGGCGGTCACCGCGGCGCAGCCGAGGACCGTGGTCCGCTACGACCGCGAGGCCTGGGTCGGTCGATTCGATCCGGAGATCCGGGTCACCTTCGACCGCCATCTGCAGGCCGCCGTCACGGACGAGGGCAGGCTGCGCGTCGCGCGACCCGACTACGTCCCGGTGGAGGGGCGACGCGTGGTGGTGGAGTTCAAGTTCAACCGCTGCATGTCGACCTGGATGGCGAAGGTGATCCAGGCTCTCGAGCTCACGCGCGTCTCGTACTCCAAGTACGGCCACTCGATCGAAGCGTGCGCGACGCACGGCGCGTTCCGTCGGAACTGACCCGTCGGTCGGAGCTGAAGACGCATGGGTGATCTCCTCGATGTCCTCTCCTGGTTCGGCGGCGGCGAAACCTCCGTGGCCGACCTGCTGCTCCACCTCCTCGCCGCGCTCGTCCTCGGTCAACTCGTCGCGTGGGTCTACGCCTGGACCCACCACGGGATGTCCTACCAGCGATCGCAGGTCCAGTCGCTCATCCTGCTGGCGTTGATCGTGACCACGGTGATGCTCGCGATCGGGAACAACCTGGCGCGGGCCTTCGGACTCTTCGGCGCGCTGGCCCTGATCCGCTTCCGCACTCCGATCAAGGACGCGCGCGACGCCACCTTCCTCTTCCTTGCGGTGGGGGTGGGCATCACGGTCGGCACGCGCAATCTCGAGCTCGCGTTCGTCGCGACCGTCTTCGCGCTCGCGGTCGCGGCCTACCTGAGCTGGAGCCAGTTCGGCGAGCGGGTCGCCGCGGACTCGGTGCTGCGCCTGACCATGCCCGCGGATGAACCTCGCGAGGCCCGGCTTCGCACCATCCTGCGCCACTACTGCAGTTTGTTCACCCTCATGCACCTCCGCGAGACCGGCACCTCGAACATGGAGTTCGCCTACCGCCTCCGCCTCGTGGATCCGGCGCAGTCCTCGGCATTGCTGACGGACCTCGGTGCGATCCCCGGGGTGCGTGCGACGAGCCTCTTCGTCCAGGATGAGGAGCAGGAGCTGTGATGGGGGAGCCGACGCTCGAGCTGCCGCCCTTCCAGCCGACGGCTGCGCGCCATGGTCTCGCGCGGCGATTCCGCCATCGCGCGCGGCGGACGGTTCCCGTGATCGTGTGGCTCGCCGCGATCGCGGGCGTGCTGGTGCTGGGTCGCGAGAACCGGAGCTCGGGGAGCCTGCGCGGCCTCGTCGACGTGCGTCGCGTCGCGGTCGCCGCGGCGGTGGATGCGCGTCTGGTCGCGCTCGACGTGGCCGTCGGTGACGAGGTCGTCGCCGGACAGGTCGTCGCGCGGCTCGACGACTCGACGCAGCGCCTGCGCCTCGCCCGTGCCCGCCACGAACTCGAGCGCGTGCGGGCCGAGCTCCAGAGCGAGGAGCTCGAACTCCGCGACGAGACCGCGCTCGGGGCCGTGGAGCGGGACGTCGAGGCCGGCCGCGAGCGATCGCGGCTCGCGCGCGATCACGAGGAGGCCGCGGTCGACCGCCTCGTGACCGTCGCCACCCTGCAGGAGGCCCGCGTGCTCGCGCGCGGCGCCGAGGACGCGCTCGTCAGGCACCTGGAACTCGAGCGCAAGGGCATCGCCGCGGAAGGCGAACGCGTCGCGCTGCAGACCGAGCGCGATCGCTACCAGGAGCGCTGCAAGGAGCTCGAGGCGGTGCTCGCGGCCCAGGAGGCGCGGGTCGCGGCGGCTCGCGAGCGTCTGGAGCGCTTCGCGGGGCTCGCGGTGCACGTCGGACGGGCAGCGGACTCGCGGCTCGAACCGTACCGCTGGCGCATCCGCGAGCAGGAGGTCGTCCTCGAAGAGGTCGCGCGGGCGATCGCGGAGTGCGCGCTCGAGGCGCCGCATGCCGGCGTCGTGGAGCGGGTCGCGGCGGCCGTCGGAGAGCGCGTCCGCGCGGGGGAGACCGTCCTGACGATCGTCTCGCCCGCCGCGGGGGACGTGGTCGCCTACGTGCCCGAGCATGCCCGGGCGCTGATCGCCGGAGCGAAAGAGGTGGAGCTGGAGCTCCCGGGCCGACGCGGGCAACGCCACAGCTCGCGGATCCTCGGCGTGTCGCGGGCGGTGGAGACCGTCCCGGTGCCGCTCCGCGTCGATCCGCGGATCGAGGAGTGGGGAATCGCCGTGCGCATCGCGGCGATCGGCGACGAGCTCCCGGGTCAGACCGTTCTGGTCCACCTGCGCGCGCGCTGACCCGCGGCGCGTCGGCGAAGAATCTTCGGTTTTTCGCGTGCGGTCTCGAACGGCGCTCTCGCTCTGTCGCTGTCCATTCGAACCCACCCCCGGAGATCAGAACATGCGTCTTTCCATCGCGCTCCTCGCGCTCGCCAGCCTCGGCTCGCTCGCTTCCGCCCAGACCACCTCCGTCTTCCCGTCCGACTGGGCGGCCACGGCCGGCAACTCGTCCGAGTCCCGCTACCCGCTGTCGGCCGGCATCTCCCGCACGCAGATCGTGTACGACCGTCGCGACCTGACCATCACCAACAACCACCCGATCACGCAGGTCGGCTTCCGCCAGGACGACAACACGGCCTCCGCCGGCAAGTCGATCCAGCTCGCGATCTACATGGGCAGCACGACCAAGACGTCGGCGACCATGACGTCCAACTACGCGAACAACTACGACGGTGCGACGCCTCGCACGCTGGTGTTCGGCCCCGCGATCGTGGCCCTGCCGACGTTCACGAACAACACGAACCTCCAGGAGCTCTGGATCACCCTCACGACGCCCTACACGTACCACAGCAACGAGAACCTGATCGTCGAGTACGTGGTCACGGCGAACAACAACGCGAACCTCGCGTTCAACTACTACATCGACAACGGCGGCTTCCTCTCCCCGACGCAGAGCATCGGCACGGGCTGCATCACGTCGGCGGGCCAGGTTCCCCAGCTCGTCGTGCAGAGCTACTCGTACCTCGGCGGCTACCTCTACTACAACCTCTCGCGCGCTCCGGCGAGCAGCCTCGTGTGGCTGAACCTCGACTTCGTCCAGACTCCGCCGGTGGACTGCACGCCCTTCGGTGCGCCCGGCTGCACGCTCTACGTGCTGCCGCAGGTCGCGATCGCGGCCCAGGGCAACACGGGCGGCGCTGCCAACTTCCAGTTCCAGCTGCCTGCCGACCCGGCGCTCTTCCACGCGCAGGTCTTCGGACAGTGCTCGATCTTCGACCTGTTCGCGAACAACCTCGGCTTCACGTTCAGCAACAGCACGAAGATCACGCTCGGCATGTATCCGCTCGCCGCGATGGTCTATGCCTCCGGCAACGCGAGCGCGACGACGGGTTCCGTGCGTCGCGACGACTGCCCGATCTCGCTCTTCCGCTGGAACTGAGCGCGTGTCTCGCGGGCGGCCTCGCGTGAGCGTCGAACCCTCCGACTCCCGTCATGCAGGACGAGCTCCGCAAGACGATCGCCGCGGCCCGGTCGGGTGACCGGGTCGCGCTCGACTCCCTCTTCGCGCGCCATCTGCCCGCGTTGACGGCCTTCCTCCGCTGCAAGGTCGACGGTGAGCTTGCCCAGCGTGAGTCGATCCGCGATCTCGCGCAGTCGGTGTGCCGCGAGGTGATCGCCGATCTGGAGGCGATCGAGTACCGCGGCGACGAGGCGTTCCGCGGTTGGCTCTTCCTCCAGGCCACCCGGAAGATCCTCGACCGCTACCGCTATCACCGGCGAGCGCGGCGGGCCGGATCGAAGGAGGAGCTGCTTCCCGAGGACGACGACGCCGAGCTGCTCCAGCAATACGCGTCGATCTGTACGCCGAGCCGCCACGCCGTCGGGAAGGAACAGCTCGCGCGCGTCGAGGCCGCGATGCGGCAGCTCCCCGAGGGACAGCGCGACGCCGTGCTGATGTCTCGACTCGGCGGCATCGCCTACTCCGAGATCGCGCAGCAACTCGGCGTGACCGAGTCGGCGGTGCGCGGCCTCGTCGCCCGTGGACTGGCACGCGTCGCCGAATTGCTCGGCGACGATGGGGGCTGATCCCGTGCGCCGCGGTGCGTCTATCATCGCGACCGATGAGCGAGCCGCAGGACCTCCGACCGGCGGGGCCCAACGAGCCCTCGGCCGCCTCGGACTTCGACCGTGTCGCCGACCTGGTGGCGCGCGCGATCCTCGCGCTGGAGTGTGACGGGCGGGAGGCTGCGGACGCGGTCCTCGCACGGGAGCCCGAGCTGGCCGAGTTGGCGCGCGCGCGGATGGCGGCGTTGCGACGCGCGGGCATGCTCCGTGAGGCCGAGGACGCATTGCCCGAGCGGATCGGTCCGTATCGGGTGCTCGAGCGCCTCGGTCGCGGCGGCATGGGCGAGGTCTGGCTCGCCGAGCAGAAGGAGCCCCTGCCACGCCGGGTCGCTCTCAAGGTGATCCGCCGCGGCATGGACACGCACGAGGTGCTGGCGCGCTTCGCGCTCGAGCGACAGGCCCTCGCGCTCCTCGATCACCCCAACATCGCGAAGGTCCTCGACGCGGGCGAGACGCCGGACCAGCGGCCCTACCTCGTGATGGAGTACGTCGCGGGCGTGCCGATCACGCGCTACTGCGACGATCGCCAGCTCGACACCGCGGAACGCCTCGCGCTCTTCGCCGAGGTCTGCGAGACCGTGCAGCACGCGCACGAGCGCGGGATCCTTCACCGCGACCTCAAGCCGTCGAACATCCTCGTCACCGATCGCGACGGACGACCCTGGCCCAAGGTCATCGACTTCGGCGTCGCGAAATCGCTGCAGCAACGTCTCGTGCCCCTGTCGCTGCACACGCAGCTCGGACGTGTCCTCGGCACTCCCGAGTACATGAGCCCGGAGCAGGCGGCCAACCGCGTCGATGTCGACACGCGCACCGACGTCTACTCGCTCGGCGTCGTGCTCTACGAGCTCCTGACCGGACAGCTTCCGGTCGACTCGAGCCAGCTTCGCGACGGCGTCGAGGGGCGCATGCACGAGGTCCTCCACGAGGTCGATCCGCCGACGCCCAGCACGCGCGTCAGCACGCTCGGGGACGCCGGGACCTCGATCGCCCAACGCCGCGCGACCGACCCGGGCACGCTGCGTCGCCTCCTCCGCGGCGATCTCGACTGGATCACGATGCGCGCCCTCGAGCGCGATCGGAACCGCCGCTATCCGATGGCGATCGCATTGGCCGCCGATCTGCGGCGGCATCTCGCCTTCGAACCGGTCACCGCGGGTCCGCCGGGCGCGCGCTATCTCCTCTCGCGCTTCGCGAAGCGCCATCGCAGCGCGGCGATCGCCGCGGCGTCGGTCTTCGTCGCGCTCGTCGTGGGCCTCGCCTTCAGTCTGGGATTCTGGCGGGAGGCCCGCGCGGCACAGCTCGCCGAAGCCGGTGCGCGTTCCGAGGCGGAAGAGGCGCTCGACGTCGCGCTGCGCGCCGCCGATGCCTTGCTCGTCGAAGTGGGAGGTGAACGGCTGCGCCGCTTCCCCGGACTCGACGCCGAGCGCCGTCGCCTGCTCGAGAGCGGGCTCGCGTTCTGCCGTTCGGTGATCGGCCGGACCACGGCGGGCGTGGGCAATCGCGCGACGGCCGGACTGGTCCAGGCCCGCATCGCGTGGTTCCTGCTCGAACTCGACCGGCCCGACGATGCGCTGAAGACGCTCGACGCGATCGTCGTCCCCGATGGCGCCGGCGTTCCGGCGATCGAGCTCAGGGCCACGATCGCAGCCGTGCGCGCCGCGGAGAGTTCACGTCGCGGGGATCACGACGGCGCCGCGCGCGAACGCGCGCGCGAACTCGCGGCTCTCGAGGAGCTCCTTCGGATCGATCCCGACGACATCGTGACGGAGGACCGCGTGGGCCTCGCGCGCGGCGAGCTCGCGCGCGCGCTCGTGGCCCGCGCGCGCGTCGCGCCCGGGGCGGACGCGGCCGCCGCCGCCGAGCGTGCCATCGAGGCCGCGCACCGTGCGACCCAGCGCGCGGTGGAGCGCGGGGGCGCGGCGAACCCGCGGCTCCCCGCCCTCCTGCGCAACTGGGCCGACGAGGCGCTGTGGGCGGTCGAGCGGGGGGAGGCGCAGCGCGCGCACCCCTTGCTCGTCGAACTCGAATCGCAGTGGCGGAAGCTGCTCGCGGTGCGTGGCGACGACCCTTCGCACCTCGAGGAGTTCGCGCCCGTGCTCGAGCTGCGCGCGCGTGCGCTGCTCGCCATCGGCACCCTCGATCCCGCGGAACGCGATGCGCGTGAGGCGGTCCGGCTCCGCGAGACGCTCGTCGGACTCCTGCCCGGGGATCCGACCGCGCGGGCGACGCTCGCCTCGGCGCGCTTCACCCTCGCGAACACCCTGATCCTGCGGTTCCGCTACCAGGAGGCGATCGACGAGCTGCGGCAGGTGATCGCCCTGCGCGAGGAACTGCTCGCCCTCGAGCCCGACTCCGCTCCGCGGCAACGCGAACTCGCGAGCGCGCTCGGCAAGTACGTGACGGCGCACACCGACTGGCTGCGGATGCGCCCCGAGCTCCCGCTCGACGACGCGGCGCGGGCCGCCGAACGCGGACGGGACCTCGCGGAACGCCTCGTGGCGAGCGGTCAGGTCACCGCGGCGGATCGTCAGATGCTCGCGTCGACAGCCTTCGCCTCGGGACAGATCGCCGAGGCACGCGGCGAGCCGACGGCCGCGGCGCTGCTCTATCAGCGCAGCGCCGAGCTCCTCGCCGCCGTCATCGCCACGGAGGCCGAGCAGGTCTCCCAGCGGGTGACGCAGCACCTCGTCCTGCGTGCCCTCGGGCGCGCACGACTCGCCGGCGGCGAGGTCCACGGGGCGATCGAGGCGCTGCGCGAGTCCGTGGCGGTCGAGGAAGCGCTGCGGAGTCGGGGTGTCGAGTACCGGGACTCGAGCGCGCGGCTGCGCGACTCCTTCGCCCTCCTCGCGCGGGCCCTGGCCGCGAACGGGGAGATCGCGGCGGCGGAGGCCGCCGCGGAGCGCATCGTGGAGCTGACGCCGCAGCAACCGGTCGCACACCGACTCGCGTCGGAGGCCTGGGTGGAGATCGCGCGCCACGCGAAGGGCATGGCCGATCGGGAGCGTGGCTTCGGTCGCGCGCTCGACGAGGCGCGCGCCTCTCGTGCCGTCCTGGAGGGCGGCCTCGGGAAGGGCCACGAGTCCCAGGACCTCATGCAGCGCCTCTCGATCCTCCAGGCACAGGAGCAGATCGCCGCGGTGTTGCGTGCGCGTGGCGAGCACACGGCGCTCGATGCGGCACTGCGCGAGGCGATCGAGATGGCGCGTTCGATCGCCCGGGAACGGGGGCGCGACGCCGATCGCCATCGACTCGTCCGCCTGCTCGACGAACGGATCCAGCTGTCGATCGCGACCGGTGCGGAGGGCGAGGTCGAGGCGTTGCGAACCGAGCGGGACGCCCTCGCCCAGAAGCGTTGAGCACCGGTCCCGCTCAGAACGGCTTCGCGAGCGCGAGCCATGCGGCCATGCCGCCGAGCGCGAACATCAGCAACACCGCGAGTCCGGCGGGGAGCACGCCGCGCTTCGACGCCACGGGCGTGACCGCGATCAGCACCCAGACTCCGAGCTTGGCGATCATCCAGCCGGGGAAGCCGAGGCTGCCCTTCGCCTGCATCCCGAAGCCCGCGACGAGCATGATCAGCAGACCGAGGCCGTGCAGCGCGAGGAAGGACTTGCGACCGCCGGCGAGGATGCCGCCGAGCCCGAGGAAGAGCGCGACGAGGCCGAGGACGTGGAGGAGCTTGTAGGTCTCGTAGGACATGGGGCGATGGCGAGGGGAAGGGACGGGAGCGCCGCAGCGACGACACTCGGCCGGGGCGACACTTGCCGCGGCGACACTGTGGGCCACGGCGGCTGCCGGCGGAAGGGCGCTCCGCGCAGCCGACCCGGGCCCGTCGTCAGCGCACGCGCACGAGCAGGTCGCGGGGGAGAGCGTCGCGCTCGAGGAGCGGGGCGACGTCCGCGAGGAAGCGGTGTCCGTCGACCCAATAGCCCGCGGTGCGCGCGAGACCCGGGACGCGTGCGACGAACCAGTCGTTGAGCGCGTGCACCATCACCTCGCGGACGTACTTCGCGAGACAGCTCGCGAGGGCCGTGGGGAAGGCGCGCTCCTCGCCGCCGGTGGCGAAGCTCACGCGCCCGGGCCCGTCGCGACGCCGCACGTCGTAGCTCGAGATCGACTCGCTCTCCTGCAGCCGGACCACGGTCGCGTCGGGAAACGCCGCGGCCAACGCGTGTCGGTAGTGTGCGCGTCCGCCGCAGCGGTCGGCGAGGACCGTCGAACCAGGCGCCATGCGCCGCAGCAGTTCGGCCAGCACGCGAACGTAGTGGTGGAGATGCGTCGCGCTCTTGTTGTCCGTCGCGGCGATCGAGGCGTTGAACTCCTCGACCTCGATCGGCAGCACCGCGAGGTGGAGCACGCGGATCGAGGCGTCGCGCAGCGCTCCGTCGAGGTGGTGTGTGCAGAGCTCCAGGTCCTGCGGGTCGAGAGCGAGCGGGAGGCGCAGCTCGAGGGACTCGTACCAGGGGCAGCGCTGGATGCGCGCGGTGTCGGCGCCGAGCTGTTCGAGGAGTTCTCGCGCGGTGGCGGGCACGCGTTGCGAGAAGGTCGACCAGAAGGCCAGCGCCGTGCGCTCGAGTCGCGCGAGCCCGAGGCGACCCTGGTTGACCTTCTTGCTGTCCGCGACCTGGATCTGCCGGTCCCGTGGCCGGTTGCGCGTCACGACGGGTTCGAGCGCCTGCCAGGGGTCGAGCCCGGCCGGGCCGGCGAGCGCGGCTCCCGCGACGACCAGCGGGCCGAGGATCGGTCCCAGTCCGGCTTCGTCGAGGCCGGCCAGGCAGCGGATCGGGTTGAGCGCGTCCACGACAGGAGCCGATCAAGCCTCCGGACCCGACGCCATGGCGGCGTGCTGCGTCCGGAGAACACGATGGAAGTGCTGCTCGTCGAGAAGGACCATCTCGTCCGCGATCAGGTGAAGGTGGGGATGCAGCAGTTCCCCGAGTTCAAGGTGACCTGCGTCGAAGGATACGGGGGCATGAACACGCTCCGCCAGCGTCCCTTCGATGCGGTGTTCCTCGGCGTGCCGGACGACTTCGCCGAGGCCCGGCGCATGATCGAGCACCTGCGCAGCATCGACCGCGGCATCGACCTCGTCGTGATGGCGCCCGAGAAGGCGGTCAAGGACATGGCCGGTGAGAAGCCGCGCTTCGACATCTGGTCGATCCTCTCGACGCCGATCGCCGTCACCGACTTCTTCCGCCTCGTCGCGCGTCTGCGCGAGCGTCGCCAGCAGGACGCCGCGGGTGCCGTTCCCGACGCCTCGCGCGTGCAGAACGGGCGTTTCCCTCGCGGCGCGCTGATGTGAGTGCCGCCGGCACGCGAGCTATGCTGCCCGCGTGCCGGAGTCGCCCTCCCTCTACCTCGAGTCCCGTTACCGCAAGCTCGTCCGCGGTCTCCCGCAGACGATCTTCTTCTGCCCGGTCTGCAAGGGCAGCCGTCACCGCCGCACGAAGTGCGAGAAGTGCCAGGGGCGCGGGAAGCTGACCGACGACTCGGTGCAGGAGCTGCTCGGCAGGCGTCTGCTGCCCGCCTATCGCGCGCGCACGGGGAAGTTCCACGGAGCCGGGCGCGAGGACATCGACGTCCGCATGCTGGGTCGCGGCCGCCCCTTCGTGTTCGAGGTCGTCGGGCCGCGTCGCGACGACGTCGACCTGAGCGCAGTCCTCGAGCGCTTCCACGCCGAGGAAGGGCATCGCGTGCAGATCGACCCCTTCGTGGTCGTGACGCGCGCGCGCGTCGCCGAGCTGAAGGAGGCGCAGTACGACAAGCGCTATCGCCTGGGCGTCGCCTTCGAAGGCGAGGTGCCGCTGCCGCTCCTTCAGGGTCTCGTCGGCCGCAGCTTCGAGGTCGCGCAACGCACGCCGCAGCGCGTGGCGCACCGGCGCGGCGACCTCGTGCGCGATCGGCGCGTCACCGTGCTCGCCGTGCGCGCCATGACCGCCGATCCGGGAAACGCGACCGAGCAAGAGCGCGCGGTCGCGGAGCTGGACGTCGACACCGCGCACGGCACCTACGTCAAGGAGTGGGTCTCGGGCGACGAGGGGCGCAGCCTGCCCTCGCTGAGCGCCTTGGTCGGCGTGGCCGGGAGCTGCGTGCGGCTCGACGTGCTCGAGATCCTCGACGGCCCCGGTCGGTGATCCCGTCGGGCGTCCGCGACGCTCGGCGCGCGCCGGTCAGCGCCCTCCGGCGAGGAAACGCGCGAGCTCACGGTCGAAGCCGAGGCGCGCGAGTTCGCGATTGGCGTGCGTCGCGACGAAGGACGTCGGCCGCATCGGATCCGCGAGCGTTCCCGCTTCGACCAGCAGGGGGAAGCGCAGGTCGCGGTCGAAGGTCGTCGCGATGCCGAGGGCGAAGAGCACGTGCGCCGTGTCGGGTCCGGGGCTCGTCACGTAGCGCGCGCGCAGCAGCTCGACGATCTCGATCATCCCGTCGGCATCGCCCGGCGCCGCGCGGTCCGGCAGCACGCAGCTCAGATAGCCGGAGGCCGCAAAGAGCGTGACCCGATACCAGGGCCCGCGGACCCCACGCGTGCGCAGTCGCGCCTGCACACGCCCGGCATCGAGGTCGAGCAGGGATCGCGTGGCGATCTCGGTCGGGCCGTCGAACACGAGTTCGAGCGCGGGCAGTCCGGCCGGCGGCACGCGCACGAGGCGGTCGTCGTCGGCGACGCGCAACGTCGTCACCGGCCAGGGCAGTCCGGCCTCCGGAGTCAGGGGGAGCGCGAGCGCATCCTCGCGTTGGTCCAGCGTGCGCAGCGCGTAGACCGCGCGTCCCGGGGCCGTCGCGAAGGGCGGCGCCAGAAGGCGATCGACGCCGAGATGGAAGCCCGCGAAGCGACCGCTCGCGCTCGCGCGCGGGAGTCCCGCGACGAAGAGCGGAGCGTCGCCGTCGAGTCCGGCGGCCTCGGCCGCAAGACGCACATGGAGCGTGCGCAGGCGGTCGGACAACGCGGACTGCTCGCGGCGCGCCTCGATGTGCGCGGGCACCCAGCTCGCGAGCACGAGCAGGACGGGCACGACGCCGCATCGTCCGAGCACGAGCGCCACCGGGACGAGTGCGGCGTGCAGCAGGCGCTGGTTCATCGGTGCGGCGAGCTGACTCCAGAGCGGCGCGGTCGGGACCGCGAGGGCGAGGAACGCCGCGAGGGCCACGAGGACCTCGGCGAGACGTCGGCGCCGCGCGAGCACGACGAGCGCGATCCAAAACGGTGCGAGTCCCAGGGCGAGGGTCACGTGATCCGCACGCGCCGCGAGTGGGACCAGCACCTCGCCGACTCCGCGTCCCAGTCCGGTGAGCGACGCCGCCGGATCGATCGTCCCGTGGTCGTAGCCGCCGAGAACGACCCCGAGCGCGGCGAAGCGCACCGCGAGGTAGCCGGCGAGCAAGGCCCATGCGGGCCAGCTCGCGAGCGCGCGGCGGACGCGCGTGGCTCGATCGCCCGTGGCCGCCCCGAGCCATGCGAGCGCCAGGGGTGCCGCGAGTGCGGACTCCTTGGCCGTCAGCGCGAGCGCGGTGAGGGCCAGCCAGGGCAGCGCGCTCGTCCGCTGCCCCGCGGCCCCACGGTCGAGGTGACGCACGAAGGCGCGCGCGGCGAGGAGCATCGCGAGCGTGGCGAGGCCGTCGACGCGACCGACGGCCCACCACACGGCTCCGGCATGCGCGGGCACCGCCGCCCAGACGAGGCCGGCGAGCCATCCCGCGCGGGCTCCCGCCAGACGCGTGCCGAGACTCGCGACCGCGAGCGACGCCGCGACGTGGAGCAGGAGATTGGTCGCATGCGAGAGCCACGGACTCGGCCCTCCCGCGAGGGCTTGCTCGAGCCAGAAGCTCAGGGTCACGAGCGGACGCCAGAACCAGACGACGCCCGTCAGTCCGTATTGATTGCCGAACCAATCCGACCAGGCGCGTCCCGCGTCGGCGGAATACTCGATTGCGATGAAGTCGTCGCTCTGCCAATACGCGCCGGCCGGCCAATAGAGCGCGACGACGAGGAGCGCGAGCAGGAGCGAGGACCCGCGCGAGGCGCGTCGCGGCGTCGCGGGCGTGGTCGTCGGGCGGTCCACCGTCGCTCAGAAGATGACGCCCAGCAACTCCATCTCCATGACGAGCTTGCCGTCGACGAAGGCCTGCGCGGGGTACTTCGCGAGCCGGCTCCCGCTCTGCGTGCCGACGCGCGAGACCCAGTAGATCTTCGCGGGCGGCACGACCTGGCCGCGGAACCGCACGCCCTCGAGCCCGCCGAGTCCGATGAAGGCATCGGGCTTGCAGTTGCCGCACTTCTTCATCAGGATCGACGCGGTCTGTGCACCGCCTTCCGCGATGAGCACGCCCGGCATCAGGGGGCGACCGGGGATGTGGCCGCGGCCCCACCAGGGATTCGCGTCCCAGACCTTGTACGTGACGATCAGCCCTTCCTGCAGGTCGAGGTGGCAGACGCCGTCGACGAGCTGGAACTCGTGGCGATGTGGCAAGAGCTCACGCAGCTCCGCATCGGGGACGACATCGTGAGAAAGATCCAGCGTGGACAGATCGACCAGGGCGCGCGCCATGAGGTGCGCAGAGGCTAGCGCGGGACACACCGCGGCGGAACGACGAGGAACTTCGCCCGGAGCCCCGGTCGACGCGCTTTTTTTTCGACTACCGCGGTAGTTTTCGCCGATCGACTCCGTAGTCGACCCCGCTCCTCGCGAACCGTTCGTTCCTGACTCCGGCATGGTCCGTCCTCGACTCGGTGATCTCCAGCTCGCGATCCTCGAAGTGCTCTGGGAACGGGGCGAGTCGACGGTCGCGGACGTGCACGCCGCGCTGCTCGTCGATCGCGGGCTCGCGACGACGACCATTGCGACCATGCTGCGCAAGATGGAGGAGAAGCACCTCGTCGCGCAGCGTCGCGATGGTCGTGTGCTCGTCTACCGCGCGCGCATGGAGCGCGATGCCGTGCACCGTTCCTTGGTCGGCGATCTCGTCGAACGGCTCTTCGCGGGTGATCCGAAGGCACTCGTGCACCACCTGATCGACGAGGGCGACCTCGACGTCGCCGCGATCGACGAACTGAAGCGTCGCATCGCGCGGCGCAGGAAGGAGGTCGGCGATGTTCGCTGAATCGCTCGACGCCGTCGCCGCCTGGCTCTGGACCTTCGCGGTGCACGGCACGGTGATCGTCGCCGTCGTCGCGGCGCTCGCGCTGCTCGCGCGGCGCGCGCCGTCCCACGAGGAACCGCTGTGGCGCTATGCGATCGTCGCGGGGCTTCTGACCGCGTCCGCCCAGGTGTGGCTCGGGCCCTCGCCGTTCGCGCCGTTGACCTTCACCGTGCCGACGACGATCGCGTCGTCCCCGGCCGCCGGATCCGGGTCCGTCGCCGTCCCGGAGCTGGGTCCGCCTGCGCCCGCGGATGCGCTCGGACTCGAGTTCGATGGACCCCCGAGCGGAGCGAGCGAAGCGTCGGGCCAGGACGCCCTCGCGGAGTGGGGGCGCTACGGCGCCGGCTTCGCGCTGCTCTTCGCCCTGGGCGGCCTCGCGTCGCTCGGGCGTCGCCGGGCGAAGCTCCTCGCGTGGCTCGCGGAGCGCCGCGAGGTCCACGCCGACCATCCGATGCGCGGCGAGCTCGATGCACTGCGCGCGCGCCTGGGTTTCGCACCGCGCGTGCGATTGACGGCGTCGGGCGCGATCGCCTCACCCGTCGCCTTCGGCGTGCTGCGTCCCGAGATCTGCGTGCCGCTGCGGGCGTTGTCCGATCAGGGCCCGGCCTCGCGCACCGCGATGCTCGCGCACGAGCTCGCGCACCTGGTGCGTCGCGATCCGCTCTGGCTCGACCTCGCCAACACGCTGAAGGCGCTCTTCCCCTGGCAGCCGATGCTGGCGCTCGCGGCACGTCGCCTGCGCGCGCTCGCCGAGCAGCGTTGCGATGCGATCGCCGCGCGCATCGCGGGGCCCCTCGCCGTCGCCGAATGCCTCGTCGAGGTCGCGGGCTGGATCGGCGACGGCCGCCGCGTCGCGCCGCGCGAGATCCCGGCGATGGCCGTCGAACGCCACGGCCTGCGCGATCGCATCGAGCGCCTGCTCGGCGACGATTGGCGCGAGCATCGCGGGCCGTCGCCCTTGGGCGCGGCGCTGGCCACGCTCACGGCGACGACGCTCTTCGCGGCGACCTTGCCCGGCGCCGACGTGCGCGAGGTCGACGACGCGGCGCCGGTCGCCGCGGCCCCGCTGCCGGCGGCGACGCCGAGCGCGGCCGCGACGCCGGCGCTCGCGGAGCGGCTGGCGCGGCTCGCGGATCTGGTCGTGCTCTACGACGCCGAGCGCGTCGCCCTGAGCGAGCGTCTCGCCACGCTGCGCGCGCATGCAGCGCTCCGCGGCGAAGACCGCGAGCAGGCGGCGTTGCTGGCGAGCGTCGAAGCGCGATTGGCCGTCCTCGATCGCCTGCGCGCACGCATCGCGACGCGCGCTGCGGCGGTCCCGAATTCCCAAGCGGTCGCCCCCTCGGTGCCCGCCCGTCCCGTCCCCGTTCGTCCGAGGTGAAGCAGATGCAGCGGAAGCCCAGTCTCCTCGCATGGTCCGTCGTCGTCGGTTGCGCGTTGGCGCTGCCGATCGCCGCCCAGAGCAAGCCCGAATCGACCGCGCGCGAGCCCGGCAAGCCGGCGCCCGAGGCACGAGCTGCCGTCGAGCGCGCGGCGGCGCAGCCGCGCGCCCAGGAGCAGGACGAGGTCCTGCGCGCCCTCAAGGCCGCGATCCGCCAGGTCGAGAAGGGCGAGCTCGACGAAGACGGACGCAGCGAACTCGCGGAGCTGCTCCGCCGCGCCGCGGAGCTCCAAGGTGCGAAGGCGCGCGCGGCGAAGTCCGCCACGGACAGCGTGCGCGCCGCGGAACCGGATCTGATCCGGCGTGTGGCCGAGTCCGAGCGTGCGGCGGCGGCGGCCAAGCACGAGGCCGAGGCCCGTGTCGCCGAGGCGCAGCGCCTGGTCGAGGAGCGCGTCCGCGACACGAAGCACGCCGCGGAGCAGCGCGTGCGCGAGGCCAAGGCCCAGGCCGAGGCCCGGGAGCGCGACAGCCGTCAGGCGGCGGAGGCCAAGGTCCGCGACATGCGGCAGGCCTTCGAGGCGCAGACTCGCGAGGCGATGGAGATGGCGCGGCGCGCGCAGGTGGAAGCCGAGCGCGCGGCGCAGTCCGCGCGGCGCGAGGCCGAGGCCGCGGTTCGCGAAGCGCGTCAGGCCGCGCAGCGCGCCGATTTCGAGCGCGCCGCGCGCGAGGCGCAGCGCGAAGCGCGCAACGCCGCGGGTGGGGACACGCCCCGTTGCCAGCCCCAGCCGGCGCCGGCGGCTGGTCCCTCGGTCGGTCGGGCGAGGGCCGCGCGCGTCGCTTCCCCGTTCGCGACCGGCCCTTCGAGCCAGGCCGGGGCCGCTGCCCCGCAGCCGGCCGCCCCGGGGCCGCGCGCGCGCGGTGGCGTCGCCGCGCTTCGGCGAACCGCTCCTACGCCGCCGCCCATGGCCGTCACCCCGGTGACCCCCGTGACCCCCGTGACCCCGGTGACCCCGGTGGCCCCTGTCGCACCGGTGGCCCCTGTCGCTCCGGTGGCCCCGCTGGCCCCTGCGGCCCCCGTCGCCCCAAACGCCCTCGCCGCACCCGCACGCGGCGGCATGGTCATCGCGCGCTCCGTGGATCCCAGCACCACGCCGGCCCCCGCCACGACGGCGGCCGAGCCCGCGACCACGATCGTGATCAAGTGCGAGAGCGAGTGTGAGTGCGAGGAGCTCGAGGACACGCTCGAGGCGATGCACGCCGAGCTGAAGCAGATCCGCAAGCTCGTCGAGGCGCTCGGCAAGCGCGGCGATGGCGCCACCGCGCCGGCGCCGAAGAAGGCCAGCACGAAGACGAGCGACGGGGCGCCGTCCGCCCCGGCTGCGGCGCCGACGACGCGCCCGTCGATCCACTGATCGAGCGCGTCGCGACGCGGTCAGCCGCGTTCGCGACGCACGGCTTCGGCCAGGACCTCGAGTTCCTCCCAGCGCGCATAGAGCGTCGCGATCTCGCCCGGCAGAGCCGTGCGTCGACGGGTCAGCGCGTCGAACTCCGCGCTGGCTGCCGCGACGTAGAGCGCGGGGTCCCCGAGCCGGGTGTCGACCTGCTGGAGCTCGCGCTCTGCACTCTCGATGCGCCCCGGCAGCTCCTCGAGCTCGCGCTGCTCGCGCGTGCTCAGCTTGCGCGGCTTCGCGCGCGGTTCCGGCGCCTGCGCCTTGCGCGCGCTGCGCGCCGCGGCCTCGTTGCTCGCGCGCGCGGCCTGCTCCGCGCTGCGCTTCTCCGCCGCGAGTCGATCGAGCAGGAGGCTGAGATCACCCTCGTGCACGCGCGTGCCGCCGTGGCCGTCGAAGTGCACGATGCGCGTCGCGACGCGGTCGAGGAACCAGCGGTCGTGGCTCACGACGACCACCGCGCCGGCGAACGCGAGCAGCGCCTCTTCGAGCGCCTGCAGCGACATCAGGTCGAGGTCGTTGGTCGGCTCGTCGAGCAGGATCACGTTGCCGCCCTGCAGCAGCAGCTTCGCGAGCAGCACGCGATTGCGCTCGCCGCCCGAGAGGGTCCCGACCAGCGCGTGCTTGGTCGCACCGGGGAAGAGGAACTGGTCGAGGAAGCTCTCGATGCGCACGCCGCGGCCGCCGACCACGACCCAGTCGTTGCCGCGTCCGACCTCCTGCAGCACGGTCTTCGTCGGGTCGAGGTCCGTGCGTCCCTGGTCGATGCGCGAGACCTTCACCGTCGGGCCGATGACCACCTCGCCGCGATCCGGCTGCAGGAGGCCGGCGATGAGGTTGAGCATCGTCGACTTGCCCGCGCCGTTCGGGCCGACGACGCCGACCCGCGATCGCGGTCCGATCTCGAGGTCGAGGCCGTCGAGCACGACGCGGCCGTCGAAGGCCTTGTGCACGCCGCGGAGCTGCACGACCTTGTCGCCGAGCCGTGGTCCATCGGGGATGCGGAAGGCGAGGTCCTCCGCGGCGAGCTCGGGCGCGGCGGCGACGAGGCCGTCGTAGATCTTGATGCGGGCCTTGGCCTTGGTCGTCCGTGCCGGCGGACCGCGCCGCATCCACTCGGTCTCGCGCCGCAGCAGGTTGAGCCGCGTGCGTTCGGACTTCGCCTCGCGCTCGAGCCGGTCGGCGCGCTGCTGGACGTAGTCGAAGTAGCCGCCTTCGTAGGAGTGCGCGGTGCCGTTGTCGATCTCGACGATGCGGTCGACGAGCCGGTCGAGGAAGTAGCGATCGTGCGTGACGAGCACGAAGGGCGTGCCGCGCTCGCGCAGCGTTCCCTCGAGCCAGGCGATGACCTCGGCGTCGAGGTGGTTCGTCGGCTCGTCGAGCAGCAGGAGCTCGGGTGCCCCGAGCAGCATCCGGGCGATCGCGGTGCGCCGGCGCTCGCCGCCCGACAGCTCGCCGCAGCGCGCCTCGGGTCGCGGCAGGCCCAGGGCCTCGAGCATGGCGTCGATCCGGTGCTCGACGTCGTGCCCGCCGAGCTCGTCGAGCCGCGACTCGAGGCGCTGCTGCTGGGCGAGCAGGCGCTCCATGGCCGTGGTCTCGAGCGTCGGCGAGGCGAGCGCGTGGTGGACGGCGTCGAGCTCGCGCAGGACGGCCTCGCGCCCGACGAAGCCCGTCTTCAGCTCCTCGCGCACGGTGCGCGACGGATCGAGCTTGGGTTCCTGCGGGAGCCAGGCGAGCTTCAGGTCGCGCCGCGTGGTGCGCAGTCCGGCGTCGGGGATGAGTTCACCGGCCGCGATGCGGAGCAGAGTGGACTTGCCGCAGCCGTTGGGGCCGACGAGGCCGATGCGCTCGCCGTCGCCGACGACGAGCGAGATGCCGCGGAGGAGCTGGCGATCGCCGATCGCGAGGTGGACGTCTTCGAGCTGGAGGATGGCCAAGGCAATGCAGAGGGGCGCGGCAGGGTAGCACGCCCGCCGTCCCGTCACGGAGTCGCGACATGAATCGGCTCGGATCCCTGCGCGTGCCCCTGGCGCTCGCCTCTTCGCGGTCGGGCTGTCCGGGAATCCCGGTTGGACCGCCGGTGGACTCTCGGTCCAGACGGTGTCCTGGTCCCGTCCCGTCCTTCGATCGGGCCGTGAGCCGTGCGCAAGGGATCCCGGTTGTGGCCAGCTCGACCGACCGCAGGCTGCGACTTGCGGGCCCGTGCCCGCACCGGCCAGACTCTCCGCGCCGCGGCCACTTCGCCGCGGCGTCGGATCCGATCGGAAGAGGAACCCATGGCCAGGCGAGCGATCTGCGTCGGCATCAACAAGTTCGCGAAGTTCCCCCAGTTCGAGCTGCGGGGTTGCGTCAACGACGCGAAGGACATGGCGGCTCTCGCCAGGTCCCTGCTGGGCTTCAAGGCGAAGGAGGTCAGCGTGCTGACCGATGCCCAGGCGACCAAGGCGGCGATCCTCGCCAAGCTGAAGGCGGCGGTCGCGGACGCGAAGGCGGGCAAGTTGAGCTACCTGCTCTTCTCGCTCTCGTCGCACGGCACGCAGCTCGCCGACCCGAGCGGCGACGAGCCCGATGGGATGGACGAGGCCTTCGTGCCCTACGACATCGCGCAGAAGGGCGACGCGTGGGATCCCGCGCACATCATCAGCGACGACGAACTGCACGACCTCTTCGTGCAGCTGCCCTCGACGGTCCTGCTCGAGGTCTTCCTCGACACCTGCCACAGCGGCAGCGGTCTGCGTGGCGCCGAGTTCAGCCTCAATGCGCCGCGCGCACGTTATGTCGCGCCGCCCGCCGGCGAGTTCCAGGGCGCCGTGCGGCAACGCAGCGTGCGCGGCTTCACGCTCGGGGCCCCCGACGCCGCGGCGCGTGAGGTCGCGGGTGCGCACCACGTGCTCTGGACCGGTTGCAAGTCCAACCAGACGAGCGCGGACGCCTACTTCGATGGCCGCTACAGCGGGGCCTTCACGTACTGGTACGTGAAGGTGATGAAGGAGACCGGCAACCAGCTCGCCCGCAAGGCGGTCATGCAGAAGGTGCGCGCCGGCCTGAAGGGCAAGTTCACGCAGGTCCCGCAGCTCGAGACGAACGCCACGAACCGCGCGCAGGCCATCGCGCACTGACACCGGGCGCCGCGCGCGGAGCTGCGCGCCGCCGCCGTCAGCGCTTCGCGGCGATCGCCGCCGCGAAGGCGGCCTCGCCGCCGACGAGCGGCAGTTCGATCCACGTCGCGTCGAGATCGACGGTCACCTTCGTCCCGGCGGGCGGCCAGAGCGTGAAGTCGCGGTCGCTCGCGAAGAGCATCAGGCCGATGCGCTCACCGGGCTGGATCACCTGGTCGTCGGGCTGCAGGTCGAAGGCGAACTCGACGAACTCGCCCGGGACGAGGGGCGCGCTCGTCGTGAGCGAGCCGCGGTTCTGCGGATCGGCCCAGCCGCGCGTGATCACGTCGTCGGTGATCTTGCGTCCGCCGGTGTACGGCAGCGAGACGAGCCAGACGCTGAAGTTGGTGGCCGGGCGATCGCACGCGAGCCTCACGTGCAGGCGCGCCGTCCCGGAGAGATGGACTGCGCTGGTCAGCGCCTCGGTCGCGTACAGCAGCCGATGGTCGCTCCGCTCGGCGCTCGCGAGTTCCGCGCCCGTGATCGCGGCGTCGTCGACGAGCGTCTCCTGGCCCTGGCCCTTGCTCTCGGCTCGCGCGAGCGTGCCGAGCGCCGTGCCCGAGCGACCCAGGTGGAGCCTCACGGGTGCCGCGTCGGGATGCGGGTAGTCGGGGTAGGCCGTCGGCTTCGAGCGCGCCGCGTCCTCCCGCACGATCCAGCTCCGCGGCCCGCCCTCGACGCCGTTCTCGATGCCGTAGAGGAAGCGCGTGAACCAGCGGTTGACGAGCGTGAGCGGCGGCGGACCGCCGTGTCCGCCCTGGTGGAAGAACGCGATGCAGGGCACGCCCTTCTGCTTGAGCGCGGCATGGATGCGCACGCTGTGCTCGGGCATCACGTTCCAATCGTTGAACGCGTGCGACATCAGCGTCGCGGCCTTCATCGGCGCGAGGTCGTTCAGGTAGTCGCGTCCGGCCCAGAACTCGTTGTAGTCGCCGGTGATCCGGTCCTGGTGCTTCTGCAGCTGCTCGGCGCGGACCTTCTCGTTGCAGTACTCGCGACGCGCGGGGTCGCCGCTGTTGATGAAGTCGTAGAGGACGTCGATGTCCTCGCCCATGTAGCCACCGGGATGCCGGACGAGGCCGTGGCTGCGGTAGTAGTGGTAGTACGAGGTGTTCGGCGCGATCGGCACGATCGCCTCGAGCCCTTCGACCCCGGTCGTCGCCGCCGCGAGCGGCAGCGTGCCGTTGTAGGACGTGCCGATCATCCCGACCTTGCCCGTGCACCAGTCGGCCAGGACGGGCTCGCCGCCGGTCGCGCTGGTGAAGCCCTTCGCACGGCCGTTGAGCCAGTCGATCACGGCCTTCGGCGCGAGCGACTCGTTGTCGCCGCCGACGGTGGGACAGCCCTGCGAGAGCCCCGTGCCCGGCGACGACGAGTGCACGACGGCGAAGCCGCGCGGCACCCAGGTCTGCACCTCGGAGTTCGCGATCATCCCGCGCGGCGTGCGGAAGGGGATCGGGGGCATCTCGCCGCGCACCGGTGGCGTCGCCCCGAGCGCGTGCGAGGGATTCCAGAAGTACGCGGCGTCGGTGCCGCCCGTGCCGGCGAAGTAGGGGCTCGTCTCGTAGATCACGGGCACCTTCAGCCCCGCGCTCGCCGTCTGCTTGGGACGCGTCACATCGACGTGCATGCGGTCGGGCTTGCCGTCGCCATCGCTGTCGAAGCTCGTCTCGACCCAGAGCTGCTCGCGGATCCACTCCTTCGCGTCCGCGAAGGCCTCGACCACCTGGGCCTCCCCGTCCTCGAAGCGGGGCACGGCCGCGGCCGCGGTGTCCTGCGCCGAGACCGACGGCGAGAGTGCGAAGCTCAAGGCGATGGTCCAGGCGGAGAGCGAGGGGCCGGGACCGTGTGCGACACGGACTGCGGGATCGATCATGCGCGCACGTTAGCGATCCGCGGCGCCCGCCAAAGCCCGCGCCGGTCCCACGATCGCGGCATTCCTGCCGACGCTGCATCCCGATCCTCAGATCTGCTTCTGGGTCCAGCGACCCGTCCGGAAGCGCAGCCAGCTCCAGAGCGTGCGGCCGGCGGCGGTGAGGTCCACCGTGAGCCAGACGCCGGGCAGACCCATGCCGCACGTGATGGCGAGCAGGTAGGAGAGCGGGACCCGGAGCACGTTCATCGTGCTCGTGCTGATCATCACCGGCATCGTGACCCCGGCCCCGATGAGGCATTGGTCCAGGGTCACCTGGAGCGCCTGCAGCGGCTGCGCGGGCGCCATCCAGTGCAGGTACTCGAGGCACGCGGCGACGGCGCGCGGGTCGTCCGCGAACAGGGCGACCATCAGCGGCCCGGCGATCCAGAACATCAACCCGGCGAAGACCGCGAACAGCACGCCGATGCGCGCCGCGGCGCGACCGATCGCCATCGCGCGGTCGGGGCGGCCCTGTCCCAGCGCGTGACCGCAGAGGCTGCCCGCCGCATAGGCGATGCCGTAGTAGGCGTAATAGAAGGTGACCTCGATGCCGAAGCCGGGGCCGAGCGCCGCGCGCCCCTCCGGCCCGAAGTGCCGGAACGTGACCGCGAGCATCGCCTGGTAGACGCCCGAATAGAGCAGCGCCCCGACGCAGGCGGGCAGGCCGATGCGCAGCATCGCGCCCACCACGCCGCGTTCGCCGCCCCGCGTGAGCGGGTGCGGCACGCCGCTGCGCGCGAGGAGCACGAGACCGAGCACGAGGGAGGGCGCACGCGAGAGCGCGGTCGCGAGTCCGGCGCCGCCGACCCCGTAGCGCGGCACGAGCAATGCGGCGAGCACCACGTTGACCAGCACGCTCAGGCTCTCGAGCAGCAGCTGCGTGCGCGGTCGATGCAGCGCGATGAACGCGCTCCCGAGCACGGGCAGGGGGACGAGCAGCACCTGGCCGAGGCCGATCCAGGTCACGAAGTCGATCAGCAGCCGGCGTTCTCGATCTCCCGCGGCATCCGGCACGAGGACCTCGCCCAGGAGGGGGCCGAAGCCCAGCGTCGCGATCGCCTGTGCCGCGCCGAGGAGCAGCGCGAGGCGGAGACCCGTGCGGATCACGTCCCGCGCGCGCTCGGTCTCGCCGGCGCCCAGGCGCCGCGCCGCGAGCGCGAGCGTGCCGATCGCGACGAGCTCGCCGAAGGCGGCGAAGAGGATGCCGACCATCGAGCCGACCGCGACCGCCGCCTGCGCCTCGACCCCGTGCTCGGCGACGAAGTACTGATCGACGAGCCGATAGAAGCTGCGCACGACCGAGGCCAGCGCCGCGGGCCACGCGAGGCGCAGGAGTTCACGGAGCGCGAACGGTGCCTGGGCTTCGTTCGGCGCTGTCCGCGCCGGCGCCGGGGTCGGTCCGTCCATGCGTCAGTTCACGAGGCGTCGCATCCGCTGGAGGCGCGCCGGGTTGCCCTTCGCCGTGCCGTCGCGGAGCTGGGCCGCCTTGTCGATCGTGAACTCGTCGAGGGTGCGCCCATCGATCGCCTTCGCGACGAAGCGCAGCGTGAGCCCGTCGATCCGCACGAAGCTCGCGTGGAAGGCGATCTCCGCGACCTCGAGCCCGTCGGGGCGCTGGTTGATCTCGTAGAGGCTCTTGCCGCCGCCGCCGCTGACGACCTCGATCGTCTCGCCGGGTCTGCCGTAGCGCTGGTAGTTGTGGTCGTGGCCGGCGCAGATCAGGTCGACGCCGAACTCGCGGCAGAGCGGTCCATAGTGCGCGAGCAGGTCGGGCCGCGGCGACGCCCGGTAGACCGAGCGCAGCGGGTAATGGCTGTAGACGAGGATCCAGGGTTCCTCGGCGGTCTCGAGCGCGCGTCGCAGGAAGCGGATCGAGCGGTGCTGCGCGTCGACCTCGCCGTTGAGGTCGAGCCCGATCACCCGCAGGGGACCGTCCCGGAAGCTGAAGCAATGCTCGCCCGGGTCGTCCGCCGGCACCGCGAAGACCTGCCGGAAGGCCTCGCCGTCGCCGGTCATGACGTCGTGATTGCCGAAGACGGCGTAGATCGGTCGCGTGCGGGCGAACTCGCCGAAGGGCCGGAAGAAGCCCGCGTGGTAGTGCTGCAGTTCGCCGCGCGGATAGACGACGTCGCCGACGTGCAGCGCGAAGTCGGGAGCCTCCGCGACGAGCAGGGCACCGACCGCCGCCGGCGCGCTCTCGATCGGGAGCCAGCGGTGCGCGTGCAGCAGGCGCATGAGCGGCGAGCCGTGGATCTCGACCCACCAGGGTTGACCGCCGGAATCCCCGAAGACCGCGAAGTGCACGGGGTGGCGGTCGTCCTCGGAGCGCGTGACGAAGCTCCCGCGCTCGACCTCGGTCCCGTCCTCGTCGCGGAGCGCGAACTCGTAGCGCGTCGCCGCCATCAGACCCGTCGCCCGCAGCTCGTGGTGCGTGCGCGGGATCCCCGCGGCCGCCGCGAAGACGTCCTTGCCGTCCTTGCGCACGACGAGGCCGAGCTGCCGCGGCGACGCCGTCCACCGCGCGATCACGGCCTCGGTCGCCGTCACCGCCTGCACGTAGGCGGCCGAGTCCAGGGGCGGCGGCGCACAGGTCGGCACGAGGAACAGCGCGAGCACGGCGAGCGTCGCGGCACCGATCCAGACCTTGCGTCGGCGGGTCATGCGCGCGAGAGCCTACTCCCTGGCAGCGCCGCGCCCGAGCGCGCGGAGGAGCGCGTCGCCGTCGCTTCGCGAGGGTTCGATGGCGTGTCCTTCGCTCCACTCGTTCCAGCTCGCGACGAAGAGCGGCGCCCCCGCACCGTGCTGGGCGAGCGTCCAGTCCTCTGCGGCGCGCAGATGACGGGCGAAGCGCTCCGGCGTGGCGCCGGTGACGACCGGCGCCCAGGGAAAGCGGTCCGGCGTCGAGTGCGGGTGCCAGACGCCGCGTGGCGTCGCGTCCCAGCCCGCGGCGACCGAGGGGTAGTAGGGCAACGCGCAGTCCCTGGCCCATCCGGCCCACTCCGCCTCCCGTTGCGCGGCGAGCTCGGCGTAGTCCTGCTGCCGCGGTCCACCCTTCCAGATCGGCAGCCGCACGTAGTGCGAGACCGCGTCGAAGCCGAGTTCGCGCAGCCGCGGGCGCCACGGCGTGTCGGGATCGATGGCGACGAGATGCAGCCCGCCGAGCGCGTCCTTCGCGCGTGCGATCGCCGCCGCCGCGCGCGCGGCGCCCATCTGCAGGAGGAACAACGTCGTGTCGAAGATCGCGAAGTAGGGCGCGCCGCCGATGCGCCAATACGCGTCGTGGCGGAAGAACCGCTCGCCGCAGTCGCGCAGCAGCGCGACGAAGTCGTCGGGATCGCTGAAGACCCGGCGGTAGCGCGGCGGCGCCGAGGGATCGATCTCGCGCAGGGGCAGCACGCGGTGCGGCATGCGGTTGGCCCAGAACACCGCGAAGCGCAGCTCGTGCTGGCGCTCGCAGCGCAGGAAGCCGTCGAGCAGGGCGCGCTCGAAGACCAGCTTGCCGCGCGACCAGAACCAGCCGGAGACGAGCACGTCGACACCGTGTCGGCGGGCCGTCGCGATGCGAGCGTCCCAGACCGCCGGCTCGCGGTCGTCGTAGGACCCGGCCGCCGGCCCGGCCGGGGGCACATGACCCTGGAACAGCGGGCGCGCGGCGCGCACGAGCTCCCATTCGGTCCAGCCGGCGCCGAAATGGCGGTCGCGCTCGGCGCAGGGATGCCAGCCGTTGTAGACGTAGGCGGCGAGCGTCGCGCGGGCAGGCATCGACCGCGCGTTGTAGCGCCTGCGCCGAGCGGGCCGTAAGCGTGGGTCCCCGATGCCTCGCCTCCGCCGTGTCCTCGCCGTGCTCGCACTCGGATTGTCGGCGTGTGGCTCTGCGCCGCGTCGCGATCCCACGCCGCTCCCCGACATCGTCGTGGTCCTGGTCGACGATCTCGGCTGGCAGGACCTCGGCGTCGCCGCGCAACCCTCGCCGACCCCGCTGCACGCCGCATTCCTCACCCCGCACGTCGATCGCCTCGTACGCGAGGGTGTGCGATTCGACCAGGCCTATGCGGCGGCGCCGGTCTGCACGCCCACGCGCGTGAGCCTGATGACGGGGCAGCTCCCCGCGCGTCATCACGTGAGTTACTGGACCCTGCACGGCGGGCAGGACACGAGCTCGCCACACCCGCGGCTCCTGCCGCCGGAGTGGCGGGTCGACGGTCTCGATGCCGACGCACCGACCCTCGCCGATCGCCTCGCGGAACGCGGTTATCGGACGATCCACGTCGGCAAGGCGCACTTCGGTGCGACGGGGACCGCCGCCGCCGATCCCGCGACGCTCGGCTTCGAGGTCGCCATCGCGGGTCATGCCGCGGGGGCGCCGGGCAGCTACCGCGGCACCGAGCGGTTCATGGACAGCCTGCGCAAGGGTCGACCGGCGACCGCGAGCGTCTGGGACGTTCCCGGTCTCGAGGCCTGGCACGGCCGCGACGTGGACCTCACCGACGTCCTCGCCGAGGAGGCGCGGCGCGCGCTGCGCACGGCGCTGGCCGACACGCGGCCGGTCTTCCTCCACTTCGCGCCCTATGCCGTGCACACGCCGATCACCGCGAACCCGCGCACGCTCCCGCGTTTCGCGGGGCTCGATCCCATCGAGGCCGCCTATGCGTCGATGGTCGCGAGCGTCGACGACGCACTCGGCGTGCTGCTCGACGAACTCGCGGCGGCGGGGCGGCTCGAGCGCGCGATCGTCGTCGTGACCTCGGACAACGGCGGCCTCTCCGCGGTCGCGCGCGGTGGCATTCCGCACGGTCACAATGCGCCGCTGCGGAGCGGCAAGGGCTCGGCCTATGAGGGTGGTCTGCGGGTGCCGTGCATCGTGCGCTGGCCGGGAGTGGCGCGCCCGGGGACCCGCTGCGACACGCCGATCGTGACCATGGATCTCACCGCCACGCTGCTCGCCGCCGCGGGCGCGAGGTCGCTGCCGGCGCTCGACGGCGAGGACCTGGCACCGCTCCTGCGCGGCGAACCCGTCTCGCCATCGCGGCCGCTCCTCTGGCACATGCCGCATCTCTGGGGCCCGACCGGGCCGGGGCTCGAGCCCTTCACCGCATTGCGCGAGGGTCCGCTCAAGCTCGTGTTCTTCCACGACGGCAGCGAGGCCGCGCCGCGCCTGGAGCTCTACGACCTGCTCGCGGATCCCGGCGAGTCGCGCGACCTCGCGACCGAGCGCCCGGTCGAACTCGCGCGGTTGACGGCGCGACTCACGGAGCTGGCGCGCGCGGTGGGGGCCCAGCCCTCGCGGCGCCGGATCGACGCTCAGGACCTGCCCTGGCCCGAGTGAGCGGGGGCGTCGGCGTCCTGCACGCGGATCGTCCGCGCGTGCCGGCTCGCCGCGGTGACGACCGCGACGCGCAGCACCGGACGCTCGCGCGCGAGGGCGAGCCTCGCGAGGCCGTCCCGCACCTCGACGCGGACCAGGCCGAGCGAGGGAGCCGCGAGCCAGAGCACGCTCGAGCCGTCGCGCACCACGAGCTCGAGGCGGTCGCCGCGGCGCCACGCGCTCGGTTCCGGCGAGGGGTTCGGCGGTCGCAGCAGGGCCTGCGCGAGCGCGAGGGCGATGGAGGGGGGACCGGCGTCGCGGACGACGAGGCGGGCGAGCGAGGGCGACATGGCAGCGCGCTCCGTGCAGCGGACGCCGCGGAAACTCGCGTCGCCCTCAGCCGGCGCGCGGGAAGCGCGCCCAATAGCGCAGGCGTTCCCAGAGGGTGGGGCGGCGCAGGTTCGGATCGTCCTTGGCCAGCACATAGCGCTTGCCGCGGCGCGTCACGACCACGAGCTGTCCGTCGTCCCGCACCTCGGCGACGGCCCAGAGCTTGTCGACGAGATACACGTAGAGCTCGCCGCGCGGCGCCGGATCGATGTCGTGCGCACGCTTCCCGGGATGGGGGCTGACCTTGCGCATCGTGTAGACGACCGGATCACCGATCTGGACCGAACCTCGGATCATCGCTGCTGTGACAACCTCAATGGGGCGCGCGGCGCGTTGCCTGCGAGTCGGTCTTCGGCCGCCCGGCCGTCCGAACTCCAGCGCCGCGCCGCCGCGCGCGGCGGGATCATCGTGCGAACTGCATGTTTCGTGAAGGGGCTCGCATGTTCATGCACGCGGCCGGTGGGTTCCGGAAACGCGCCGCTGCGCGCCAGACGATCACTTCCGAAGCCAGGCGCGCTTTGCAAAGAAGTCCCCAACGCGGTGAGAAAGCCCGGGTCGACGGCGTGCCGGACTCGCCCACCGCTCCGCGCTCGAGTCTCGACGGCGGGTGCCCCGGGGGTTGTGATCCCGGGAATGGTCCCCGTCGTCGTGTTGCTCGCCGCGCTGCCCGGCTCGATGCCGCAGGTCGAGGCCGTCGCCCAGGAGCCGACGATGCGAAGGGAGCTTCCGGTCCTCGAGCCGCTCCCCTCCGGATCGATCCGCCTCGGTGGCTGGCTCGGGTCCCGCACGCGCCTCGACGCGGCGGATTGGCTCGCCGAGGCCGATCTCGTGTCCTGGCTGGCCACGCTGCGGGAGCCGGGGAAGCCGGGGGAATCGGGCGAGCCGGCCGAGAACGCGGCGATCGAGCTCGCCGGTTGGCTGCGCTCGGCCGCGGCCGTGGCCGCAACCGAGCCCGCCGGAGAGCTCGCGATGCGACTCGCCGACGCGGTCGACGACGTCCTCGAGGCGC
>JADLHO010000107.1 GCA_020848735.1 Planctomycetota bacterium | reverse complement strand
TCTCGTCGGCGCGACGGCGATCCACCTCGAAGACGATGTCGAACGAGGGCACCTTCTTCTCGATCAGGCTCCACTCGTCCACGCGCCGCGCGCCCTCGAGCAGCAGCGACTCGGGATTGATCGAGACCAGGAAGTCCTGTTCCTCGGGCCGGATGTCCGACTCGAAGTTGAACGTCCCCTCGGCCCAGGTGAAGAGGAAGTAGACCGCCTCCTCGATCTGGATGCGGATCTGCGCGTGCAGGTCCTCCTTGGAGATCATCTGCTGATCCACGAGCAGCTCGCCAAGGCGCTTGCCGCGCGCCTTGTCCTGCATCGCGATCGCCTCGTCGAGCCGCGCCTGCGGCAGCACGCCGCTCTTCACGAGGATGTCGCCGAGCCGGTCGCGCCGGTTGACGATCGAGGCGTACGAGATGCGCCCCTTGTCGAAGAAGATCGACCCGAAGTTGTTGCGGTGCGTCACCGAGAGGCAGCCGCTCTTCTTGCCCATCGAGAGCAGCTGCAGGACGTCGGGGAGCGACGCCTCCTTGAGGGAGCCGCGGATGGCCATCTAGCGGAGCTCCTCGATGAGGCGCGCCGTGATGTCCGGCCAGTCCCACACCACCCGCTCGCGGTCGAGGAAGGTGCGATCGCCCGCGGCGGCGGCGGCGGCCATCGGGGCCATCGTCGCGGTCGCCGACTCGCTGAACCCGAGCTCGTCGCGCGCCAGCGCGGCGTCGAGCTCCACGCCGCGCGCGTCCGCCGCCGCCGCGAGGCGGTTCACCGTGCCGATCAGCTCGCGCACGCTCTGCACCGGCGGGTCGCACACGACGTCCAGCAGCGCGGGGAGCGCGGGCCGGCCGAGCGCCGCGAGGAAGCGCGCCACGAGCGCCTCGCGCAGCGGACGGTCCGGCGGGAGGATCTCCGCCGTGAGCCCGCCCTCGAAGCGCGAGCGCAGCCGCGCGGCGAGGTCGGGGATGTCGGCCGCCACCCGGTCGCTCGACAGGATGATCTGCTTGCCCGCCTCGGCGAGCTCGTTGAAGACGAGGAAGAACTCCTCCTGCGTGCGCTCCTTGCCCGCGAGGAACTGCACGTCGTCCACGATGAGCGCGTCGGCGGCGCGGTAGCGGTTGCGCCAGCGCTCCACCGTCCCGGTCTCGATCGCCTGGATGAGTTCATCCACGAGCACCTGCGCGTGCACGCAGCCCACCGCGAAGTCGCCGCCGGCCGCCTCGGCCATCGCGTTGCCGATCGCATGCACGAGATGCGTCTTCCCCACCCCGCTCGCGCCGGTGATGAAGAGCGGGTTGTAGCGCGTCCCCGGCTGCAGGATGACCGCATCGGCCGCGTGGACCGCGAGCTGGTTGGACGCGCCCACGTCGAAGCCGCTGCGCGTGAAGGCCGGGTTCGGCCCGCCCGGCGGCATCTCGCCGGCGAGCGCCTTCTCGACGAAGTCCTCGGCCTCGGCGAGGCGCTCGGGATCGCGGAAGACCGCGTGGCCGCCGAGCCCGCGGTCCACGGCCGTCGCCTCGGCCTCGAGCGACCGGAGGTGCTCCACCGCCTCCACGTAGACGGCGACGAGCGCGGGGACATCGGGATCCTTGGGCAGCGCGAGCGCGCGCTCGAGCACCGCCGTGCGGTACCCCTCGCCCTGCCAGTACGCGATCGTCTCCCGCAGGCGCACCTGCCACGACTCGACATGCTGCTGCACCGCGCTCGCCACGTCGGTGAGGAAGCTCAGGAACTCGCCCGAGCTGAGCGCGTCCGCAGCGCCCGGGAGCGGCGTGCGCGGCGCGGTGTCGCGGCCGCCGCCGAGCGTCTGGCGCGCGATCCACTGGTTGAGCGAGCCCTGGAGCTCGCGCACCGAGACGACGCTCTTCTTGGCGAGCCCGTCGATCGCGCCGTCGGGGATCACGAGGCCGCGCTCGCGGCAGGCGGCGCGCAGGATCGCGACGCGCGCCTCGTACTCCGGCGCGCCCACGTCCACGACGAGTCCGCCCGAGAGTCGCTGGATCAGCCGCTCGTCCACGTCGCTGATGTCCGACGGCGGACGGTCGCTCGCGCAGACGATCTGCCGCCCCGCCTCCTGCATCGACGTGAAGACGCGCAGCAGCTCGGCCTGCATCTCGCGGCGGCCCGTGAGGAACTGGAGGTCGTCGAGGATGAGCAGGTCCACGCGCGCCATGCGGCCGCCGAAGACGTGCGTCTCGCCGGCCGAGACCGCGGCGTACCACTGCTCCGAGAACTCGTCCATCGTGAGCGCCATCACCTCGCCCGCCGGCTGCAGCTGCAGCAGCTGGTGCGCCGTCGCGGTCAGCAGGTGCGTCTTGCCGAGGCCCGAGCCGCCGTAGATGAAGAGCGGGTTGTACGCGCTCCCCGGCGACTCGGCCACCGCGCGCGCCGCCGCGGCGGCGAGACGATTCGCCGCGCCGACCACGAGCCGGTCGAAGGTGAGCCGGGGATCGAGCCGCATCCTATCGCCGCTCTCCCGTGCTCAGCTTGCGGAGCACCTGTTCGGAGATGCCGCGCAGCGTCTCGAACACGCCGGGGCCATGCAGCGCGTCCGCCGGGAAGGAGGGCACGTTGCGGAAGTTGAGCACCTCGTCGAGCTCGGCGACCGGCGTGATCATCTCGGGCGGCAGGTCCTGCTTGTTGTACTGGATCACGAGCGGCATGGTGCGCGTGTCCACGCCCTGCTCGGCGAGGTTGGCGTGGAGGTCCTGCATGCTCTCGATGTTCTCGTCGAGCTGGCGCGCCTGGCTGTCGGCGACGAAGACCACGCCGTCGGCCCCCTGGAGCACGAGCTTGCGCGTGGTCTGGTAGTAGACCTGGCCGGGGACCGTGTAGAGCTGGAAGCGCGTGGTGAAGCCCGAGATCGAGCCGAGGTCGATCGGCAGGAAGTCGAAGAAGAGCGTGCGGTCGGTCTGCGTCGCGAGCGAGACCATCTGGCCTTTGCGGTCGCCCGGCACCTGTCCGTAGATGTAGTGCAGGTTGGTCGTCTTCCCCGACCGCCCGGGGCCGTAGTAGACGATCTTGCAGGTGATCTCTCGCGTGGCGTAGTTGACGAGGCTCACGGCATGGTCCGGACTGGAGGGCGGGAGGCGAGGGCAGGCATCAGCGCTTCCCGAACAGGGCGGCGAGGTTCGCGTTGAGGTCGCGCTCGAAATCCTCGGCGAGCGCGGG
>JADLHO010000106.1 GCA_020848735.1 Planctomycetota bacterium | reverse complement strand
CGCCCCGAGCAGGGCATCCTCGGCATCCGCTCCGCCCTCGGGCTGTGGGCGAACCTGCGCCCCGCCGTCGTCGACGACGCGCTCGCCGACTCCTCAACGATCAAGCCCGAGGTGCTTCGAGGTGTCGATATCCTCGTGATCCGCGAGCTGACGAGCGGCGTCTACTTCGGCAAGCCGCAGGAGCGCCGCGTCGTGGACGGCCGCCGCGAGGCCGTCGACACGATGTACTACAACGAGGACGAGGTCGCGCGCGTGGCGCACCTCGGGTTCCAGCTCGCGCGGGCCCGCAAGAACAAGGTCACGAGCGTCGACAAGGCGAACGTGCTTGACTCCTCGCGGCTCTGGCGCGAGGTCGTCGGCGAGGTGCGCCAGCAGTACGCGGACGTCGAGTTCGAGAACGTGCTCGTCGACGCGATGGCCATGCACCTCATCCGCCGCCCCTCGGCGTTCGACGTCGTGATCACGGAGAACCTGTTCGGCGACATCCTCACGGACGAGGCGTCGATGCTCGCGGGCTCGCTCGGGATGCTGCCCTCCGCCTCCCTCGGCGCGATGCGCGAGGACGGCACGGGCCTTGGGCTGTACGAGCCGATCCACGGCTCCGCGCCTGACATCGCCGGCAAGGGCGTCGCGAACCCGATCGGCATGCTCCGCTGCGTCGGGATGCTGCTCCGCCACTCGCTCGGCCTCACCGCGGAGGCCGCCGCCATCGAGGCGGCCGTCGACAGTGTCATCGACTCGGGCCTGCGTACGGCGGACATCGCTCGCGAGGGCGACACCGCGGTCACGACCCGCGCGATGGCCGACGCCGTCCTCGCGAAGCTGGGTTAAGCCTCGAGGCGCGCCTACGCCTGCAGCCAGGCGAGCACCGCGAGCACGCGGCGGTGGTCGCGTGGCTCGGGTATCAACTCGAGCTTGCCGAAGATGCTCGCGATGTGCGTCTCGACGGTCTTGTCACTGAGCACCAACCGCGCGGCGATGGCGCCGTTCGAACGGCCCTCGGCCATGAGCGCGAGCACCTCGCGCTCCCGATTCGTGAGGTCTGTCAGCCGGTCGCGCACCACCTGACGCCCGAGGAAGTGGGCGACGATATCGGGGTCGAGCACAGTGCCGCCGTCGGCGACACGCTGTACGGAGTCGACCAGCGTGGCGACGTCGAGCACGCGGTCCTTGAGCAGGTAGCCGAAGCGGGCGGGGTGCTCCCGTGCGAGTTCGAGGGCGTAACGGTTCTCAATCACCTGCGACAGCAACAGGATGCCGAGGTCAGGGTGCGCGGCGCGCAGACGTAGCGCCGTCTGGGCGCCCTCATGCGTGAACGTCGGCGGCATGCGGATGTCGACCAGCGCCACCTCCGGGCGCTGCTGTTCGACGGCTGCCTCGAGGGCGTCGCCGTCGCCGACACTGGCGACGACCTCGATGCCGGCTTCCGCCAACAGCCGCGCGAGGCCTTCGCGCAGCAGGAACGAGTCGTCGGCGATCACGACGCGCATGGCAGCTCCACGCGCACGAGCGAACCACCCGAGGCGGACGCGCCGACGGTCAGGCTGCCGCCGGCGGCCTCGGCACGGTCCGCGAGTCCTCGCAATCCGCGCCCGCCGGCGTCGGCGCCGCCGACTCCGTCATCGGCGACCGCGAGGACCAGGCGGCCCTCGCGCCTCCGTACCTCGACATCAATTCGGGTCGCGCGCGCGTGTTTCACGGAGTTGGCCACGGCCTCGCAGGCGATGAACCATGCAGCCGCCTCGATCTCGGGCGCGAAGCGCTCCGCGGTCGCCTCCAGCCGCACTGGGAGCGGCGTGCGTGCGGCGAGGTCATCGAGCGCGGCCGCGAGGCCGCCGTCGCTCAGGATCGCGGGGTGCAGCCCGTTCGCGAGGTCGCGCAGCTCGCGGACCGCGCGCTGAATCTCCTCGACCGCGCTGTCGAGGACGAGTCGAGTGCGCTCGCCGTCGCCGCTCACCGCGGCGGCGCGGAGCTGGAATGCGAGGCCGAGCAGCCGTTGCTGCGCTCCGTCGTGCAGGTTGCGCTCGATCTTCTCGCGTTCCGCGAGCTGGGCCGCGACGATGCGAGCGCGCGACTCACGCACCTCGACGAGCTGCAGCGCGATCGCGGCGCGCAGCCGCGTGTTCTCCAGCTCCGGCCGTGCCTCCGCCGCTGCGGTCTCGACGAGATGCTGGTCGATCCGAGCCGCGTCGTAGCTGACGGCCGCGACCGGTACGCCGCGGCGGCGTACCTCGATCGCCGTGCGCCCCGCATCGATGGGCCGGCCGTCCTCGGCCACCCACCGCGCACGGTCGTCGATCCAGTAGGCGACGTCGATCGACGGGTCGCGAAGCGCCTCGCGCAACACTTCCTCGATGGTCGCGGTTGGCGAGGGGTCACGCACGAAGCGCCGGACGACGCTGATCGCCTCGAACTCGCGACGGTTGAAGCGGCGGTCGAGCGCGTCCTGGAGCCGGCCGCGCGCCGGCCAGGCGATGCTCACCGCGACGAGCGTGCCGAGGACGGCCGCCACCTGGGAGCCACTGCCGAGGCCGCCGGCCACCAGCCCGCTGACGAGCACGACGGTCGCGTACGAACCCAGCACGAGGCCGGACAGCAAGACGTACGCGAGCGCCCGGCTGAGCAGGCGGTCGACCTCGTACAGGTGATACTGCGAGACCGCCAGTCCGGCGGCGACTGGCAGCACGATGACCATGAGTCCGGCGGTGACCCCGAGCATGGCGGTCAGGTCGAAGATCGCCATGAAGAACGTCGCAACGACGAAGAGCGGTAACGGCACCGCGACCAGCGCCATCCACTTGAGCTGCTGCCGTTCGACGCCCCGCGCCGCCCGGAAGCGAGCGAGGAGCGAGAGCGCCGCGAGGGGGACCGCGCCCATCGCGCCAGCCAGTCCGACGTAGCGCAGGACATCCACTGGCACCCGCATCGCCGGCCAGGCGGCCGGATTCGCGACCGCCTCGAACGGTGGGTCGAGCGAGCTGGTCGAGAAGAGCAGCCCCGGCGTTAGCAGGGCCCCACCCCCGAGCGCCATCCAGGCGACGG
>JADLHO010000105.1 GCA_020848735.1 Planctomycetota bacterium | reverse complement strand
TCTTCGCCTGGCTCAACGGCTTCCGCCGGCTCATCGTTCGGCACGAGCGCCACTCGCTCATGTATCGCGCCTTCGTCCACGTCGCCTGCGTCCTCGTCACCATGCGTGCTTTGTGAAACTGCTTCTAGGAGCTTGATCGCGAACTACTTGGCGGCCTCCACGGGACGCTGCCGGTGCTTGATCATCTCGTAGAGCTCGCGCCCCCTCGAGGCGACGCGCTTCATCGCTTCGTCAAGGGGAGGGTAATCGCCCTCACGGAATCGGTAAAAGAAGTCGATCGTCGCTCCCGCGCCGCCCCACAATCCCGGCATCGGAGGCGCGATCCAAGTCACGGTTCCACTGACGAGGGTCCGGGCTTCGGTGTTGGAGCTGAGTGCGATCTCGCCCTTCAGACCGGCCAGGATCGCGTCATACGTTGCCATGGCCCGCTCCGTACTCGCGAGCGCGCAGAGCCAGACCGCGTTCTCGACCTCCGGTCCGAGCTCACCGTCGACTCTCGCTCGAACCTTGGCGAGCTGCTCCTCATAGACCCTGACGGTTCTGCTACCCGCATCGTTCCGATGCGGAGCCAGGCAGCCTTGTGCGAATGCCTCGATCTCGGCCGCCGTGCGCGGTGTGACGTCTTCGCGCGCGTTCTCGGCGCCACCCGCCTGGGGTTCTGCATCGCGGGGAGCTTCCGGTGTCGGTGGGACCTCTCGCTCCGTCTCGATCCTCGCCGACGGGGCACCCAGGCCGGGCTCCCGCTCGGCGTCAGTTCCTCCGACCTGCGCGGCGCCACCGAAGACCTCGCCCGTCTCGACGGGACCGCGGTCCCGGGAGCCGGAACTCAAGACCCAGACGACCATCGCCGCCAGCCCGAGCAGCAAGGCACTCGCCGCAATCCGGATCGGCATCGGTAGCACAGCTCCAGACGATCGGCAGGAGCCCCGTGCATCCTGCGTCCGTCGCACGCAACGTAGAGAGAGAGAGAGAGTCAAGCCCGCGCATCCGAATCCTCGGTGCATTTGAGTCCGACCCGTCGCGAGGTACCGACCCACGACAGCCTCGCCCACCGCCGCGCCGTCGACGATGATCGTCGACAGGAGATTCCCCCATGCGCAGCCTCGCCCTCGCCTTCGTGGCCCTGCTCGCGCTCGTCGCGATCGCGTTCACCTTCCTCTGGGGGGCGGCTGAGGACGAACCCGCGCCGGAACAGGCCGCAGCGCCCGCGGTGGCAGAGCGCGCGACGGAACCCGCATCGCAACCGAGCGCGAGCACGAGCGCCGAAGCTCCGGCAAAGGCGTCGGACCTCGCTGCGGGAGTCGAGCGCGAATCGGTCCCCGCAAGGCCCGCGGCGCCGTACGTGTTCCACGTGCGCGTCGTGCGGGCACCGAATCTCGCGCCGTTTCCAGGTGCACGCGTCTGGTCCTCGGCCGAGTCGGTCGACCCGCAGGGCTGGGCGAGCGGCCATTCCGCACCGTGGAGCGCGGATCCCGAGGCGTTTCTCGCCGAAGCAGGGCGTGCCTGGCTCTGCGATGGTGAGGGTCGCGTCTCGATCGGCAATGCGTATCCGCGCATTGCGCTCGCGGGGCGCGACGGCGAGTGGTTCGGGGCGAACACCTTCGAGCTGGAGTCGGGCGCCACCGAGGGTGAGATCCGCCTCTTCCTCGCGAAGGACGAGACCCTGGTCTTCCGCGCGGTCGACGGCGACGGCGCGCCGCTCGCGGGCATCTGGGCGCAATGCGAGTTCCTGGCGCCCGACAGCCGGGGCATCCCGAATACGGTGAAGGTCGGGCCCTCGGACCAGGACGGGCTGATGCGCATCCGCCACATCCAGGTCAATCGCCATGTCGCGGGCGGCTCGGTCGGCGCGGCGGTGCGCGTCGTCCTCCTCGGCGGGACGCTGCCTGCCGAGCACGTCGCGTTGCAGCCCTTGCCCGACACGCCGCTGCTCTTGCGTGTGCCGGACCACGCGATGCTGGACATCGTCTGTCTCGGTCACGACGGCCGGCCGTGGACACTCCGCGAGGGCGAGAGCGACCTCATCACCCTCTGGAGTTACGGCGGCGGCGGTAGCTCCCAACATCGGCTCGCACCCGACGGCACCGTCCGCATCGGCCCGGTGCTTTGCGGAGCCAAGTTCACCCTGACCTGGCCCTCGACCAAGGCAACGGCCAGCGCGACCGCACCCGCCAGGCGGGGCGAGACCCTGCGGGTGGAACTCGTCGCGCGCGAGCACCGGACCTCGCTGAGCGCCCGCCTGCTCGACAACGCCGGCCGACCGCTCCAGGGCACCTATCTCCTGACGATCGGTCCACCCTCACGACGCACCGTCGCGGAGATCCGGACCGGGGACGACGGCCGCTTCCAACAGCCGCTCTTGGACTCCTCGCCGAGCTCACCCTTGGTCATCGACGTCGGCACGACGCGGGTGACACCGCTCGCGGACTCCTTGTGCGCGCGCATCGAATGGACGCGGCCGCTGTTGGCCGGCCCCAATGATCTCGGCGACATCGTCCTCGCGGCGCCGCGCGAGCTGCTCGCCCTGCGCGTGGAATGGCAGGACGGCAGCCCGGTGCGCGAGCCCCTGCTCAGGCTCCGCGGACCCGGTGCGCGGGCCGTCTTCGACGACCCGATCCTGCGCTCCGACCCCACGGGCGAGGGGCAATGTTCCGTGCGCGGTCCGAGCGGCTTCGGCCCGATCACGGTGCGCGCGACGCATCGCGAGGCGGTGACGCACGCCGAGGCGAGCTTCGCCGAGGGCGTCGTGCACGGCGTGATCCCGATGACGCGCGGCGGCTCCCTGGCGACCCGCTGTCTCGTGGACCCCGAGCTGCCCTGGGAGGAGTTCGAGTTCAGCCTCCGCCGCGAGGCACCGACCGGCGCGCCCGACGATCGCCTCGTCGTGGTCCCGGCCCCCGCGAGCCGCAGCGGGCCCGCCGTGCTGCGTTGGTCGGGAGTCCGGGAAGGCCGCTACACGCTCGCGATCGCCGCGGTGCCCGGCGAGCGACCGTTCCGCGAGCTCACGGGCCTCGAGATCCGCGCCGGCGAAGCCACGGCCGACGAGCGTCTGCGCGAGATCGATCTACGCGGGGCCCTGAGCCGCGTGGAGCTGCGCATCCGCGACGATCGCGGCGAAGCGGTGGGCGCGCCGAAGCTGCTCGTGCTGCGACGCGTGCCCGAGAGCGAGCAGGGCTGGTACGGCCATCTCGCGCAGAACGGCGTCGCCGTGCTCGCGGTCGCCCGGCCGGTCGACCTGCGCATCGCCGCCCTGGGTCATCGCCTGCAGGATCTGCCCGGCGTGGCGCGCGACCTGCATGTGAGTCTCTCGCGGGCACCGCGCCTGCGCGTCCGCCTCGCCGCGGAGATCCCCTCGGGCCTGGCGGTCTGGGTGAACTTCGTCCCGCCCGAGGGCGCGCTCGAGGGCGGCGCTCGGTACCGCTCCCGCAGCGGCGACGGGAACTGGCTCCTCGAGTTCGGCTGGGGTGGCGCTGGCGTTGCGTTCCGCGAGGGAGCCGCGGCGCAGGGCTGGCAACCGGGCCTCGACGGAACCTATGGCGTGATCCTCCGGGTCACGCGCGGCACGAAGATGGCCGCCGTCGAGAATCCCACTCCGCTCGTCGTCGACACCAAGGGCCTCGCGACGGACTCCGTCGTGACGATCAGCCCCGACCCCGAAGCCCTCGCGCGCGCCTTCGAGCAGCTGTCGCGCTGAGCAGCTTCAGCTCCAATCGTAGAAGCCCTTGCCGCTCTTCTTGCCGAGCTGGCCGCGCGCGACCATCTCGCGCATGAGCTTCGGCGCCTCGAAGACCGGGCTGTCGAGCTCCTGGCGCAGGTACTCGGCGATCGAGAGGCGGACGTCGAGGCCGACGAGGTCGGTGAGGCGCAGCGGCCCCATCGGGTGGCGGTAGCCGAGCTCCATCGCCTTGTCGATGTCCTGGGCCGACGCGACGCCGGCCTCGACCATGCGGATCGCCTCGAGGCCGATGCAGACGCCGAGCCGCGAGGTGGCGAAGCCGGGGCTGTCCTTCACGACGATCGGTTCCTTGCCGATCGTGCCCGCGTAGGCGCGCACGCGCTCGAGCGTCGCGTCGGAGCAACCTGCCGGCCGCACGATCTCGAGCAGCGCCATGATCGGCACGGGGTTGAAGAAGTGCATGCCGATGCAGCGGCCCGGGTCGGCGATGCCCGCGAAGATCCTCGCGAGGGCGAGCGACGAGGTGTTCGTGGCGAGCACCGTGCCCGGTCGCGAGGCCTGGGCGACCTGGGCGAAGACCTCGCGCTTGAGTTCGAGCTTCTCGGGCACCGCCTCGATCACGAGCTCGGCTTCGGCGACGGCGCGCGCGAGGTCGAGGTCGTCGTCGATGCGCTCGAGGGTCGCCGCGCGTTGCGGGGCGGTGAGCTTGCCCTTCTCGACACCCTTGTCGAGCGAATCGTGGATGGTCTGCATCCCGCGCTCGAGGTAGCGATCCTCGACGTCGTAGAGGATCACGCGCGACCCGGCCTGCGCGCAGACCTGCGCGATGCCCGCGCCCATCGTGCCCGCCCCGAGCACGGCCACCGTTCCGAACTGGTTCGTCTCGCTCTTCGCACGCTCGCTCATGGCTCAGCTCTTCTTCTGCTTCTTGTCGAGGAAGGCCTGCATCCGCGCGTGCTTGTCCGCGCTGTCGAACAGGACGGCCTGGAGGGAACTCTCGAGGGTCAACGCCAGCGCCTCGTTGGGCCGCGCGAGCGCATTCATCGCCGCCTTGGCGGCACGCACCGCGAGCGCGCCGTTGTGCGCGATCTCCCGCGCGAGGGCGACCGCGGCATCGAGCACCTCCGCATCCGCGACCACGCGGTTCACGAGGCCGATGCGCTCGGCCTCCGTGGCATCGAGGATGCGACCGGTGTAGACGAGCTCGCGCGCGCGACCGAGGCCGATCAGGCGGGGCAGGCGGTAGGTGCCACCGGCCGCGGGGATGATGCCGAGGGTCACCTCGGGCTGGCCGAACTTCGCCGAGTGGCCCGCGATGCGGAGATCGCACGCGATCGCGAGCTCGCAGCCGCCGCCGAGACAGAAGCCGCGCACGGCGGCGATCACGGGCAGGGGGAACTCCTCGACGCGCTTGAACAACGTCGAGTTGATCGCGGCGGCCGCGTCGCGCGCGGTCCGCTCCTTGAGCTGGGCGATGTCCGCACCGGCGGCGAACGCCTTGTCACCCGCACCGGTGATCACGACCGCCGCCAGATCGGGCACGGTCTCGAGGCGCGAGAGGTCCGCGTGCAGCGCATCGACCATCGCGCGGTCGATCGCGTTGCGCCGTTCGGGCGCATTGAGCGTGACGATCGCGACCTTGTCGGCGATCTCGAGCAGCGTGCGTTTGTCGTCCATGGCGGTATCGGTTCCTCGCGGCTCGCTCAGAGCTCGATCACGAGCTTGCCGAACCAGGTCCGCGCCTCGAGTTCACGATGCGCGTCGCGGAGCCCGTCGAGCGGCAGCGTCTTCGCGACGACGGGGCGCAGCCGCCCCGCCTCGACCAGGCGCAGGATCGTCCAGAGCTGACCCTTGCTGCCCATCGTGCTGCCGAGGATCGCGAGGTTCTTGAAGAAGACCTGATGCAGGGAGAGCTCGACCTTGCCACCGGTCGTCGCGCCGCAGGTCACGAGACGACCGCCGCGGGCGAGGCTGCGCACGCTGCGGTCGAAGGTCGCCGCTCCCACGTGTTCCACGACCACGTCGACCCCGCGCTTGCCGGTGAGCTTGCGCACCGCGTCGGCGAAGTCGGTCGTGCGGTATTCGATCGCCTCGTCGGCGCCGAGCGCCTTGCTCTGCGCGCACTTCTCCGGCGTGCCGGCGGTGGCGATCACCGTCGCGCCGAGCAGGCGCGCGATCTGGATCGCCGCGCCGCCCACTCCCGAACCGCCGGCGTGGACGAGCACCGTCTCGCCCGCGCGCAGGCCGGCCTTGTCGACGAGCATCGACCAGGCGGTGAGGAAGACGAGCGCGAAGGCCCCGGCCTCCGCGAAGGAGAGCCGCGCGGGCTTCGGCGCGACGTTCGCCGCCGGCACGACGACGTACCCCGCACAGGTGCCATCGCGCGCCTCGCCGAGGATGCGGTATTCACGGCAGAGCTGGTCGGTGCCGGCGACACACGCCGCGCACACGCCGCACGAGGTGCCCGGGAAGATCACCACCTCGTCGCCCGGCCGGCAGTTCTGCACGCCCTCACCGACCGCATCGACGACGCCGGCGCCGTCGGAACCGAGCACGAGCGGCAGCGGGAAGACGTGGCCCGGCACCCCGCGGCGGACCCAGGTGTCGAGATGGTTCAGGCCCACGGCGCGGACGCGGACGCGGACCTGGCCCGGTCCGGCGACGGGCACGGGCCGCGTCTCGAAGCGGATGACCTCGACGCCGCCGTGCTCGCGCACGACTGCGGCGGTCATCGTCGCCTGCGGATCGGATCCCGCGGAGCTCGCGTCACGCACGCTCATGTCGGCGGCGGATGCTACTGCCGCGCCAGGGACGGACGAATCCCGCGAAGTCGAAGCGGCGCGAAGCGCGCTATCGTCGCGCGCCATGCGTGGCGCGATCGCTCTGCTCGTTCTCCTCGCTTCCTGCGCGACGTCCGGCCCCGCTCACGACCTGCCGATCGACGCGATCCGCGCGTCCCTGCGTGCCGAGCGCGAGGACTCGGGACTCGGCTCGCTCGCGATCGCCATCGCGTTGCCGCGCGAAGCGGACCTGGACGAGGGGCTGGCGGTGATCGAGATCGACGCCGGCGCGCCGCTCGGACCCGGTGCGCGCTGGCGCTACGGCGTGCCGGACCGACTCACCAATGCCAAGGACCGCGGACCGGCGCCACGGCTCGATCGCCTCGCACGGAGCTGCGCGAAGGACCGCGAGACGCACCTCGGCGAGCCCGGCGATGCCGATTCCGGCATCGCCTGCGGCGCCTGGCCGCTGACGCGCCCCGGCGCCGCGATCGCGGTCGCGACCGATCGCTGGCCGGCGCACGCGGTGCTCGAACGCGTCGCCCGGCGCATCGATGCGCTGCTCGAGGGCGACCCCGACGCGCTGCTCGTCGAGCCCCTGTCCGAGCTCCCGCGCCCGCGACTCCGGGCACTGCTGGGTCGCTACGAGGCCGGCGCGAGCGCGCTCGAGATCGTCGAGCTCGACGGTGGCGCGTGGCTCGTCCCCGATCACGGTGCTTGGCTGCACCTGCGAAGCCGCGCCGACGGCGTGACGCTCCTCGCGCGCGATCGGCTGCACGTCGGCACGACGATCGACGCGGATGGCGGATCGGTCACCTTCGAGGGCGTGCGCCACGTGCGCACGTCGGCGCCGATCCCGGCCTGCCCCGCGGAACTCGCCGATCTGCTCGGTGAATACCGCCGCCCCGGCGCCCGGCACCCCAGTCGCATGTTGCTCGAACGACATGGCCGACTGCGCGTGATCGACGACGAGCTCGTCGAGCACGACGCCCGAGGCGATCCGCACGCGCTCCTCGCCGGCTACGAGCGCGTGCCGACGACCGCGGGCACCTTCCGCATCACGCCGCTGCATCCGCCCGACGAGCTCCGTCGTCTCGCGGCCGCCGCCGAGCCGCCGCTGCCGCCGCGCGATGCCCTGCCCTTCGACCTGGTCGAGCTGCGCGAGCTCGAGCCCTCGATCCGCTACGACATCCGCTACGCGGGCGACGACAACTTCATGGGCTTCGCGCTCTACACGGAGGCGAGCGCGCGGATGCAGCGGCCGGCGGCCGAAGCGGTCGTGCGCGTGCACCGCGCGTTCGCGGCCGAAGGGCTCGGCGTCGTCGTGCACGATGCCTGGCGTCCCTGGCGCGTGACCAAGATGTTCTGGGACGCCACGCCCGAGCATCAGCACACCTTCGTCGCCGACCCCGCGAAGGGCTCCCGCCACAACCGCGGCTGTGCGATCGACCTCTCGCTCTTCGAACTCGCGAGCGGCCGCGTCGTCGAGATGCCCAGCGGCTACGACGAGTTCACCGAGCGCGCCTATCCGCATTGGCCCGGCGGCACGGGCGCCTCGCGCGACCTGCGCGATCGCCTGCGCCGCGCGATGGAGGACGAGGGCTTCGCGGTCTACGACGCGGAGTGGTGGCACTACGACTACCCCGGTTGGGAGCGCTACCCAGTGCGCTGATCTACGACTCCCGTCAATGCGCGCGCAAAGCGCGAACTCTGCGGGCAGTGGATCTGGAGCCGCAGGCGGCAGCTGGAGTAGCCCGGCGGCGGAGGCGCAGCGCCGTCGAGAAGTCTGCGACGGCCCGAGCCCGCTGGCGAAGGCGGGTCACCGAGGGCAGTTCAGCGATGTGGAGACGACGGAGGCGAGAGATCGGGCAAGACTGTCCTGGCCATGCCGGTTCACGCGTGTTGCGGGCTGGCAGCAATGGCCGGACGCCGTCCCCCCGGCTCCCGGTGTTGCGAGCGCAGCAGCCCTGCGCAGAGGAGAAGAAGATGCGGCAGGAGGCGGAGATGTAAGTGAGCCTTTTCCAGCCGCGCCAAGAGGTCTGCACGCCGGGGCTGCCATCGCTCTTGCGGACGGGGAACCCGCCAAGGCCTGCGCCCATGCACATCGCCTCACCCAAGGTGGGAGGATTCGAAATCGGAATCGGCGGCTTGTTGGTGCAACAGAGGAGCGCCTTGCGCACGAACTCTTCGAATCACGCGGTCCAGGAAACGTCGGGGATCTCGCGTCCGCGCCTGGCAAGCATCATCACTCGCCATGGAACGACCACGTCCACCGCCAGCGCGCATTGGAGGCTCTCCGCGGTTCTCGACTGTCGCTGCTCGACCTTCCAGCCACTCTTGAGCGTGCGGTGAATGACCTCGATCTGCCACCGGCGGAGGTACCGCCTTCCGATTCGTTTCGTTGACTCCCGACGCGCAGGATCGGACCTCGACTTCTTCGGTCGACTCGATTCCCGGCGAGTCCTCCGAATTCGCCCGGGATCAAGATGGTTGCGTCTACCCTTCGAAGGGTGGCATCGGTGCCGTCGCCGTGCACTGCACGTCAGCTGACGCTCCGGAGTACTTCCCGCACACTCAGCGGGCATTGGAACTGGCGCGACAGCGCACGATGACCGATGAGCATCGCCGAGTTCTTCCTGGGACTCGCGGTTGGGGCCCCCAGCCGCCAGTTCATCGGCAGCAGTCCTGCGGCCGGCCGGGGCGAACGGCAGGCGACTCCGCATGACCGGCGACGTCGTCGCGTGCACGCGACGGCGACGAATCGGATGGTCCCGAGACCGGTAGTGGTCCCGCGTCCGTCCGAGGACGTGCGGCAACGACCTTGACACACACCGCTCTATGGCTAGCGTCCCATTCGGCCGCCGCTGGTGGCCGCACTCCTCAGGAGAGGATTCGATGCACGGAGTTGCCGACGGACATGCGCCGGAGTCCGCACCGGAGCGATGGAGGGGCAGTTCCGACGAGTTGGAGCTGGCGATCGACGCGCTTCGCGTTGCGAAGCGACGTTGGTTTCGAGATCCGGCGGATCTCGAAGACGTGGTCCAGAACGTGTGCCTGCGGCTTGCGCGGGCCGGTTCAAACGGGGTCGTCGTGGAGTCGCCCGGCGCGTTCTTTTGGAAAGTCTGGCCGACGGAACTTGCGCTCTGGTTGCGGGCGCGGGCTTTGCGGCATCGGTACTCCGGTGGCTCTGCGCAAGATCCAGAGGTGCTGGCGAGCGCGGAGGACTCGGCGAGTCCAACGGAAGACCAGATCCGGGCAGCGGGTGCCCGCCTGCAGGAGCCGATCAGGTCCTGGTTCGCCGACTTCCTTTCTGGCAGCAGCGATGCAGAGATCGCGGCAAGGGATGGAGTCAGCGAAGCGGCGATTCGCAGGCGTTGGATGCGGCTGCGCTTGCGCTTCGCGAAAACCAAGTCGGTAGAAGAATTCCTGGACTTTCCACTCACAAAGCCGCCGTCACGTGCATCTATGCAGACGGAGGCGCCCGATTCGGGATCGCCGCCCCAAGCCCCAAGCCCCAAGCCTGAAGGTAACAATCATGAAGACTTACTCTCTCGCACTGTTCTTGATCATGGCGTCGGTCGTCGCTGTCTGGGCATCGCACCCGAGGACCTTCGCTCCAGCGTCGATCGAAGGCATGGTGTCCGCGTTGGGGCAGGGTGGCGGCCAGGATCCGGTCCCGCCGTGGGGTCACAACTGCGACCTGCAGAAGGCATGCAACGCGTGCTTCTTCTCCGCTGGCTTCTGTTTCTCCTGCCTGGAGACGAAGAAGTACCTGTGGTGCGGCACACCTTTCGCGGCAGCGTGTGCGAACGATTCCGCAGTAGCGAACTGTGGACAGTCCAAGAAGCATCAGTCGGCTCAGACCTCCGCCGAATGCGACACCTGTCTCGGTACTGGCGAAATCGGCGGCGGACAGTGCTCCAAGAATGCCTGCCAAAAGGAACTCGTGGATTGAGGACAGACGAGGCGAGGCTGAGTCCGACGGAGTCCGGCCAGAGTTCCTGGCTGGACAGCGTCGATGGATGTGCCGAGTGTCTCCATGGCGATCAAGAGCTGGCTCCGCGGTGTGTTGGTGTCGGTGTGCCTGATCCCCGCAGTGGTCGATGGACAGGAGCCCTCGACCGGATCGGCGTCCAGATCGCCAAAGGACGTAGTGATCGCGCAGATCCAGGCTCACTACGACGCGCTCGGTGGGTTGGGTGCGACGTGTCACCGGAGATTCACACGGATCGGCAAGCTAACCCCTTTGGACTCGCTGCCCTACATGGAAGGCGACTATCCTCGAAGACACGCCTACTGGGCGCGCTCTGGCACTCGCAGCCACATGGTGGAGAGAAGCCCAGAGGGAAAGGTCGACGCCGCTGTCCTCTATGACGGCGGCATCGTCGAACGCTACTCGAGGGCAACCGGCTCCGTGAACAGGATGTCGGGCTACCTCTGGGAGGGCGACTTCTACCCAGAGATCTATTACCTGGCGCTGCCGCCTCTGCCGTACCTGCCCTTCCTGGAACAGGCCGAGGTCATAGAGTCTACAGACGACCAGGCTGTCTTGTGGCTGAAGCACCCTCTGGCCGAAGGACAAGCCCTGCGCATCCACGTGTCGCGGTTGCCCAAGGTGCGCGTGAATGCAGTGGAGTTGTGCTTGGTCCAAGCGGTCCAGAATCGCGTTCTCGAGACCTTCCGGTTCGACGACTGGGTCGAGGTGCGTGGTCAGCCTTTTCCCTTGCTCGCGACCAAGGATCTGCATGACTTGGACGGCGGGATTCGCGCCAGCCAGGAGTTGCGACTTCAGAATCTTTCGGAAGCCGAGCCCCCAACGGTTCTCCGCGTGCCGAGTGGCACGACCTACTTCGACAACCTGGGCGACCAACGACCGATCGTCCTTGGCTCGCTGCGGCTCGAAGCCCTGCGCCGCATGGTGGATGACTTGGTCTCGACCGCAGCGACGAGTCGGCCTCCAGCTCGGATCTTCCTCCGGAGGGATGGCCATGTCGCCGGTCCTCGCGAGGTCGCGGAGACGGAGCCCGAGCTCGTCGACGCCAAGCCACAGTCCACGGCGGCGTTGTGCGGGCTCTACTGCGCTCAGTGTGCACTCCTGTTGTGGCGGCCAGAGATCACCGTCCTGCCGGAGGTTGTTGGCAGCTCCGACGAGTGGCTCGATCTGCAGACGGTTCAGCAACGATTGCGCAAACGTGGCGTGCCTGCGGAGTCCATCCAGGTTTCGATGGCGCAACTGCTCGAACTCGAGAAGCCGGCTCTGCTGCCAGTGCGTCTCCACGAGAAGGATGGCCGGCCGAGTCACGTCGTGCTTCTCTGTGGCGCCAGCGATGGCAAGCCTCTGTTGCTGGATCCACCGCACGGCACGTTCGTAGGCTCGCCGGATTGGCTCGCAAAGCACTGGCGTGGCGATGCACTCGTACTCGGCCTGGAGGTCCCTCTGGGAATGTCGCGCTGGTGGCTCCTGCTTGCGCCGGTCGTGATCTTCGCTTGGGCTGCGTGGTTTCGCGGGAAGCGGGGGCGCGCATGACGGAGCGGCGGTCGCGATCACGAGCCCCTGGGACGCTGCTGCGCTGGGTCGCGGTCACGGTCACGGTGACGGCGGCCGCCGCCTTGCTATGGACCGCATCGAGTTCTTGGAGCGCGTCTCCGCCGCGGACGGCCTCGAGTCCCGCACCGGAGTCGTTGGCATCGCCGCTCGCTCGCGGACCGGTCCTGGGTCTTGGATCGAGTGCGATCGGCCGCGAATCGGTCGTCTCGACTGAGATCCCAGCGACGGCCCCACGGGAAGCCGAGTCCATTCGCGGTCTGGTCGTCGACGAACTCGGCGTCGGCGTCGCCGGCGCGAGCGTTTCTTGGATCACATTCGAGCGACCAGACGTGGTTCGCAATGAGATCACCGGAGACGACGGCTCGTTTCGCGTACTGCCGCCAACGCGTTCCAGCACCTGCCGCTTGCGTGCTGTGGCGGGCACCATGGCCTCGGAATGGCTGGTGGCGCGCAATGGCCAGCGCGTCGAGTTGCGGCTCGCGGCCGCGCGCGAAGTCCAGTGTGTCGTCGTCGACCCAGCGGGCGCACCGATCGCGGGAGCCTATGTGGAGCTCCTCGTCGGCAACCGCTACGCGGCAGTCGCGAAGACTGACAATCGCGGAGTGATCGAGCGCCAGACCACGCCGGTGGCTCAACTCCGGGCCCGGGTCAGCGGTCAGGACCTCGTGACGCGTCTTGTCCCGGGACCTGAGCCGTTTCAGGATCCCTGGATCATCGTTGTCGAGCGCGCGGACGTGGAGCTTGCTGGCGTCGTGACGAGTGGTGGGATCGGTGTCGCGGGGGCGAGCGTGAAGGTTGCGGGGCGGCGTGGACCTCCCCTGGAGACGGACGCTCGAGGTGGGTTCCGCCTGGGGCGCTTCGCTCGCGGGCAGCTTGTCACGGTTGCCTTCGAGCATCCGCGTCTTCGTCCCTCGATGATCTGCACTCGCGCGGAGCCCGGGGAGTTCGTGCAAATCGAATTGCGGCCCGGGCGCTCGGCAGAGGTGATCGTGGTCGACGCACAGAGCAATGCGCCCGTGGTTGGCGCGCGGGTCGCCTGTGACTGGGATCTGTCGATGGCGTTGACGCCGGATTCTCCAGCGTCGGGTGTAACGGTCGGCCCACGCGCCACGACGGATGCAGAGGGGCGCGTGACATTTGCGAATCTGCTGGATCGGGCTGTCGGTATCGCGGTGCGAGCCGACGGCTTCGATCGCTTCGACGCCGAGCTTCCGGTTACGGAGCGCTTCGTCGTGCGACTCAACCGAGAGAGTGCCTGTCATGTCGCTGCGGTCGTTCCGCCAGTGATCGCGCACTTGACGCGTGGGAAGGAATGGACTCTGACGTTGTATCATGGGAGCGCCAGTCTCCGGCCCGGAACACTCGCGGGCACTGTCGTCTTGGACTGTGATCTTGCCGTGGCTCTGTATGGGCTTCCGCCGGGCGAGTACGATTACACGCTGGCGGCGCAGGACGGGACATGGCACAGCACGGGTGTCGTGAGTCTTGCCGACCGTGCGCAGGTCTGCATTCCCGGCCCCGACGGCGTCAAGTATGTTCCGAAGCGCGGGGACTCTCGCTACCGCGCGATCGGCGAACGTTGGGCATCCGAGTCAGATGCGGCAGAGCAACCGTTTGTGCTCTACCGGCAAGAGTGCGTAGCGAAGGATCGGGTGAAGGCATTCGTACGGCGGCCCGCAGCAACCGACTTCGATACCGAGGTGCCATGGTACCAACTCGACGTCCGATGAGATCCGCGGGGGTCGTCGTGTCCGCTTGCGTGTTCGCTCTCGCGTTGGGCTGCAACTCGGACGCGGCTGCCAGCGTCGAGGTGCCAGCCGCATTGGATCTCGGCGAGCGCGAAGCGGGAAAGAACGAGGACTTCTGGATCGAAGTGCGCAATCGAGGCTCCAGGCCGATGGCGATCCGCGCAGTCCGGGCTTCGTGTAGTTGTGTCACGTTCCCCGATCCGCTACCGACCATCGCCGCGAACGGAACTGCGCGAGTGCGCGCCTCCATCGAGTGGCCCAAACCACCCATGCAGGAAGTCTCGGTGCGCTTGGAGTTCGAGGAAGGAGCCCGGGTCGTGCGGGTGCGCTGGCGCTCCGGGTCCCTCTACTGGGACATACCGAACGTGTTTCGTGAGGGAATCGAGCGCGATCGCAGGTTGCAGCGCGTTGCGGCCATCGTCAGCGCAGGGACGCGCGAAGAACTGATCGCGCTTCGGGAGACGGCTGAGACCGACCCCGAGCTCGGAGTCACACTCGTTTGGGAGGATCCGCGCCCGCTTTCCGGAAGCGCCGGCCATGCATGCCAGTTGTCGCTCGATGTTCACGGGGAGCAGCGAGTTCGCGTCGGCTCCATCACCATCGGTGACGCGCGTCTGCCGGTCGGACTCGTACTCGCTCGATGACCACGGCGGCGCGTTGGCTCCTTGTCGCGCGAGTTTCTCGCCTTGCGGCCGGTGTAGGGTTGCTGAGCGCAGGGTTTCTCAAGGCGTGGGAGCCCTGGCTGGTAGCTGCAACGATGCGCCGACTCGTCGGAGTCCAGTCCTGGCTGGCGGTGGGGGCGATCAGCGCGATCGAGGTCTTGCTTGCGCTGAACCTGCTGCTGATCGGCAGCAGACAGTGGGCGACCGTCGGCGGTGTCGTCGGTGCGGCGTTCCTCGGGTGGCGCGCTCTCACGGACAGTTCGATGCCGTGCGGTTGCTTCGGGGCGGTGCGAGGCGAGGGGTTCGCGCTCTTCGTGAGTGCACTCCTCGCGTCGCAAGGCGCCCTCGCCGTCGTGTTCGAACCGGCCGCGCCTGCGGCATCATCCGGGACGCGGCAACGCTTGGCGTGGTTGGCTGCGCTGCTCGCGCTCGGGATCACCTGGTCGCGTTTCGATGGCGAGGAACTGTGGCAGGTGGTCATGCGCGAGCGAGGGCTGTTCGATGGCACCGTCGCCGTGGTCGACCCAGACTGCAGCCAATGCCAGCAGTTTGTCGAGGCCGCACGGTGGGGCGGCGACCTGGTGCTGGTCGTACGCCAGTCCGCGATGGACGTCGCGCGAACCGCATGGCGCGACGTGCCGTGTGTCGGCGTGTCGGAGGCCATGTGGTGGCAATGGTGCGGTGAGAAGCCACCAGCGATCTACCGAATCGAGGCCGGGCGAATGCGCTCGCCGCGGTGAACGGCGCTGCTCAGTCCTGATTCTCGGCGATCTCGCCACCCTCACATCTCTGTGCTTTCCGCGTCGCCATCGTCGGAGATGGGTGAACATCCGAAGCCTGCTCTCTGTGCCAGGGTCGTTGCCGCACACTTTCGATCCGCTCCGTGGCCCTGACCCTGCGAGTTCCCCGGGCCTTGGACCCCCTGGGGCGACGGGTCCTTGCACCCTCATCTACCCCACCGGGGAACGGAGATGCCGAACCGAGCCGAGCAGGCGGCGCCCAGCCGATGCTCCGCTTCGTCCGGGTCCCCGCAGCCTGCTCAAGGGAGGCGGCAACCACCCTGACGGAGGGGGGCCGGGCTGCTGGCCTTCCTGCTGCAGCCAAGCCACGTCCTCCGTGCTCAGTTCGACACCGCCGATTCGCACGCCACGTGTTCCACCTTCCGGCTCGCCCCGTGTCCATCGCCATCGATTGTGGAACACGACCATGTGGGAGAGGCCGCGTGTCGTGCCCGATGCGGGGAACGCTTGACCTCCCCCGCGAGAAAGAAGCAGCGCGAGCCTTGGACTGTGGCTTGGGTGCAGGCCGATGCCCACGCTGAAGAGCGCGTCTGCGCCCCGGAATCCGACCGCAATCGACTTGTCACGATTCGATCCCATGACCGCCGCGGCTCGACCTCGCTCGGGCGCGGGGTGGCCGTCCGCCGATATCCTCCGCACCCGCGCCGCGTTCCCGAGGTCACCCCGTGCATCCGATCGCCAGGCTCTGTCTCGCCGCCCTGCTCTGCACGAGCGCGCTCGTCGCGCAGACGGGACCCGTCAAGAGCGCGGGTTGTCCCGGTGCGGCCCCGCTGAAGACGAGTGGCGCGGCACGACTCGGCCAGGCGCTGGTCATCGAGTCGGCGTCCTGCGGGCGCGGCGCGGCGGGCTTCTTCGCGATCGGCATCCCGAGCGAGCCTGCGATCCGGCTCGAGGGCACGCCGCTCTGCGCACCGGGCCGCATCTGCGTGCTGGTCGTCGAACCGATCCACGTCGCGGTCGACACGAACTCGTTCCGCTTCGACGTGCCGAACGTGCCGGGCCTCGCGGGCCTCGGTTTCCGCGTGCAGGGCGGTTGCTTCGATCGCGCCGCGGGCTGCATCACGCTGGGCGCCGCCGTCGATGTCGTGATCGAGAGCTGAAGGTCCGCCGGCTTGCCTCGCGGGGCCAGCGGCCTACAGTCCCGCCGATCGATGCCGTGCATCAAGAAGGTCTGGATCGAGGAAGGCTGCATCTCCTGCAGCCTGTGCCAGGACATCTGTTCCGACGTGTTCAAGGTCGATCCCGGCATGGACTGCGTCGTGAAGGAGGATGCGCCGCGGCACTTCTCGTCGAAGGGCGAGGAGATCCGTGAGGCCGCGCAGGACTGCCCGGTCGAGGTGATCAAGTACGCGGAGGACGGAGCGGACGGGTGAGAGGCGGCGACAGTCACGACACGGCGTCGTCCACCTCGCCGCGCTCGATGCCGCTCCGCGTCGCCGTCCTGCTCGCCCTCGTCGCTCTCGTGCTGGCCGTGACCTGGCTCCTGCGCGGCGAATCCGATGCACCGGCGCCGGTCCTGCCCGAACCCGGGCCGGCGGCCATCGCCTCCGAGCGGACCCCGCCCGAGCTCACGCCGCGCGCGAGCGAGGCCACGGCGCCAGCCGCAGTGCCCGCGACCGCAGCGCCGGTCGAACGCCGGGACGTGACGGTGGCGGCGGGGCGCGGCCGACTCGCGCTCGACCTCATCCACCCCGGCCTGCCGGGGCACGTCCTGCCCTTCGTCATCGGCCTGATCCCGGACGATCCGGATGCCCCCGACGAAGGCCGGCCGACCTTCGCGAGCGAACTCGACGGCGTCCGCCCGGCCTCGCAGGAGCTGCGCGAAGGGGCGTGGCGCCTCTTCGTGGTGCGCGGCCCCGGCGACGAGGCGAGCGCGCGCGAGTCGGCGTTCTGGTCGGTCGAGCTCAGCGACGACCTCATCACGGTGCCGCGCGATGCCGAGCTCCGACACGCGGTGCGCATCATCCGCACGGATGAGGAGCCTCCGGAGCGCGGCAAGGCGCGGATCCGCGGCATCGCGTTCCTCGACGGCCGGCCCGCCGTCGACTGCATGGTCGCCTCCGATCCGCTCGCGCAGGGTCGCGTGCAGCGCGTCGCCGCCGACGGCAGCTTCGACCTCGGTGAGGTCGCCGCCGGGCTCCAGCGCCTGCAGCTCTCCCAGCCCGCGCCGGGCGTGCGCCGCGCGGAGCCGATCCTGCTCGTCGCCGCGATGGACGTCGCCCCGCGCGCGGGTGAGCAAGTCGACGTGCGCATCGAGGCGCGGACCGGCACGCTCGAGATCGAGACCCTCGCCGAGAACGGGGAGCCGCTCCGCGTCGCGCTGGTCTTCGATGCCGCACCGGTGTTCGCCGTGCCGGGCTTCGGACCGATCGGCACGACGGTCAACCGGAGCACGGATGAGGACGGTCGCCACACCCTGTCGCTCCTGCCCGTCGGCTCGCTGCGCATCGCCGCGAGCTCACCCACGTACGTCGCCGCTCCGCGACAGGTCGAGATCGTCGCCGGTGAGACGCGCCGCGAACGCATCGTGCTGACCGCCCGCGTGCCGGTGCGCGGCACGATCGCGCGCGAGTCGTTCGGAATGCGGTCGGATCGCCGGTTCTCGCCGCGCGGGACCTTGTTCTTCGACGGCCCCATCCGCGAGTCCGTCGGCATCCGCCCCGACGGCAGTTTCGCGACGAACGCCCTGATCCCCGGCCGCTATGCCGTGCACCTGCTGAACGAGCGCCTGCAGCGCCTGGCCGCGGAGCCGATCACCGTCGGACCTGCCGGTCTCACCGATGCGGTGATCGTCGCCGACACCGCCGCGCGCCGCTGATCCGGCATCGCGCCACGACGGCCGATATCATCCCCGCCGCCGATGCGCCCCCTCGCGAAGACCGTTCTCGCCGCCGCCGCCTGTTTCGCGCTCGTCCAGGACGGGGTGCTCTCCGTCGACTTCGCGTCGCTCGCCGACTTCAAGTTCGAGCCGGGGATGAAGCTGCCCGAGCACGTCACGAAGCTCGACAAGAAGAAGGTGCGGCTCACGGGCTTCATGATGCGCGACGGCGGTGGCTCCGGCCCGGTGGAGTACTTCCTGCTCGTCAGCGACCAGTGCGGTTGCGAGGGCATGCCCTTCCTGAACGAGGTCGTGTTCTGCGATCTCGAGAGCGGCAAGAGCACCGAGGTCCTGCCGGGCTTGGTCACGGTCGAGGGCACGCTCTTCGTCGGCGAGGTCGTCGACGAGGGCATCACGACCAGCCTCTACAACCTGGACGTCGATCGGATCGGCGTCGACGGGCACGGCAACTGATCGCGCACGCGCCCGGACGCCCCCTGGGCCGAGGACGAGAACATGCGTAGGGACCCGTCCTTCGGATCCGCCGTCGCCGGCATCGCCGCGTGGTTCGCCGTGGCCTGCGCACCGCTCGCCGCGCAGGACCTCGACGCCGCCGTGAAGAACGCGATCGAACACCCGCGCTTCGCGATGCGGCGTGCCGCGGCGACGCGGCTCGCACAGGCCGGCGACGGCGCCATCCCCCCACTGCGCGCCTACCTCGCGGAGCGCGCGCGGAACGTGCTGCCGCTCGAGCTCGTCGATGCGCTCGCGCGCGGCGGCGGCTCGGAGCCCACCGCGGTCCTGCTCCGCGAATGGGCGGGCGATCGCGAGTTCTTCTGGCGCGCGCAGGCCCTGGGCGGTCTCGCGCGACGAGCCCACGCCGAGGACCGCACCCGCTTCCGCGAAGCGCTGGCGGATCCCTCGCACCTGATGCGCATCGAAGGCGCGCGCGGTCTGCTCGCCGTCGCCGAGAGCGACGCGGACCGCGAACGGGTCGCGGCACTGCTCGGTGACGAGGACCCGCGTTGCCGCCTGCGCGTGGCGCTCGCGCTCTTCGCGCATGGCGATGCGCGCGGGGTCGGCGAGTTCGTCGCGGCGGTCGAGGGGCAGGATCGCGTCTTCCTCGACGACCCCTTCGGCGCCCGCGAGGCGCAGGAGCTGGTGCGCGCCCTGCGGGAGCTCGGGCACGACGCGCGGGCCGCGGTCGGCGAGCCCGGCGACGCGCGCGACGCGGCCCGGGCTGCCCTGCGCGCCTGGGCACGTGAGAAACACGGCGACGTCGTGTTCGACGACACCGCCGCCCGCGACGCCGCGGACTTCGTCGGTGGTCTCGAGATCCGCTCGTGCCGCAACGGCGACCTGTTCCTGCGCTGGACGGCAACGGGCCGCATCGTCGTGGGTCTCGCGCCGCTGCACGAGGTGCCCATCGACGCCAAGGACTTCGCGGTGTTGCAGGACACGCTGCGCGCCTGCGCGGGTGTCGCGGTCCACGGCAACGTCGTCTGCGACTTCGTGCGCGTCCGCGCGACGACCGCCGACGGCGTCGCGATCCACCACAAGGCCGCGCCCGGATCCGTTCCGGAATCGCTGGCCGACTGGCTCAAGCGCACGGCCGCAGACCTCGAAAGAGTCGGAAGCGCGACGAGCTCACGCCTCCTCGCCGACCGGCTGCCGCAGTTCCTGCTGCGAAGCGGCGACAAGTAAGCCCTCTTCCCATGTGCGGAATCATCGCCGTCCTGCGTCGTCGCTCGCCCCGCGCGACTCCCGAGCGCCGCGACATCGAAGCGCCCATCCGCTCCGCCTTCGCCGTCGACCTGTCCCTCGACGCCGAGAAGCTGGAGCCCGCCCTGCAGGCCGCGGCCGATCGCCTGTCGCAGGTCGACCGCCTGCTGCGCGGCCCCGCCGGCATCCGCTGTCTCATCGAGAACGAGGAGCTCGCCGATCTCCTCGGCCGTGAACTCCGCGCCTTCGACGCGAAGATCGAGGCCCTCGAAGGCGATCTCGACCGGGGCACGCGGGCTTGGAGCGGCTCGCAGGTCGAGGCCGTCAATCGCCGCCTCATCGAGCTCCGCGACGCGGCCTGGGCCGTGCATCGCGACCGCCTCCGCACGGCGCGCGCCGTGATGGAACTCGCGGGCGAGACACGTTCGGCCGCCGCGATCGAGGCCTATGCGGCGATCCAGATCGCGATGTCGGGTCTCGATCGCCTCGAGGTGCGCGGCCGCGACTCGGCCGGATTGCACGTGCTCGTCGAGAACCACTCGCTCCCGCTCGATCACCAGGACGTGCAGGCCGCGATCGCACAACGCAGCGCGGATCCCCTGTTCCGCAGCGGTTCGGTGCGCGTGAGCCGCGGCGGCGCGGTGCTCGGCTTCGTCTACAAGCGCTCGGCGGAGATCGGCGAACTCGGCGACAACGTCGCCGCGATCCGCGCGGCGATCCGCGGCGATCGCCTCCTCCGCGCGGCGCTGTCGGCCCCGCAGGCCGAGGTCACGGTGCTCGCGCACACGCGGTGGGCGAGCGTCGGCATCATCAGCGAACCCAATGCGCACCCGCTCGACTCGGCCGAGGTCGATCGCGCCGAGCAGGACTACGTGGTCGGCGTGTTGAACGGCGACGTGGACAACCACGTCGCGCTCGTGCGCGAGGCCGGTCTCGCGTTCCCGGTCGAGATCACGACCGACGCGAAGGTCATCCCGGCGCTCGTCGCGCGTCACATGGGCGAAGGTCTCGACCGCCTCGAGGCGTTCCGCCGCACGGTCGCGTCGTTCGAGGGCTCGGTCGCCATCGGCGTGTCGACCGCGGCCGATCCCGGGGAGCTGCTGCTCGCGCTGCGCGGCAGCGGTCAGGCGCTCTACGTCGGTGTGACCGAGGACGCCTACGTCGTCGCGAGCGAGCCCTATGGCGTCGTGGAGGAGTGCGCGCGGTACCTGCGCATGGACGGCGAGACGCCGGGGAATCCGAACAACCCCACCGCGAGCCGCGGCCAGATCATCCGGCTCGCCCGCGACGAGGCGGGGTCGGTGCACGGCATCGTGCGGATGGCCTACGACGGCACGCGTCTGCCGGTCTCGTCCGACGACCTCGTGAAGTCGGCGATCACGACGCGCGACGTCGATCGCGGCAACTTCCCCCACTTCCTCCTCAAGGAGATCTCCGAGTCGCCGCGGTCGTTCCGCAAGACCCTGCGCGGGAAGATCGTCGAGGAGCAGGGGCGGCTGCGCGTGCGCCTCGGCCACTCGGTGCTGCCCGAAGACGTGCGCACCCGCCTGCGCACCGGCGTCTTCAAGCGCATCCTCACGATCGGCCAGGGCACGGCGGCCGTCGCGGGTCAGGGTGTCGCCGCCGCGCTGCGGCTCGCCCTCCGCGGCAGCGACATCGCGATCGAGACGATGCCCGCGACCGAGCTGTCGGGCTTCCAGATGCGCGACGACATGGGCGACACGCTCATCGTCGCGATCAGCCAGTCGGGGACGACCACCGATACGAATCGCACGGTCGACCTCGTGCGCGGCCGGGGCGCGGCCGTCGTCGCGATCGTCAATCGCCGCGGCAGCGACCTCACCGACAAGGCGGACGGCGTGCTCTACACGTCCGACGGCCGCGACGTCGAGATGAGCGTCGCCTCCACGAAGGCGTTCTACGCGCAGATCGCGGCGGGCTTCGTCCTCGCGTTCGCGATCGCGGACGAGGTCGGCTGCCTCGATCTCCGCCAGTCGCACGACCTGCTGAGCGCTTTGCGCTCGATGCCCGACGCGATGACCGAGGTCCTCTCGCGACGCGCGGCGATCGCCGCCGCCGCGCGCGAGACCACGCGCCGCCGCTATTGGGCGCTGGTCGGCAACGGCAGCAACCTGATCGCCGCGCGCGAGATCCGCATCAAGCTCTCCGAGCTCTGCTACAAGTCGATCGCGTGCGATGCGACGGAGGACAAGAAGCACATCGATCTGTCCTCCGAACCGATGATCCTGGTCTGCGCCGCGGGCCTCACGGGCTCGACCGCCGACGACGTCGCGAAGGAGGTCGCGATCTACCGCGCGCACAAGGCGCTGCCGATCGTGATCGCCGACGATGGCGAGGACCGCTTCCTGGCGGCGGCACAGGTGATCCGCGTGCCGCGCGTGCATCCCTCGCTCGCGTTCATCCTCTCGACGGTCGCAGGCCATCTCTTCGGGTACGAGTGCGCGCTGTCGATCGACGCCCTCGCCCGACCGCTCCGCGAGGCCCGCGCCGCGATCGAACGCATCGCGCACGGTGCCGACGGCCACGGCCTGCTCGAGGCGCTCGCGCCCGATCTGGCGGTCGCCGCCAAGGCGTTCCACGAGGCACTGCGGGACCGGCGTCTCGATGGCTCGCTCGAGGCCGCCACGGCCACCCAGCTCGCCACGCTCCTGCGCTACGCGACGGGCGTCGCGCCGCTCGAGCTCTTCCCGCTCGAGCTCGGCAAGGTGGTCTCCCCGGCCGAGCTGATCGAGGACCTGACCGAGGCGCTCACGCGCGCGATCGACGAGCTCACCCGTCCGGTCGACGCCATCAAGCACCAGGCGAAGACCGTCACGGTCGGCATCTCCCGCTCCGACGAGTCGTTCCTCGGCGAGCTGCTCGTGCGCGAGACGCTCGCCGCGGGCACCCCGCGCGAGGCGCTGGCCTGGAACGAACTCCGCACGCTGGCGGCCCTCGGTCCGGCGGTCGCGAAGGTCGTCGGCTTCAGCCGCTACGAGATCAGCGGCGACGACCCCGATGCGCGCGTGCACCAGATCGCGTCCGGCGGCGTCGCCCGCGGCATGCGCTCGCGCACGCTCGACGACCCACGCCTGCGCGGCACCAAGCACCAGGTCGCGCGCGAGCGACGACTCCTGGTCGCCCGTGGCGCCCGCGACGGCCGCACGGTCATCATCGTCCCCGAGGTGACCGAGTCGCGGTGCTCGGGCCTGATCCTCCTGCACGTCGAACTCGCCGACCACCTCTCCGCCAACGACGCGCGCAGCGTGCTCTCGGCGTATCGCAACCGCTTCTCACGGCTCGCGGACGCGGTCATGGAGACGGAGCCGGCGTTCCGCGAGGAGCTGCTCGCCGACGTCCCGACCTCGCGCCTCCTCGTCGATCCGATCGAGGAGCTCGCGACTCATTGGCGCGGCGCAGCGGCGCGGCGCACCGTGACGACCGAGTGACACGAGGCGGCCGGATGGCCGGACCCGGGTGCCGCCGCGCGCACGTAGGGCGTTCGCCCCACGCGGGGCGCGTCGTTACGCTCCGCGGCACCCCTCCGCAGCCGTCGCCTCGATGTCCAGCCCATCGTCGTCCACCTGGTTCGTCTGCCTTCTCGCCACCGCCGCCGCGCCCGGCCTCGCACCCGCGCAGGACCGCATCGATCACGAGCGCATTCCGGTGCTCATCGTCGGCGGCGCGAACAACCACGATTGCGAGTGGACCACGCCGGAGCTGAAGCGCTCGCTCGAGGAGACGGGGCGCTTCGACGTCACGATCACGACGGAGCCCGCGAAGACGCTGGCCGACGCCAAGGAGCTCGAGCGCTTCGCCGCGTTCGTCCTCGATTACAACGGGCCGCGCTGGGGCGAGGCCGCGGAGGCGAACTTCATCGCGGCGGTGCGCGGCGGCAAGGGCGTCACCGTCGTGCACGCCGCCGACAATGCCTTCCCCGGCTGGCGCGAATACGAGGAGCTCGTCGGACTCCTCTGGCGCGACGGCACCGGCCACGGCCGCTTCCACGACTTCGACGTCCGCATCGTCGACCGCGACCATCCCCTCACGAAGGGCATGCTCGACATCGTCGATCATCGCGACGAGCTCTATCACCGGCTCGTCAACGTGCACGACGTCGAAGTGCGCGTGCTGGGCACGGCGCTCTCGAAGCTCGACACCGGTGGGACCGGCCGCGACGAGCCGATGATCCTCGTCTCGCAGTACGGCTCCGGTCGCGTCTTCCACACGCCGCTCGGCCACGTGTGGCGAGGCCAACCCGACACGCGCGTCTCGCACCAGGATCCGCAGTTCCGTCGCCTCGTCGCGCGCGGCACCGAATGGGCCGCGACCGGCGCCTGCCTGCTGGACCCCGTGCCGCCGAATTGGCTCACGAAGGAGGAGCGCGAGCTGGGGTTCCGCCTGCTCTTCGACGGGCAGACGAGCCAGGGCTGGCGTGCATTCCGCGGCGAGAAGTTCCCCGAGCAGGGTTGGACCATCGAGCAAGGCGCGCTGCGCCACGTCGCCGGTGGCGGCGGGGGCGACCTCGTCACCGAGGCCGCGTTCGGCGACTTCGAGCTGCGTTTCGAGTGGGCGGTGGGGAAGCGGGCGAACAGCGGCGTGATCTACCGCGTGCTCGAGTCGGAGAAGGCCTCCTACATGACGGGGCCGGAATACCAGGTGCTCGACGACGCCGGGCATGAGCCCGCACCCTCGCCCAACACCTCGGCGGCTTCGCTCTATGCCTTGACCGAGCCGACCGCACCGGCCCTGCGCCCGGCCGGCGCCTTCAACACCGGCCGCATCGTGGTACGCGGCTGGCGCGTGGAGCACTGGCTGAACGAGGTGAAGGTCGTCGACGCCGATCTCGGCAGCGCGGAGATGCGCGCGCGCATCGCCGCGAGCAAGTTCTCCGCCTGGCCGGCATTCGCGACCGCGGAGCGTGGGCTGCTCGCCCTGCAGGACCACGGCGACGAAGTGTGGTACCGGAGTCTGCGGATCCGCGAGCTGGGTGCCGAGTCGAAGGAGAACGGCGAGGACAAGGCCCCGCGCGACGGCGGGCGCTGAGGGAGCCCGGCGCGCCGTTCTCAGCCGGTCAACGCGAGCGCCACGAGCAGCGTGACGACGAGGCCGAAACCCGTGACCAGGCCCACCATCACCGTGTCGCGTCGCTCCTCCGCGTCCTGACGCTTGCGGCTCTCCTGGAAACGAGCGCGGAAGTTCCGGCTCATCCGAACGAGTGCTGTCCGCTCCATGGTCCGTCCCTCTCGGGTCTGCGCGGCGGTCGCCGCGATCACCGACACGGGATCGCGCGCCGTCGCGCTGGCAGTGGTGGACGAACCAGACGCAGGAGCATTCCGACTCGGGTCGGGATTCCCGGTCGGCGACCGAAACGACACAAGCGACGCGCGTCGACCTGCGACGCGTCACGGGATGTCGACGCTGAGGGATCGCGAGCCCTCGCGCTAACCTGCCGCGCGATGACCGAGCCCACGACGGATGCTGCGACGGACCGCAATCCTCCGCCCGATCTCGACGACCCGCGGGTCCGCGCCGCGATCGACCGCTTCTGGCGTGCGAACGTGCGCACGGTCCTCGTGCTGCTCGCGCTGTGGCTCCTGCTCGGGATCGGCTGCGGCGTGCTCTGGGCCGACTGGTTGAACCGCTTCCAGTTCGCCGGCCAGCCGCTCGGCTTCTGGTTCGCGCAGCAGGGCAGCATCCTCGCCTTCGTCCTGCTCGTGTTCGCCTACGCCATACGGATGAGCCTCCTCGATGCGCGGCACCGGCGTGAGCTCGAGGCCATCCGTCGAAGCGGCGCGGAGGAGGCCACGCGATGACCATCCAGGCTTGGACCTTCCTCATCGTCGGCGCCACCTTCGCCCTCTACCTCGCGATCGCCTGGCTCAGCCGCGTCCGCGATACGCGCGGCTTCTACGTCGCCGGTCGCGGCGTGCCCGCTGCGGCCAACGGCATGGCGACGGCCGCCGACTGGATGAGCGCCGCCTCGTTCATCTCGATGGCCGGGACCATCTCGTTCATGGGCTACGCCGGCGGCGTCTACCTCATGGGCTGGACGGGCGGCTACGTGCTGCTCGCGCTGCTGCTGGCGCCCTATCTGCGCAAGTTCGGCCACTTCACCGTGCCGGACTTCGTCGGAGCGCGCTTCGAGTCCAGCACCGCACGCATGGTCGCCGTGGTCTGCGCGCTGTTCATCAGCTTCACCTACGTCGCGGGCCAGATGCGCGGCGTCGGCATCGTGTTCTCGCGCTTCCTCGAGGTCGACATCGACGTCGGGGTCGTCATCGGGATGGCGATCGTCTTCGTCTATGCGACGCTCGGCGGGATGAAGGGGATCACCTGGACACAGGTCGCCCAGTACTGGGTGCTCATCACCGCGTTCCTCGTCCCCGCGATCGCGATCAGCTTCCGCCTCACGGGCCAGCCCATCCCCTCCCTCGGCATGGGCGAGCCCCTCGGGGGCGAGGGTGCCGCCCTGCTCACACGCCTCGACGCCGTGCACCGCGAGCTCGGCTTCGCGCCCTACACGGCGACCTTCACGGGCACCTGGGACCGCGTGAACGTCCTCTGCACCGCGCTCACGCTGATGATCGGCACGGCGGGCCTGCCGCACGTCATCGTGCGCTTCTACACCGTGCGCAGCGTCGGGGCCGCGCGCTGGTCGGGCTTCTGGGCGATCCTCTTCATCGCCGCGCTCTACCTCACGGCCCCCGCCACCGCCGCCTTCGCGCGGTGGTTCATGATCGACAGCCTCGAAGGCAAGACCGCCGCCGAGCTGCCCGACTGGTACCGCAACTGGGAACGCACGGGCCTCATCGCCTGGCTCGACGACGGCGACGGCCGCCTCGAATACCGCGGCGGTGAGCTCGCGGCCGACACGGAGCTCTTCCGTTCGGGGGCGCTCGCCACCGCCGAGTTCGCCCGCATCCGCGCCGAGCATCAGGAGTGGCTCGACACCGCGGGCACCCGCGGCGTCGATGGTCGCGTCGTGCTGACGCGTGCCGGACTCGCGACGCCCGACCCCGACATCATCGTGCTCGCGACGCCCGAGATGGCCGGCCTCGCCGCGTGGATCATCGCGCTCGTCGCCGCCGGCGGGCTCGCCGCCGCCCTTTCGACGGCCTCGGGCCTGCTCCTCGTCATCTCGTCGAGCGTCGCCCACGACCTCTACTTCCGCCTCATCAACCCGCGCGCGAGCGAAGCGCAGCGCCTCCGCGTCGCACGCGCCGTCATCGGCGTCGCCGTGGTCGTGGCCGGGCTCTTCGGCATCTTCCCCCCGGGCTTCGTCACCCAGGTCGTCGCCTTCGCCTTCGGCTTCGCCGCCTCGAGCTTCTTCCCCGTCCTCGTGCTCGGGATCTTCAGCCGCCGGGTCGGCGCCATCCCCGCGATCCTCGGCATGGTCGCCGGGCTCTCGTTCACGGCCGTCTACATCCTCGGCAACGTCTACGGCGGCATGTCCCGCTGGTGCTTCGGCATCGGCCCGCAAGGCATCGGCGTGATCGGCATGCTCGTGAACTTCGCGGTGACCCTCGCGACGACCCCGCTCTTCCCCGGCCCTTCGGAGCGCGCGCGCCGCATGGTGGAGAGCATCCGCGAGCCCGAAGCCGCCGGCCCGGCGGTCGCGATCGAGACGGCGCCGGAGCACTGAAACTCCGGCCTGCCCCAGCGTCGCGGGTCCGAGACGAAGCGTGCTTCGTCGAGAGACGTGGCCTGGCACTCGGATCCGAAGCGCGCTTCGCGTCACGCACGTATTTCCGGCCGCGCTGAGCATGGCACGGCTCGTGCATAGGAAGGGGAAGACACGATCGGCCGGGCCGCACCCGCGCCCTTTGTCGTGCTGCCGAACAACGACCACGAGGTTTCCGCAGATGCATCACTGGGATCGAACGCTGATGGAATTCCAACCCGAGTCCGACGAGTTCATGGAAGAAGAGGTCTGGGGCGAGGGCGAACTCGTCTTCAGCGAAGAGGAGATCGAACAGCTCGCGAGCGAGCTGCTCGCGGTGTCGAACGAGGGCGAGCTCGATCACTTCCTCGGCGGCCTCATCAAGAAGGCCGGCCGCGCGCTCGGCAAGTTCGTCAAGTCGCCGGTCGGGCGGCAACTGGGTGGATTGCTGAAGGGCTTCGCCAAGAAGGCCCTGCCCATCGCCGGGTCAGCGCTCGGCAACTTCATCGCGCCCGGGATCGGCGGCGCGATCGGCGGCAAGCTCGCCTCGGCTGCCGGTTCTGCCTTCGGCCTCGAGACGGAGGGTCTCAGCGAGGAGGACCAGCAGTTCGAGATCGCCAAGCAGTTCGTCCGCCTCGCGGGAGATGCGACGAAGACCGCGGTCTCCGCTCCTGCGGCGGCCAATCCCATGGCGGTGGCGCGACAGGCGATGGCCCGAGCCATCCAGCGGCACGCGCCTGGCCACGCAAGTGGCCCCGCTCCCGCGGCGTCGGGGCAACAGAGCGGTCGCTGGGTGCGGCGCGGCAACCGAATCGTCCTCTACGGAGTCTGAGACCGTGCCTCGCGGATCGTTCGCAACGTGGATGCTCTCGCAAGAGGCGCGCGCACTTCGCGCGCGCCTCGACCGCGTGCGGCCGATCAGCGTCCAGGAAACGATGGTGCCCGCAGCGGCACCGTCCGCCGCAGCGCTCGCCGAGATCGAGGACTTCCTTGCCGACGGGCGACGCGATCTTCGGACCCGCATCGACGCCTTCCTCGAGTGGCTCGACGAGCCCTCAGGCGTCGCGGCAAGCCCAGCGGCGGCGAACCGCCGCTTCACATTCCTGAGGCTGCGCTTCAACGCCATCCTGACTCAGCTCGACATCTTCTCCCAGGCGATGAGCCAACGGAGCGAAGCGGACACGGGCGTGTTCCTTCGCGGACTCGAAGTCGCGGCCACGGATGCGATGTCCTTGCCCGGCCATCTCGAGGTACCACCCGTGCTCTGCTACCTCGCTCGGGACGCCGGCGGTGCCATCCGGCGAGCACGCACGCGCCTGCCGGGTGGCGGCAGCAATCCCGTCGCGCTCATCCGCCTGCCCCGCGAGCGGATGATCGGAAGTGGGATCGCCTCCTCGCTCGTGCACGAGGCGGGTCATCAGGCCGCCGACCTGTTGGACCTCGTCCCCGAACTGCGCGCGGCCCTCACGCCGCCCTGGCCGAACGCGATGACCCCGCCGGCGCTTCAGGCGCACTGGGCGCGGTGGATCTCCGAGATCGTCGCCGATCTCTGGGCAATCGCCAGGGTCGGGGTCACCTCGACGCTCGGGCTCATATCGCTCGTGAGCTTGCCGCGGGCATTCGTGCTGCGGGTGCATCCACAAGACCCGCATCCGGCACCCTGGATCCGCGTGAGGATGAGCTGCGCGATCGGCGACGCGCTGTATCCACACCCGCAATGGCGTCGCCTCGCGGAGCTGTGGGCTTCGTTCTACCCGCTCGACTCGACGTCGCCGGAGAGCACAGCGTTGTTCGAAGCACTCGACTCGAGCATCGGCGAGGCGATCGATCGCATTCTCGGCTGTCGCCCGAGAGCCCTGGGCGGGGCGGTGCTCGGTACGGCATTGCGGCTTCCGGACCGCGCTCCCGATCGCCTGTCTCGCAGCTACGACCGCTGGCAACGGCAACCGCGACTGCGCTCACTCGCATCGCCCTGCCTCGCGTTCGCCGTACTCGGCCAGGCCAGGTTCGACGGCGCCATCAGTCCCGAGTCGGAGAGCCGCTCGATCGCCGGACTGCTGAAGCATTGGGCGCTCGACTCGGCACTCACTCACGCGCGTCGCTGCGGCCTGGGTCGCCGCGACGCGCTCGTTCAGTCTGTCTCAGGAGTGGGTAGTACCTACTCCGGTGTTCTGCTTCGGAGGAGCTCATGAAGTCGGTCAGGATCTCTCGCATCAACCAAACGGACCCCGCCGAAGGCAACGAAGGAACCGCCTTCGCCGAAGGCCATCTCATCCGCATCCGCGTCACGATCGCGGGCGCCGAGAAGGACCAACACCACACGTTCGAGTGGCAGGCTGACGGGCGTCACCCCATCCGAACTCCCTCGCAGATCGGAAAGGCAACCGTCGAGGGGGACCAGCTTCACTACGACTTCGACTGGCATGTCGAAGGCATGTCCGATCAGTACGAGTTCCTCACGAGGGTCTTCGCCTGGCGGGGAAAGGAGTGCGTCTCGGACACGGCGAGTGCGCCGGTGAGGTTGGCCGTCCGGAAGCCCACTCTCTCGAGCGATCGAGCCGTGGCCAAGATGCACGGCATCGGGCGCATGCTCGGAGCAACCCTCCTCGACCGGCTCGCCGAGGGCTCGATCCCGATCGCCATGAAGCGGAGCGCGACCTCCACCGGAAGTCCCGCCGATGAGACACTCTGGGTCCAGATCCTCGCGACGACCCGGGCGACCTCCTTCCAGCGCTTCGCCGAGTCCATGGGCGAGTGCCTCTGCAAGGACCGGGACATGGTGCTCAGCGGCACACGTGCCTACGAGACCCTGCGGGACTGCGCTCGCGACTTCATGAAGGAGCGCTGCGTGCTTCCCGCCGACAGCGATGAGGCGGCAGCGGCTGCGGCAGATGCCATCACTCGACTGGGACGCTCCGTCGCCCTCGTGCCGCCCTCGCCGACGAGTGATCCGAATGCGTCGTTTCCGAACATCAGCTCGGTCACTGGCCGGATCAGTCAGGTTCCCAGCAACGTCGAGGCCTTCGTCGAGTGCTGGGACTCGAACTGGCGCCGGCTCTGTCTCGTCGAGCTGATCTGGTCGTACTGGCACGAGGAAGGCATGCTCGTCCAGTCGCTGAAGGCGATCAGTCGCCGCTTCCAGAACCGCCGCCTCGCCGGGCCCCGCGATCCGCTCGCAAACCTCGAGATCGACCCGCTGCGCCCGCTCACCAACGTGCTCTGGGGCTACGTGGGCGACGAGGTGCACCGGCTCTCCGTCCTCCGCCGCGCGCACGAGTACGAGCACCACTACGGGCTGGCGATCGAGGGCGCCGCGACCGCCGCGCTGCGGCCGGCGGACCGCCGCTCGCGATTCCTCGAGTACTTCCACAACCTCCTCAATGCGTGCGCCCAGTTCTTCGTGCGCGACGACGACAACACGGTCCATGCCGACGGCTTCCCGGTCCTCAATGCGATCAGGGCGCTTCACTTCCTGATCGCCGAAGGCGCGCACAACCAGTTCGGAGACCTCCCCGAGACGGCGCGCTACGAGATGCTGATCGAGCAGTGGATCATGGCGCGGCCGGAGATGCGCGACTTCCTGCGCGGCCGCACGATGGTCCCCTATCCCGAACCGTGGATGGACACCGTCGACGCGATGAAGTCGCTGCAGGGCTGGAGCGACGCGAGCGTCATCTACTTCCACGATCTCGGGGTCTTCGGCGAGCAGATCCTGCTCTCGGTCCGCCACGGCGCGTGGGCCACGCAGACCAACCCCGCCGTCGCGGTCGCCTGGGCGCGCTTCTGGCGCCAGGAACTCCAGGGCTACATGCACGCCTACCGCGCCGTGACCGGCGTGGACCTGAGCGTCGACCAGGTCGGCATGCGCGCCGCACGCGAGCGCGACCTCCCACCCTCGGTGCACCTGCGCCGGCGCCTGGCTGCGCCGGGTGCCTTCTGACTCCGCGAACCCACGACCTCGCGCACGAGGACCTGATCCTTGAACTGCTTCGATCCGGAGAGCTGCGAGATCTGCCGTCAGGGGAGTCCTGCCGGCGAGGCCGATGACGAGCTTCGTCGCGGCACCCGAGGAGGCCGCACGAGTCGGCGCCGTCGCCTGCCCAGCCCCAAGGACTGGCGTGCTCGGCGCCCCATGTGGCCACCCAGGCGCTGGCCGGGAATCGCGTGGCTGTTCTCACCCCAGCCATGGCCCACGTCGGCATTCCAGCCCCCCCCTGACTGGAGTCCACCGAGCCCGTTCCGTGATGCCGCAGGCAACCTCGACGCCGACCCCGGATCCGATGCGGTTCCCGACCCGACCGAACTGGACCAACCGGATCAGGAGACTCTCCATCAGGGCGATGGGATCCGCATCGCGAACTGGTCGAGGCTCGAGATGCCCAGGGACCTCCCGAAGCTGCGACGCGCGCCTGGCGTCTACATCATCATGCGCCCCGTCGGTGCCACAGCGCGCCGCACCGAGACGGAGCTGCCGATCTACGTCGGTGAGAGCCTCCGCCTCCGCGACCGTTGGGTCGGCCGCATGCAGGGGCTGAGCTGGCTCCAGCCGAACATCGGCGTCTGGTTCGGCTATCTCCAGGGTGGTGCCGGCAAGGAGGTCGGGCTCAAGGCCCGGCTCCGCGCCGTCGAACACTCGCTCGTCCGGATCCTCAAGTCGAAGGGCCTCGCGTTGGCCAACCACTGGCCCTCGACACCCTTCCGCGTCGGCGGTGCCGAGCTGAAGGTGACGAACGTGCTGCCCCCGACGCTCCTCGCCTCACCGCGGCTCGCCGGCGTCCCGGGACTCCGAGGCGGGACCTTCACCATCCGCAAGGGCGAGATGTCGCCCGAGCTGGAGCCGCTGCGCTTCGTCGGCCCGGGATGATCGTCGACGCGCACTGCCACTTCGTGAGCACGCGCGAGCCGCAGCACGCCCCGGTCTCGTTCGCCAGCTATCTGGCCCGCGCTCGGGCCGCCGGCATCGATCGGAGCGTCGTCTTCAGCGGCTTCTCGGACGATTACCGCGAGGCCAACCGCCGGGTTGCAGCGCTGATCTCGCGTCATCACGAGAGGCTGCTCGGCTTCGGCTGCGTGCACGCGGAGCACGATGCGGACCGCGTCGCCAAGCTGGTCGAGGAGGCCGTCGCGCTGGGCTTCTGCGGCCTGAAAGTGCACCGTCGCGACGCCGCGCTGACCGACGCGATCTGTGAGGCGGCCGCCGAGCATCGTCTGCCGATCCTCTACGACCCCCACGACGAGGTCGATGTCATCGCGCGGCTCGCGGCACGGCACCCCGACGTGAACTTCGTGGTTCCCCACCTCGGCAGCTTCCGCGACCAGTTCCGCGCGCAGCTGCGCTGCATCGACCATGTCGCTGCGCTCCCGAATCTCTTCGCCGACAGCTCGGCGATCAAGGTCTTCGACCTTCTCGTCGGTCTGGTGATGAAGGCCGGCGCGCACAAGCTGCTCTTCGGCACCGACGGTCCTTGGCTCCATCCAGGACTCGAACTGGCCAAGATCCGCGCGCTCGGCCTCACGTCGGAGGACGAGGACGCCGTCCTGGGCGCGAACCTTCTCAGGCTTCTTCCGCGCGGAGCTCGATCGGGGCCTCGCTCCGCTTCGCGAGCTCCATCTGGAGCGCGCGGTCGCTGATCTGCAGCAGTCGGGCTGCGCGGGGAACGCTGTTGCCCGATGCGCTCAGCGCAGCGCGGATCGCCGCATCGCGCGCCTTGCGCTCGATGGTCTTGAGACCGGTGCCCGCAAGCGCTGCGATCTCGGCCGCGGCATCGAGCCGGGCGGTGACGGCACGCCCCGCGCCGAGATCCTGCGTCGCGAGATCGTTCAACGTGATCGGCCCCGCGCCGACGTGGCGCCCGCACATCCTCAGGACGAGGTTGCGCAGGTCGCGCACGTTGCCCGGGTACTCGCGGCCCGCGAGGAACGCGCTCGTGTCGCGGTCGAAGCCGGGGCTCGAACCGAGCGTGACGGCAGCGATGGATTCCGCGAGCGGCAGGATGTCCTGCGCTCGCTCGGCGAGCGTCGGCAGTCGAAACACCCAGCGCGCAATGCGATGGAAGAAGTCCCGCCGGAAACCGCCTTCTCCGCCATCACCGCCCCCGTCGTCGATGCCTCGATGCGTGGCGCACACCAGGCGGAACTCCGATCTCTGCCAGTTGCCTCCACCCACTCGCTTGAACGCCTTCTCCTGCACGACGCGCAGGAGCTGAGCCTGCATGGCAGGCGTGAGCTCACCGACTTCGTCCAGGAACAGCGTGCCTTCGTGGGCCATGGCGATCGCGCCGTCACGAGGAGCCAGGGCACCGGTGAACGCTCCGCGCTCGTGGCCGAAGAACTCGCTCGCCGAGAGCTCGGCAGGAATCGTCGAACAATCGACCACGACCAGATCCCGCTTGCCCACCCGGCGATCGACGGCGTGAACGAGCCGGGCAACGCTCTCCTTGCCGGTCCCGGTCTCGCCGAGGATCAGGATCGGATCGGTGGTGAACACCGCGACTTCGAGGAGGTCGCGCAGCAGCCGCCGCATGGGCAGGCTGGCGGCGCACGCCTGTCGTCCGATCTCGTCGTCGCGTAGCAAGCGCTCGATCTCCAGCCAGCGCTGGATGCGCGCCGCGATCGTGCCCGCACATGGTCCACGGTCCTCCCAGGACCGCACCTCGGCGAGGCCCGCTTCGCGCAGCCTGGCGAGCACGTCAGGGGCAGGACAGGCCGATACGACGAGCACCGCGGCACGGACATCCAACGGCGCGTAGTCACTGCAGAGCCGGTCCACCAGTCCGCGATCCAGGTCGCGCACGACCAGGATCCCCACTCCGCCTTCGGCGGAGTTCACGGCTCGAAACGCGGGCACCCCGGCTCCATTGAGCCGTTCCGCGACGGGCCTGGAGTTGGTCTCGTCCAGGCCGACGATTCGTATCCAAGGGCTTTCCACCAGGCCATGGCTCCGGCCCTCCCCAACCGTCCGATCGCAAGGGCGGGATGCTAGCGACCGGTTCCACGAGTGGCGAGCACACGGCGGAGATCGCCGCTGCCGGCCGACTCGGGTCCTAGCTCACACCCTCACCGGCGCCCGCCCCAGCACCGTCTTCAGCAGCACCGACTCCTCCGCCGTCGGCCGCAGCGCGGCGAGCGCGGCGGCGCCGAGCACCGCCAGGGCGGCGACCCATTCGCCGCTCGCCGGGATCGCCATGCCGCGCAGGCTCCACCAGAGGGTGGCGGCCAGCACTACGAGGATCAGCGAATGGCGCAGCAGGGTGTCCCAACCGAGTTGGACACCCGAGCGCGTCACGCTGCTCACGAGCCAGATGGCGAGGGCCGTCTCGCTGATCGCGGTCGCGGCGACCGCGCCGAGCGCGCCGTGGCGGGGGATGAGCACCGCGTTGGCGAGCACGTTGATGCCGAGCGAGAGCCAGATGCCGATGGTCAGCGAGCTTCGGCGCCCGAGGCTGGTGACCGTGTCCGAGAGCGGCGAGCTCACGAACTTGAGGAAAACCAGCGGTGCCGTGGCGAGGACGATCGGAACGCTCGCGGCGTACTCGTCCCCGAGTGCGATGCGCACCATGTCGTCGGCGCAGAGCGCGAAGAGCAGGGCGCCGAGCGTGCCGAGGATCCCGAGCCCGGCCGTCTTGAGCCGGAGGATCGCGCTGCTCGCCGCCGCGCCCGCGAGGCCGCGGCGGTAGCTCAGCGGCTGCGCGACGACCGCCACGGTGTGCGCGACGAGCTGCGCGAGGATGTAGAAGCGCACGCCGGCGTGGTACGCGCCCACCTCCGCGCTGGTCGTCATCGCACCGAGCATCACGACGTCGATCTGCTGGTGCGCCATCGTCGCGATGATCCCCAGCCCGAAGGGAATGGCACCGCGAAGGACCGCCCAGCGCAGGGGACGCTCGAACGACACCTCCATGTGGCGTCGCAGCAGCCACCACGACCAGAGCGCCCCGAGTGCCGAGCCGGCCAGGGCCCACCAGGCGAGGCCCATCACTCCCGAGTCGAAGAGCAGCGCGCCGCCGAACGCGACGGCCCGGAGCACGTTGCGCGAGAGCATCGTGCTCGCGGCGAGGTCCATGCGTTCGCGCGCCTGGAACGCGGCGGAGAACAGCGTGCCGAGACCGTCGAACGCCGTCGCCAGGTAGAGCGGCGCGAAGAGCGCGAGCAAGGCCGGGCCGCTGCTCGAACCGGCCATGACGAGCATCGCGAGCCCACCGACCGGGAGCGTCAGCGCGCAGCGCCAGGCGATGGACGAGCCGATGGTCGCGGACAGGCGCTCCGGATCGCGTGCTCCGACCCAGACGAGCGTCACCGACATCCCGAGATCGACGAACGGTCCCGAGAGCACCGCGATGGTCAGGGCCACGGAGAACAGTCCGTACTCCGCCGGGCCGAGATGGCGCGCGACCCAGAAGTACAGCGCGTACTGGATCAGCGAGCCGATGAAGATCGCCACGCCCATCCAGCACAGGTTGCGCCCGAGGCGCCGCTGCGCGCTCGTGCGCGGCAGGCTCCCCGACCGCGTGCCCACGGCTTCGTCCACGGCGTCGATCGTCACCGTGCGACTCCCCTCGCGGACGCGGGCAACGCGCTCAGGCACATGCCCGTCGCGAGGAAGAGGAACGAGTTGCGCATCCAATCGCCGACGGCGAGCCCGCCGACCACCGCGAACACGAAGAAGCCCATGGCGAAGGCCTGCGTCGGCGTCGGCCGGCAACGCGCGCGCGCGAGCCGAACGATGCGTGCGAACACCGCGAACATCGTCGCGAGGAAGAGTCCGGCCCCCACGAGCCCGAGCTCGCTGAGGAACTCGAGCAGGAGGTTGTGGGGATAGGCGCGCCCGCCCCAGTAGAGCTGGGCCGCGAAGCCGCCCGGTCCCGCCCCGAAGAGCGGGTACTCCCCGAATGCCTGGAGGGCGGTTCCCCAGAGATCGGTGCGCTCGGTGAACGACAGCGACTGCGCGACCCGCCAGGGATCGATGCGCTCCGCGATCAGTTCCGAGGGGAACGCGATCAGCAGGACCACGCCGACGCCGACCATGAGCAACGCGCGTCCGACGCGTCGGCCGGCGAACCAGGACAACAGCCCGAAGGCCGCCACCGCCCCGAGCAGGTAGGTGCGCGCCCCCGTGAGCAGCAGCAGGCCGAAGGTGAGCCCCGCCGCGACGAGCCAGCCGAGTCGGCGCCGACGATCGCCACCGACGGCGTCGGCGCGTGCGAACGCACACAGGCCGAGCTTGGCGAGCGAGAAAGCCAGGGCCTGGTGTGCCGGGAGCACGAAGACCCCGAGGAAGACCGCGAGGTCGGCGTAGTGCGCGACCGTGAGCAGCACCGGGTCGATCGCGAGCGCCGCCGCGCACATCGCCCACAGCGGGATCGCGAACCACAGCAATGCAGTCGGCCGCTCGACGAGGCCGAGCCGGCCGATCGCCATCCCACACGCGAGCGCGGGCAGACAGACGCCGAACCAGTTCAGCGCCTTGTCCGCCGCGTAGTCGGTGAGCTCCTCTCCCGACAGCCAGCTCACCGCGACATGACCCGCGATGACCGCTCCGATGCCGAGCATCGCGAGCACGGGCACGGTCAACGCACGCCGATCGAGCCGACCGACCAGCACCGCGAGTCCGAGCAAGGGCAGCTGGAGGATCGCGGTGAACAGGAGCCAGTTGCCGGCGGAGCCGCTCGTGACGCGCGAGAGGGTCAGCGTGAGGTAATCCCCGAACAGGAGCAGCACGCAGCCGAATGCCAGCAGCCGATCGAGCGCGGCGTGCGCGAGCGCGGGGCGGACGGCGAGCGTCGCGGCGGAGGACATGCGCTCAGTCATGGTGGCGAGGCAGCTCGTCGGACTTGCGTTGCAGGAGACGCGGCAGGGCCAGGGCACGACCGATCACCGGGGCGACGCCCCGCCGCCAGCGCGCGATTCCGAAGGCCTCGCGCGCGGTCTCCATCGCCCGGCGCCCCATCGCGATCCGCTCGGTCGGATGCTCGACGAGACGCGCGATCGCATCGACCAACGCCGGCGCACTGGGGGGGATGAGAACGCCGTCGATGCCATCGCGGATGACGTTCGGCAGTCCGCCGACCCACGTGGCGACGACCGCGCAGCCGAAGTACATCGCCTCGATCGCCGAGAGCGACGTGCCCTCGCCGCACACGGTCGGCACCGTCACGATCGCGCTGTCCACGTAGGCCGCGCGCATCCCGTCGAAGGGCAGCACCTCGGTCGTCCATCGCCGCGCGTCGATGCCGGCATCGGTGAGGCGCGTGCGCAACGCTTCGGTGTGGTAGCCCGAGCCGACGACGAAGCGGAAGTCGAGCGACGGGAAGCGCCTCGCGAGGATCGGCGTGGCGTCCGCCATGAGCCAGATGCCGCGGCGCGGCTCGCTGCGGCGCGGGAAGCACACGACCAGACGGCCGTCGCGCACGAGACGGGCAGCCGCGGGCGCCTCGGGCTGCGGACCCCATTGCACCGGGTCGACGAAGTTCGGCACGAAGGCGAAGCGCTCGTCGAGGCCGCTCTCGGGCCAGCGCGCACGGAACCAGTTCACGAAGTTCGTGTCGACGCACACGGTCGCGCCGGTGCGTCTCACCGCGTGACGCGCGACGTGCTCGGCCATCCGCAGCTTCAGACCGCCGTACTCGCCGTCCCACCAGATGCCGTGCTGCACCACGACGCTGCGCTCGCGGCAGATCGGCCAGGTGAGGTCCTCCACCATGTAGACGACCGGCGCACCGGCCGGGATCGCGCGATGCACCTTCGCATTGAAGATCGGCGAGCCCCAGGCACGGGCCGAGGCCCGGTGCCCGACCACCGTGATCCCGCGCATGAACTCGCGGGTGAACGAGCGGTGCGCACGCTGGTGGACGACCACCGGGTGTCCTGCGGCGTTGAGGAGTTCGGCGAGCGAGAGCAGCCAACGTTGCAGGCCCCCGTACGTCAGCTCGCGCCCGTCGTAGTCGAACAGCCGCCACGCGAGGACGTGCACGGGCTCCCCCGCGAGCACGGGCGGAGGCAGAGGCTCGCGTGCCGCCTTGGGGTGCATCCGCTCGTGCGCCTCCGGTGCGAAGACCATCCCAGCTTCCGCGATCGCTGTCATCTCAGACCCTCCTCCACACGGCGTGCAGCGCGAACCGCAGCCAGATTCCGATCACGAGCACCCAGGTCCACGGGTTGGCGACGTGACCGTGCTTGAGCACGTAGGACGTCATGGACCGGTGACGCAGCCAGGTGCTGCGCAGGGGCGCCTTGCGACGCGACCCGCCGATCTCGTGCACGATCGCCGCCTCCGGGTCGTACACGACCGTGAAGCCCGCGCCGTGTGCCTCGCGACAGAGATCGACGTCCTCGCAGAACAACGGGTAGCGCTCGTCCATGCCGCCGAGCGCGCGGAACAGCGACCCCCGCACGACCATGCAGCAGCCGCTGACCCAGTCCGTCGGCTGCACGAGATCGGGAGAGCGATCCTCGTTCAGGTATCGCCGCGTCCACGGGTTGCCGGGCCACAGCCGCGTGAGCAGCGCGTAGCGCCCGCAGAGCGCGGTCATCACGCCGGGGAAGCGCCGCCACGAGCGCTGGATCGAGGTCTGCGCGGCGTCGTCCCACACGCGCGGCCCCACGATCCCGACACCCGGTTCGTGGTCGAGACGGTGCACGAGGCGCGTGAAGCACTCGGCGCCGAGCAGCGTGTCGGGGTTGAGCAGGGCGACATGGCGCCCTCGCGCCACCCGCACGCCACGGTTGACCGCCGCGCCGAAGCCGATGCTGCTCCCGAGTTCCAGCACCCGCACCGCAGGGAATCGCTCGCGCAGGGTCGCCGCGACCGGCTCACCGGTGCCGTTCTCCACGACGATGAGCTCCGCATGCAGACCCGCGACCGCCGCCGCGAAGCCGGGCAGCATGTCGAGCAGGAGCTGCAGCGAGTGGTAGCTCACCACCACCACGCTCAGGTCGAGCGGTCGTGCCAGCGGCGCCGGCATCACGAATGCGGGATCGCGTCGCCGCAGACGTTGCCGCGTCGCGCAAGGCAACGGCACGCCGGCCGTCGCCACGGAGCGCTCCACGGCGATGGACGAGAGGGCGGTCATGCGGACGCTCCTGCGAGCGACGCGTAGGCCGACTCCACCCGCCTCGCACAGGCCGGGCTGCCGAAGCGCTCGCTCGCGAACGCCGTCGCGGCCGCACCCATGCGGCGTCGGCGGGTCTCGTCGTCCAGCAAGGCCGTGACGGCACGCGCCGCCGCGGCGAGATCCCCCACGGGGACGAACGTGCCGGTGACGCCATCGAGCGTGGCATCGACGAGTCCCCCGCGCGGCCAGGTCACGACCGGCACGGCGCAGGCCTGGGCCTCGAGCACCACGCGACCGAGCCCTTCGTCGAGGTCGGGGAGGTGCAACAGGAGGTCCATCTCCCCGAGCGCCCGCTCGGGGCTGTCGGTCGCACCGCGCCAATCGATGCGCGCCGCGTGGCGCGAGTTCCGCACCTGCTCGCGGAGGCGCGCGACGAACGTCGCGTGCTCCGCGAACTCGCTGCCGACGATCAGCAGCCGCGCCGCCGCGCAGGTGTCGGCGACGCGCTCGAACACCTCGATCGCGTTCTCGAGACCCTTGCGGGGCGCAACGCGTCCGAGCCAGCCCACGACGGGCGCTGCCGCGCGCTGCACGACCGTCGGCAACGCGCGGGCGCGGAAGCGCTGCAGGTCGATCCCATTCGGGATCACGAACACGCGCTCCCGACCCGCGAAGCGCACGCCGATCGGCGTGGAGATCGCGACGACGGCATCTGCCCAGCTCCGCACCAAACCGAAGATCGCGCGCTCGACCCAGCGCGGACGCAGCTCGAGCTCACGCACGTGCCACACGAAGCGCCCGCCGTGGCGACGGCACCAGCGGTGGATGGCGAACGCCGCGAGGACCTCGACGCTCGTGTTCAGGTGCACGATGGCCGGCGAGCACGCGTCGAGGACACGCGTGATGCCACGCACGCGGGTTGCGGCCCGCAGCAGCCACGCCAGGTGCCAGCGCGGATCGAGCGTGTTCCGCAGCTTCTTGAGCGGCACGTACTCCACCGGCACGCCGATCGACGCGTAGCGCTCCGACCAGGGTCCGTCCTGCGGCAGCACGACCGTCGGCAGGAAGCGCGCGCGGTCGAGGTTGCGCACGAGTTCGAAGAGGCTCGCATCGGAGCCGCCCAGTTCGTTCGTCGCGGAGACGTAGACGACCCGCTTCATCGCCGCGCCCTCGTTCCTGCCGCGACCAGACGGCGACCCATCCGGGCAACGCGCAGCGCACCGCCCACGACGTCCTCGCGCCAGGCCGCGAACGCCGTCGGTCTCACGACGACGTCACGGGTCTCCCGCGCCCGCAGGCCGAACTCCCGCTTGTAGGGCAGGTCTCCACCGAGCAGATCGATCTCGCCGAGTCCCCGTTCGAACTCGCGCAGGATCTGATGGTGGATCACCTGTCGGCCGAGGTCGTAGCGCGCGAAGCGTTGATCCCAACCCGACACCGTCACCTCGAGCCGCCGGTGATGTGCGAACGAGAGGCACGCTCCCGCCGGCTCGCCGTCCATGCGCAGGACCACCACGCGCGTCGCGCGCGCCGCTTCGTGCCGTGCGAGCGCCCGCAGGAAGCGCTCGTTGCGGGGTTCGCCACACGCACTCGTCGCGCCCTTGTGTGCGATCCGCCGCCGGTGGAGCGCGAAGCACGCGTCGAGCGAGTCCTCGAGCGACGCCCCATCGAGCGTGTCGCACCACCGCGCGCCGACCCTCGCGATGTCGCGCCGGTACTTCTTCAGATCGCGCCGGTGCTTGCCCTCCAGCGTGCCGTACCAGGCCTCGGCGTCGCCGGACACGTCGATCGACCACGTGGACGGGCCGCTCGTGCGCTCGACGAACGCGCCCGGAATCGCACCGCCCGCGTCCTGCGGGTCGAGCCGTGTGAGCTCGAGCCGCACGCCACGACAGGCCGTGTGCAGCGCCGCGAGCCAGTCACCGCGCACCGTCGCGTCGAGATCCGACGCGAAGCGCGGCCGGAAGCGATAGCCGATCGCCGCGAACGGCCAGGTCAGGCACGCGACGCGCGGCGATCCGCTGCGCCAGCCCGCGGTCGCCCGCGCGAGCATCGTCCAACCCACGACCTCCCCGGTGCCATCGCGGAAGAGCAGGTGTTGCGTCGCGTCGTCGCCGAGCAGGTCCGCCGCCGTGCGGCACCACGCGAAGGAGCCCGCGAGCCGGGCGCTGTGGTCACGCTCCTCGAGACGGAGGGCGTGCTCCCAGGCCCGCTCCGGCGCACAGGTCTCGGCCGAGAGCCGCCGCTCACGGTCCGCTTCGCGGGGCAGCATCATCGGGCGGCTCGCTCCGTCGCCGGCTTCGTCACGACCAGCGTGCGTCGGTAGCGGTCGTAGTCCGCGTATGGCGGGTCGTCGTGGATCTCGACGAGCAGACCCTCGGCACGCAGTTCCGCGGCGAAGTCCTCCACGTCGAACCACAGCAGTCCACTCGCGTCCGGACTCCATCCCGGTCGCAGCAGCCGCTTCACACCCCATCGCAGCCTCCGCGGCAGGACGCGGCTGTACCAGCGACCACCCGCCTCGCACAGATCGTGGAACCGCGCACGTCGGCGGGCATCGGGGAGTCCACCGAGCAACACCCGCGCTCCCGGCCGCACCACGCGCAGGGCCTCGTGCGCCGCACGGCGCGCGAACTCGAGATCGGGGAGACAGCAGAAGACGCCGTAGCAACACACGGCGTCGAAGCGATCGTCCGGGAAGGGCAGCGCCGCGGCATCCGCGCGCTGGAAGCTCACCGGGGCGTCGCCGACGAGTTGCTGCGCGCGCTCGACGAGCCGCTGGTTGTAGTCGACGCCCACGACATGCCGTGCCCGCCGACACCAACGCGTGGTCAGCACGCCGTTGGCGCAGCCGACGTCGAGCGCGACCTCGTCACCGCGGAGCTGCAGCCAGTCCGCGAGGACTCGCGCCAGGGCGTCGAGCTCGAGGTCGGACTGCGGCACGCCGGTCGAAGCCACGTTCGGATCGGCGTCTGCCCACGTGTCGAAGACCGACTGCCACTGCTGAAGCGTTGCCGTCATCTCATCGTTCTCCCGTTCGACTCAGGACTTCGCGCTTCCATCGCGAGATCCCCATCCGCAGGCGCGCCAGCACGAGCCCCGAGGGCTCGACGGATCCGGCTCGTCCGTTCGTTCCGACCTCGTTGCCGGAGCTCGCCGGGACGCGCGTGAGGCAGTTCCGGTCGAGACGCACCACGAAGCGCCCCGGCCCCGTGCGCACGCGCGACCCGTCGGGCAGATCGATCCACAGCCCCGCGGGCCCTCGAACCTCGCCTTCGACGCTGTCCTCTCCCACCCGGCACGCGATCGCCTGATGGCGACGCGCCCGATGGAACGCACACAGTTCGCCGAGCGTGGGCTGCCACACCGCGCCGATCCGGGCCACGCGCTCGAGCTCGCCGAGCGTCTCGTCGAGCGCGGCGAAGAGCCCGGGCACGCGCTCGATGTCGTCGATCGGATGGCCGTAGATCACCGCCGGCTCACCGCGGAGCAGTCGGCTCCTGATGAGGCGTGCGTAGCACTCGGCGACCTCGTCCGGCGAGAGCCCGGCATCGAGCATCAGCGCCGGGCACACCGGATGCGTCGGCACCTGCCACGGTGGGTCCGTGAGCCACCCGCCGTCGGCCGCGCCGGAGTGCGGCCAGGCCCCGGGGATGTCGTCGTGGCAGCGCGAGAACTCGGACGACCACGCGATGCCGAGCTCGCGCATCGCCGCATCGAGTCCCACGTTCCAGGAACCGAAGGGTGCCGCGGCCGCCGTCGCCTCGACGCCCCATGCGCGCAGCACCTCGAGCGACCGCGCGAGGTTCGCACGACTCCGCGCACGCGAGCGGAACGTGTAGTGCCGCCAGTGATGCGACTGCACCTCGTGCCCCGCGGCGAGCAGCTTCGGCACCGCAGTGGCGCCGCCGAGCCGCGCGTGACGCGCGACGTCGAGGAACCAGGTCGCACGCACGGCACCGCGCGCGAGCGCATCGAGCGTGCGCTCCGTCGCGCCGGGGTCGTACGAATCCGCGTCGATGCGCACGGCGAAGGCGCCGAGGTGATCGCCGGGCGCCGGTGCGAAGCGCACGAAGGGCAGACCTACGGCGTGAGCGGCCACGGCGAGCGCGTTCTCGACGAGACGCCGCACGCCGGCGTGGTCGCACGCGGAGACGATCTCGGTGGCATGTCGCCCGCGAGAGAGCGGGAACCGGACGAGGCGCGGAGTCGCCGCTTCGATCGCCGACACCTCGGGCAGGGGCAGTCCGATCAACGGCGCAGCCCCGGACTCGTCGATCGCGATCGCCGCGCGCCCCTGCGGTGAGACCCACCCGAACCGCGCCCCTCCCGGGATCGCGAGCCGCATCGGCAGACGGACCGCGTTGGCATCTGCGAACAGGCGACCGTCACCGCTCACGCGCTCGACCCGCACCGTCTCGGCGTCGCGGCCGGTCAGGCTCGCGAAGGCCCGCGCATCGAGGACGAGCGGCACGCCCGCGCGCCACAGCGCGCGCAGGTGATCGTGGGCGACACGATCGCGCGCGAGGTCGAGGCCGGCGCAGAAGCCCACGGTCCCGCGCGCACCTTCGTCGCCCAACAAGGTCATCGGGACGCCGCTGCGCTGCAGGAGATCGAGCCAGTAGGGCGCCAGCGTGCGCGGGATGGCCACGCACCACTTCACGACGCCCGGCCGTGCGCCGATTCCAGCCAGAGGACCCGGCCCTCGCTCCGTCCGTCGTTCGTTCACGACAGCTCCCTCCGAACCTCGCGCGTGCGTCGCGCGGCGATCTCCCGGTGTGTTCCGTGCGTTGCTCACGATGCCCTGACCTCGTCGGCCACCGCCGACTTCGCGCGTTGGGCGCGACCCGCGAGCTCCCGGCTCCGCGTGCGCCGCGGGGTCTTCGTCTGCGGCGTCGTCCGCGGGATCACCACGTCGTGGGCGTCGGGGGCGCCATGCCCACCGAGCATGGCGAGCCTCACGAGCACGTAGACCGAGGCAGCGATCGCGAACGGCAAGGTGACGGCCGCGAGCGCTCCGGCGGGACGGATCAGCATCGCGGTCACCCCGGTCACGAGCGTGACGAGCACCATCACACGGCTCGTCTGGAGGTGCGAGAGTCCGCGACCGAGCAGGCGATGGTGGATGTGACCACGATCGCCGACGGTCGTCGCGCGCAAGGCGCGTCGCACGCGATCGGGTCCATCCGCTCGCAGCTCCCTCACGAAGCGCCGCAGGAACGACTGCGCGGTGTCGAGGAACGGCACCGCGAGCACGAGCAGCGCCGCACCCAGGGAGACCGCGGTCGCCTGCTTCGCCGACCCGAGCGCGGAGCCCGCCGCGAGCAGGAAGCCGAGCGCGAGCGATCCGCTGTCGCCGAGGAAGACCCGCGCCGGCTGACGGTTGTGCCGCAGGAAGCCGAGCGCCGCACCGCAGGTCGCCGCGAGGAGGAGGCCCGAGGCGGCGTCGCGACCCGCGAGCGCACAGACGGCGAGCAGTCCGGCGGAGATCCCCGCCACGCCGGAGGCAGCACCATCGACGCCGTCGATGAGATTGATCGCGTTCGTGCAGGCGATCACCCACACCACCGTGATCGGGATCGCGAACCAACCGAACTCGACATGCCCGAGGAACGGCAGATCTGCATGCGCGATCTGCACGCCGGTGGCGCAGGTGGCGAGTCCCGCGATCGTGAGTGCGACGAGCTTCGTGCGGGGAGACACGTTGCGACAGTCGTCCCAGGCGCCGAGTGCACAGACGAAGACCGTGATCACGAGCACCGGCATCAGCTCACCGAGCTTCTCCGGGTCGTCGAGATCCTCGTCGGGCACGAAGCCGACGAGTGCCGCGCAGCCGACGATCACACCGCCGACCAGCGCGAGTCCGCCGAGGCGTGCGGTCGGACGGCGATGGACGTGCCGCCCACCGGGCACGTCGACCGCGCCGAGCCGGAACGCGAACGCGCGAGCCAGCGGCGTGGTCAGCCAGGTCACGACGAACGCGACGAGCGCCGCGACCATGCAGACGCTCACGTCCGCAGGCAGCCAGGGAATCCGTGAACCCAAGGAGAGACTGGTCACCTTCTCACCCATTCGCTGACGAAGAGAGATTCGATCGCGGGCATCCGGCCCTGCGCTCCGCGGAGCTCGAGGCGCCGGGTCGATGCGCCACCCGGCACCCTGAAACGCGCCAGCCGTGCCGAGCTGCCCGAGAGCGCGAGCGGCTCGCCGTCGATCGAGGGTTGCAACGCGTCGACGCGCGAGCCGACGACCGCGATCTCGCAACCGAGGGATGGCACGACGATCGTCGACCACAGCACGTCGGACTCGCGCAACGGCACCGCGGAGCCATCCCGCGAACGCTGCGCCGGGTCGCCGGTGCTCCAGAACAGCTCCGTCGCCGCGAGCGTGCGCCCGACCGCGAGTTCGAGGAGCCGCGGCGCGACGCGCACGACGTCGAGCGGGTAGGGCACCGCCGTTCCGCCGAGCACGAGTTCGACCGAGTAGATGCCGGGCGGGAGCGTGGAGTCGAGGACGAAGCGGTCGCGCCGCGGACCGTCGGTCGGAGCGAACGACCGATCGAGCACGGCGCTCTCGCCGCGGATCCGGTACGCGACCGATGCCGGCGGCACGCCCCGCGCGACGGCGAAGCGCGCATCGATCTGCACGGCGTGGACGCCGTCGGCATGGGTCGAGGAGACCTCGGCCGACAGGAGGCGCGCGCCGTCGTCGATGGTCAGCAGGGTGTTGCCTCCCCGTCCCGGTCTCGCGACGTCGAGTGCGAGCTCCCGATCCGCGAACTCACCGCGCTCGAGCAGCAGGCGTGCCAGCTCGTACCACGCGCTCGAATCCTCGCCGGGCAGCAGGACGCGCATCGCCTCCACGCTGGGCAGGGCGGCGTACACGCGCTCGATCGCCACGCGCCGCAACTCCGGCGCCGACCCGAGCACCTCCCGCAGGAGCGCCGCGCCGGTCACCGTGTCGCCGAGCGCGCATGCACCGACCGCGCGATCGAGTCGCGCCCGCGGTCGCTCGGAGGCGTTCACCAGCGCGAGCGAGCGCTCGATGTGCAGGAGCGCGCCCTCGGCACCTTCTGCCTGGAGCGCGAGCGCGAGCAGCGCATGGGCCGACGGCGCGAGCGGGTTACGCGAGACGGCCCCGCGCGCGAAGCGCTCGACCTGATGCCAGTCGATGGTGTCGCCGCGTTCCTGTGCCAGTCGCCAGCCGGCTCCCAGCGCCGCCTCGCCGGTTCCGCGGTGCAACGCGTGCGCGTCCTCCCACCGCAGCAGGGCCGTGTCGAGCGAACCGCTTCGCGCTGCGGACTCGGCACGGAACGCGGCGCACGCGCGCAGGGTCTGGTCCCCGGCGACCCACGCGAGGAGCGCGACCACGGACCACACGATCGGCGCGCGCAGGGCGATGCCGGGGCCGCCGGCAACCGCGAGACCGGCGGCCGCGCTCCCCCACGCGAGGACCGCGGGGATCTGCAGGTCGAACTCGACGACCGAGTGCAACCCCACGGCGAACACCGCGGCGATCGCGCCGGCGATCGGCAGACGGTGCCCACGCGGTGTCGCCTCGAGCCCGCGCAACGCCGCGCGCAGCCAGTGCACGAGCAGCGAGGTGCCCGCGACGAAGCCGAGCACGCCGCACTCGACCGCGAGCTGGAGCGGGTCGCAATGCGCGTGTTCGACGTGACCCGGGACCGACGCCGACTGCCACGCGACCGACACGTCGCCGAAGGTGCCGAGTCCGCTGCCGAACCATGGGAAGGCGAGGAACGCCCGCCACGCGCCCAACCAGATGTCGGGACGGCGGCCCGCGCTCGCGAACTCCTCGTCGATGCGGTTGACGCGGTCGACGAAGGCTCCGGGGGCGAGCGATGCGACGACGCCGATCGCCACGATGGCGAGCGCGAGCCACCGGAGGCGCCGCGCGCGAGGTGTGCCCACGAGGACGAGCACCAGCGCGCCGCACGCGGTGGCCGCCACCCCCCCACGCGAACCGCTGCCGACGAGCGCCGTCGTGCAGACGACGAGCCCCGCCATCAGACCGAGGCGTTCCGGCAGCGACGGGCGACGTTCACGCCCCGGCGCCAGCAGCCGACCGAGGCCGACGAGGATCGCGATCGCGAGCAACCCCGCGAAGTGGTTGCGGTTGAAGAAGGTGCTCGCGACGACGCTGCGGTCCTGCCGCGGCCACGGCGCCGGCAACCATTCCGCGACCACGAGCAGGCCATGGCATGCGAAGCCCGTGGCGATCGCGACGAGGCCGAGTGCGAAGTGCCTGCGACGGCGCACATCGTGCAGGACGATGGCGGTGACGCAGAACAGCGCGAGCATCGCGATCAACTCGCCGAGTCGCGCGGTCGTGCGCGCGGGGACCACGGAGAGCGCCGTCCGCGTCGGCGCATCGAAGAGGAGACCGCTCGCCTCGCCGTTGGCGACCTCGATGGGCAGCAACTGCACCGCGGCCACGGCGAGCAGGGCGACGGCGGCGAGCGCACTCCGCGGCACCACGAGCTCACGCCGCGTCTGCCAGCGCGCGGCGAACACCGCGATGCCGAGCACGGCGAGGGCCGCCGTCCATGCCGCGCGCCAACCCGGCTCGACCGAGGCGAGCGGGATCGGCATCGCCGCGAGCAGCGCGAGCACGAGCCAGGGTGCGATCGCGTTCACGTGGACCTCACGCGGTCGAACCAACCGACGAGCCCCCCGCGGCGAACGCGCACCGGCGCCACGACCGCGTCCGGCGAACCGCTGCGCGCGACGATCGCCGGATTGCCCATGAAGAGCGCGTGTGCACCGTCGCGACCGACGACGCGCTCCGCGATCTCGAAGGCCGCGGCGACATGCGGCGGTCGGCGATCGATGCGATGGGCATCCGTCGCCACCAGGTGCACGCGGCCGTGCGCCAGGAGATGCCGCGCGGTCCTGCCGATGACGGGGCCGAGCGCTCCATCGAGCGCCGCCGCCGTGATCTGGAGCATCGCTCCGAACTCGACCCACTGCTGCGTGATCTCCGGGTTCCCGCGCACGCCGAGGTTGCGCTCGGGATGCGCGATCACCGGCACGGTGCCGTGCGCGCGCATGCGGAACAGCAGCGGCGTGAGGAACGGCGGCACCGACTCGTGCGGCAGCTCGATGAGCGCATAGCGACCGTGGCCATCGAGACTCAGGCCGGGTTCCTCGCGCAGCCGTTGCTCGAGCCGTTCGTCCACGCGCAGCTCGGCCGCGACGCGGATCTCGAGCGGCACGCGGGCGAGCGCGAGCGCATCACGCAGGCGATCCGCCGCGGCGAGCGCGACCCCGCGCTCGACGTCGTGGACGCCGTCGAAGACGTGCGGCGTGGCGACGACGGTCGAGATGCCCTGTTCGACCGCACGCCGTGCGAGCTGCACGGCCTCGTCGAGGTTGCGCGCACCATCGTCCACCTCCGGCAGGATGTGGTGATGCAGGTCGACCATCCCCGCGACGCCGCTCATGCGACCGGCTCCTCCTGCTCCACCGGCTCCGGCGCGCTCGGCCGCTTCCCGTCGAAAACGCCCGGCACCAGCACGACGTCCTCGGCGACCCGCGTGCGCCGTGTCGCCTTGCCGTCCGAGGCGTACGCGTAGTTCGAATAGCCGTAGCTGTAGCGGCTGTAGCGCTCGGCCCGCTGGTCGGCGTGGTTGAGGATCAGACCCGCGACCTTGCAGCCGACGTTGCGGAGCTGGCTCATCGCACGACGCGCGAGCCCGCGGTCCGTCGAGAAGCTGCGCACGACGAACAGCACGCGATCGACCGTCGTGCCGAGGACCACCGCGTCGCTCACGAGGCCGGCCGGTGGCGTGTCGAACACCACGAGATCGAAGGCGGCATAGAGCCGCGCCATGAGCTCCGGCGTCACGCCCTCCGTCAGCAGCTCGACCGGATTCGGCGGCAGCACCGGGCAGGTCATGATCCAGAGCCCCTCCACACCGGTGGCCGTCGCGAGCTCGCGTGGGTCGCGCCCACCGAGGAGGAGGTTGGGGAAGCCCTCTTCGGCGCGGACGTCGAAGACGCGGTGCAGTCGCGGGCGACGCATGTCGGCGTCGATCAGGAGCACGCGCTTCCCGGCCCGCGCGTAGCTCGCCGCGAGGCTGACCGAGACCATGCTCTTGCCCTCCGAAGGCGCGGCGCTGGTCACGACCACCGAGCGCATCGAGCGTCCCATCTCGGAGAACGAGAGCGCCGTGCGGATCGTGCGGAACGCCTCCGCGACGGACGACCGTGCATCGAGACAGTCGAGGGTCGTCGCCGCCGCGCCGCCGCTCGTCTCGATGCGCGGCACGAGGCCGAGCACGGGAGTCGCCAGGATGCGCGCGGCGTCGACCGGTGACTTGACCGAGCGATCGGCCATCTCCACGACCAGAGCGAGGCCGGCGGCGACGACGAGTCCGACGAGCGCCGCGAACGCGAGGTTCAGCAGCTTGCGGGGCCGCACGGGTTGCATCGTGACCTCCGCGGTTCCGATGCGGTGCACGTTCGTCGTGTCGTGCTCGTCGATGATCTCGACCTCCTTCAGGCGGGAGAGGATCGCCTCGTAGAGCCTGCGCGTGTTGTCCGCTTCGTCGTGCAGCATCTCGTATTGGATCGCGCGCGACTCCATGTCGAGCATCGCGGTCTTCTGCTCCGCGATGCGAGCCTTCAGCTCCCGCTCCTCCTGCGCGCAGCGCTCGCTCTCCCGAGTCAGCGCCGCGACGACGGCCCGCACCTCGGCGTCGGTCTGCCGTTCCAGCGAGGCGATGCGGTTCTGCAGCGCGACGATCCGGGGGTGCCGCGGCTTGTAGCTGCGCTCCAGTTCCGAGAGCTCCGCATGGGCCTCCAGCAGCTCCTTCTTGCAGTTCGCGATCACCGGGCTCTGCAGGACCTCGGGGAGGTCGCGTTGCGAGAGTCCGACCGCCACGGCCGGGCCCGTCGCCGCGGCGTCGGGACCCAGGGTCTCCCGCACGCTGGAGAGGCGGGCGCGCGCCTCGCTGCTCCGGCGCTCGATCTCCGCGAGCTGCTCGGTCTGCGTCTCGAGGCGCGCGGCGAGCAGATTGCGCCGATCGTCCATCGAGATGATCTCGTGGTCGGTCTTGAAGCGCTGGGCCGCGCCCTCCGCGACGAGCAGCTTCGCCTGCAGGTCCTCCGCGTCCGCCTTCAGCCGCTCGAGCGCCAGGCTCGACGCGCTGCTCCGACGCTGCTGGCCGTCGCTGACGTAGGCCGCGACCATCGCGTCGACGATGCGCCGCGCGGCCGCCGGATCGGGGTGCTCGGCCTCGACGTCGACGAGGCGGCTCTTCGTCACCGGGCGGATGCGACGGATCGCCAGCAGCTCGCGGACCGGATCGCGTCCACGGGCCACGAACCACTCGCGATCCTCCGCGCCGAGCGCCGCGAGCGCGGTCTCCGCGATCGCACGGCTCTCCAGGATCTGGTACTGCGTGAGGTAGTAGTCGTCCGTCCCGGTGCCGAGGTTGTAGATGTCCTGGAAGGACATCACGCGCGCGTTGTCGCGCTCGATCAGGATGCGGGCGGTCGCGCGGTAGTACGGCGTCGACGTCCAGTTGATCGCCGCGGCGATCGCGAGCGCGATCGCGGTGACCGCGACGATCAGGCCGCGGTGGTCGGAGAGGAGACGCAGGCCCTCGCGAGGATCGAGGGTCTCGCGCGCGCCGGTCTCCTCCGCGCCCGCCGGTTGAGTCTGCGATTCGAGCATCAGAGTCCCCACCCGATGGTGAACACGCCGGCGAAGAAGCTGCCGATGTCGCGGATGGTGCGACTCGTGGCGTTCTCGTTGACGACCACGACGTCGTCGGGGCGCAGCAGGACGTCACTCGCCTCGCCGGCGGCGATGAGGTCGAGGTCGATCGGGATCGCCTGGCGACCGTCCGTGGTTCGACGGATGAGCACGGTCTCGCTCGGCGTCGCGTGGTCGTCGAGGCCACCGGCCAGCGCCAGCGCACGCAGGATCGTGAGATCGCCGCGCAGGGGGAAGCCACCGCCCTCCCGCACATGGCCGGTCACGAAGACCTTGGCCGCCTGCGGCACGTGCACGACGTCACCGTCCTCGAGCACGCAGTTCGACGCGAGGTCGCCCCGCTCGACCAGGTCCGAGAGCTCGAGCTGCACGACGCGCGTGTCGTCCTCGTCGGTGCACGCCTGGTGCATCGTCACCGCGGTCTGCGCCGCGATCGTCGCGGTCTCCGCCGCGCGCGGGTTGCCGCGCACCACGAACACGGTCGAGCCGGCGTCCTCGGTCACGCCACCGGCGAGTGCGAGCACGTCGACGAGCGTCGTCGCATTCGCCTCGAGCTTCATCGATCCCGGCTCCTTGACCGCGCCGAGCACGGTCACCGAGCGCGCGTTGTGCTCGGCGACCAGGACGCTGATGTTCGGCTCCACGAGGAAGTCGACGCCGTACCGCGACTCGAGCTCGCGCTGGAGCTCGGGGGCCGTGAGCCCGACCGCCTGCACGACCCCGATCAGTGGGAGCACCACCGTGCCGCCCTCGGCGACCCGGGTCACCACGCGCTTGCTCTCGTTCGGCTTCTCGAGTTCGTGGATCTCGATCTCGAGCACGTCGCGCGCACCGATGCGGTACTCCGTCGGCCGCGGGCGGATCCACGCCGCCGGGTCGATCACGGATCGCGACGGCGACGCGTCGGGGCGCACGAGCGCGAGACGTTCATTGACCGTGCGGACCGACGATGCGCACGCGGTTGCGAGCGCACAGACGATCAGCGCGAACGGGAGTGTGACGACGCGCGCCAAAGGGCGTGCGCTTCGATCCTTTGCCATCCTTCCTCGATTCCGTCGTCGCGGCGGTTCCATGCCGTCGCGTCATTGCACCCGTTCACCGACGGGTGCGCAGGTTGGTCGTGGTCCGTCCCGTCCGCCTCACGGGCGGATCGGACTGATCTCGTTCTGCCGGTTGTTCGCATTGATCGCGGCGCCGGCGGGCACCGCCATCGATGCGGTGGTGCCGATCGCCATCACCGCCCAGCTCACGGGCACGACGCGCGGCTGATTGCCGCCGTTCGTCCCGGCCGGCTCCGGCACGGATTCGACCGCATTGCGCGGTACCAGCAGCTCGAGCGACGAGATCGACGCCTGTTCGTCGGCGACGAGACCGAGGACGAGACCGCGCGCGACCTCGACGACCACGTGCTCACCCGGGTCCATGCCGGGTAGCGTGACGACGCCATCGGCACCCGCGGTCACCATCGCGACCACCGACTCGTCGACGGCACGGCGGATCGATGCCTGCCAGGAGGCGAGCGGACGCCGCGTTTCCCTGCCGAGGAAGCGCACACGCAATTGCCCGGGCCGCACATGGATCGCGTGCGTCACCGCCACGGCGGGGACCGCCGCCTTCTCGATTCCGGCGCCATCGCGCGTATCGGATCTGGGCTGGACCGCGGGCGCGGGCGTGCCGGCCTGCGCGGCAGCGGGCGAGGACATCGCGCCGGTGGCGATGGCACCGCTGGCGAGCCAAGCCATGGCGCGCCGGCGCGCGCTGCCGTCCTTGGGATGAGAGTCACGTTGCTGGGTCATGGTCGGAGAGCTCCTGTCGTTTCGGAGGGACTTCGTGGAGGGTTCGAGGGCGTGGTGCGCCGCTCAGCGCGCATTGGCGAGGGGCCGCTCGCCGGCGGTCGGCGCGAGCGTCACGCCGAGGAAGCGTCGCAGGCGCGTCACGATGCGCTGGGCCGCGCGGCCATCGCCGTATGGATTGACCGCGTGCGCCATGGCCGCGTACGCGCGGGAGTCGTCGAGGAGGCGGAGGGTCTGCTCCACGATCCGGTGTCGATCGGTGCCGACCACCTTGGCCGTGCCGGCATCGATGCCCTCCGGCCGCTCGGTGTTCTCGCGCAGCACGAGGACCGGCTTGCCGAGCGTCGGAGCCTCCTCCTGCACCCCACCGGAGTCGGTGAGCACGAGGTAGCAGCTGGCCATGGCCGCGACGAAGTCCGGATAGTCGAGCGGTGCGCAGAGCCGCACGCGCGGGTGATCCGCGAGCATGCGATCGACCACGCCGCGCACGTTCGGGTTCGGATGGACCGGGAAGAGCACCTCGGTGTCTTCGCGCGCCGTGACGATGTCGAGGATGGCCTGGCACACGCCCTCGAGCGGCGGTCCGAAGCTCTCGCGGCGATGGGCGGTCACCAGGATGCCGCGACGCCCGTCCTTCGGTGCGAAGCGCGCCCGGTCCACGCGGGGCGACGCCCACACCAACGCGTCGATCACCGTGTTGCCCGTGACCTCGATCGCCGCCGGCGGGATGCCCTCGTCGAGCAGATGGCCCCGGGCGCGCGCGGTCGGCGCGAAGTGCACGTCGGCGAGGCGGCCGACGAGCACCCGGTTCATCTCCTCGGGGAATGGCGACAGACGCTCGTGCGTGCGCAGCCCGGCCTCGACGTGGGCGAACGGGATCCGCCGATAGAACGCGCAGAGGCTCGCGGCGAGCACCGTCGTGGTGTCGCCCTGGCCGAGGACCAGATCGGGCTCGATGAGCGCGAATGTTCCGTCGAGGGAATCGATCATGCGGCTGGTCAGGTCGGCCAGGCTCTGGCCGGGGCGCATGAGATCGAGATCGATGTCCGTCTCGATCCCGAAGAACTTCAGGACCTGGTCGAGGAGTTGGCGGTGCTGCGCCGTGGCCAGCACCGTCACGCGCGCCCAGGGCTCACGCTTCAGCGCATGGATGACCGGGGCCAGCTTCACGGCCTCGGGGCGAGTGCCCACGACGACGACGATCTTCGAGGGGCGAGTCATTGGCGTTCTGGAGCCAGCTTGCTCGTGCGAGAGAGAGGTTGAGGTGCGCCCCGCCGGACGACGTGATCGAGGGAGATCACCGTGGTGCGTTCGCGTCCGCGGGTCGCGGGTCACGAGCCCCTTTGTCGTCGTGCGGGGATCCGGCGGCCGCGAGGGTGATGCGACCGTCGAACAGGCATGTCATCGTTCGTGACGCGGTGCCGGGTTGACCACGGATCCCTGATTTCTCGAAACGACCCTCGTTTCGGGCATAGGGTTTCCACCCGATATGACGTCGCCGCGTCGGGTTTCCTACCGATGTCATCACGAGCCGTGGCGATCGTCTCGGGTGTTCGCGATGGCGTCGGTTAGCATGGCCGCATGACCAACGGCAGGCACACGCCGGCGCGTCGCGGGCCGTCTCTGCGGCGCCGCATCGTCTACGCATTGATCCCGATCGCCGCCGTGCTGCTGCTCGCGGAGATCGTCGTGCGCATCGGTCGTGCCCCCTTCCATTTCGGCTCGTTCCGTGAGCTGCGGCTCGACCTGCTCGCGCGCAACTATCCGGCGGTCCGGCATCCCCTGCTCGGCTATGCACCGCGTCCCGATTACGCGAGCAGCGACAATCACTGGCGGACCGCCGTCTCCATCGATTCCGAGGGGCTGCGTCGCAACGGCAATCCGGTTCCCCCAGCGGGGGCGGCGCTCATCGTCGCCGTCGGCGATTCATTCACGTTCGGCGATCAGGTCGACGACGACGCCACCTGGCCGGCGTGGCTCGAGCGGCTGCTCGAGCGACCCGTGCTCAATGGCGGGGTCTTCGGCTACAGCCTCGCCCAGGCGGTGTTGCGCGCCGAGCTGCTCCTCGAGCGACCCGGCGTGGACACGCTCATCGTGAGCTTCGTCGCCGACGACCTCGTGCGCTGCGAGTTCTCGAAGCGCTACACCTCGGTGCCGTGGTTCGACCTCGAGGGCGAGGGGCTCGTCCTCCGCAATTCACCCGTCGCCGAACCGGCTCCCGGCGCCGACTCCGGAAAGGCCTTCAAGGACTTCCTCGGCCACAGCGCGCTCGTCGACGTGATCCTCGCGAGCACGCTGCGGCGCTGGTGGTTCGAGAACGAGAAGCAGGTCGCGGTGCCGCATCTCGTCGGCAGGGGTACCGAGCTCGGGAAGCGCCTCGTGGACCGCATCCACGCGCGCTGCCGCGAGCGCGGCATCCGGCTCCTCCTGCTCGCGCAGGGCGACACGGTCGAGAGCCCGGCGCTCGAGGTCCTGCGGCATGCGGAGTCCCGCGGCATCGCCACGCTCGACCTGGCGACCCGTTTCGTCGAGGCGAACCGCGCCGACCCGAGTCTCTTCGAACGTTGGTTCGAGGGGCACATGACCCGCGAGGGCAATCGCTGGGCCGCCGAGCAGATCGCCGACGCGCTCCGCGCGCTGCGCTGACGGGCCTCGGGCCCCCAGGTCGGAGCACCCTGGCCAATGGGGCCTCCGCCTCACTCCACGGCACCGTGCTCGAACCAACGGCGTCGGGTGCGGTCCCAGAAGATCCAGAGCACGTCGCCGCGATCGGCCTCGGCGAAGTGGTATTCGCGGTGCTGCTCGGTCGTCCACCAGCCGCCCGAGATCACGTGCGGGCCGTGCAGCTTGCGCACAGGTCCGGCGCGGAGCCCCGCGACGAACCAGCCATCGGGGCCGGGGCGCTGATCCGGCAAGACGCGTGGCCGGAGCAGGATCCGCCGCACGAGGGTCGGCGAGCTCTCGCGGTCGGGACGCGGTGCCGGCAGGTGTTGCAGGGCCTCGAGACGGAAGCGCGCCTCCGGCAGATGCCCGGCGCGCAGGACCGCGCGGCACAGCGCCGCGTCGCCCAGGCGCGCGCGCAGACGGGCGATCGTTCGATCGACGATCTTCGGATCACGGCGCGGCGCCTCCGCGAAGAGCTCGAGCTGCGCGCGCGTGGCGCGCACGGCATCGCAGCGCAGCTCGAGACCCGTGGGCTCGATGCCGCCGCGCAGGTGCGCCAGCGTCTGCTGCGCACTGGCCTCGAGCCGCAGGCGCAGCAGCTCGGTGAGCTGCACCTCGTCGAGCGTCGGCTCCGCGGGTTCGATCCGGGTCGTGATCGGCGCGGCGCCGTCGAGTGGGATCGTGACGTCGAGCGCCCGCAGCGCCTCCCCGCGCGCCGCGAGCAGCAGACCGAGGCGGGCGATGCCCTGTTTGCCGAGGAAGACGAGGCTCTGCGCGTCGAGCCGCGGGTCCTCGGGATCGCGCTCGTAGCGGTCGCACAGCCGTTCGGCCGGGACCTGCGGCACGAGCGAATCGTCGCCACGTCCGAGCACGAGCTCGTGCAGACCGTGCGCGTCCTTGCCGAAGCGCTCCAGCAAACCACCGGGCGGCATCCGCCGCAGACCACCCACCGTGTCGATGCCGAGGCGATCGAGCGCGTCGCGCAGCTTGGGATCGATGCCGAGGCGATCGAGGCGCACGAGGTCGGCACGGCGCCGTTCGTCGTCGGGCGTCGCGAGAACGCACGCGCGCACGGCCGCGCCCCGCGCGAGCGCATAGGCGAGGAAACGCGTGAAGCCGACGACGACGCGCGCGACCAGACCGTCCCGTGCGACGCGCGCGATCAGTCCCGTCGCCCAGTCCTCGAGCGAGTCGAAGAGACCGTCGAGTCCCTTGGCATCGGCCCAGAAGACCCCCGGTTCCGCCGCCGACGGCTCGACGATGGGCGAGAACTCGAGCAGGGCCGCGCCGAGGGGACGCAGGGCCGCGGCGAGCTCCTCGGCATCGACGCTCGCCGCGCGCAACTCGGCACTCAGCGACAGGCCCTCGGCGTAGCGACGGCCGGGCAGGATCCGCGCCTGCCGCGCCGCCTCGTTGACCCACAGGATGCGACCCTGCGGTTCGTCGCGATCGACCACCGCGACGGGATGGCGCCGCCAGCTCGGCTCGCGCTGCAGCAACACCTGCAGCGGGAGCGCCGGCACGTCGATGCAGGCGATCCTGGACATGGGGAGCGCGACCTGGGCTCGGGCGCCGCAAGGTAGACGGCCGTCTGGCCGCCTACAAGTGCCGTCGCGCACGAGCTCGCTCTCCGCGCAACCCGAGGCGCTCGCGCAGGTGAGCCAGCTGCTCGGAGTGCTTGCCGTCGCCAGGCGTTGCGCTCAGTCGAGTGGACGCGCATCCCCTCGCGTCTGGGTCCTCATGACCGCTCTCGGCGCAGGGTGCGTCGCACTTGCCGACGGGCTCACGACGTGCCAACCTGCGCGCCCCTCGCGTTCGCCCCCCGGTCCGCACTCCACGATCCATGTTCTCCCACGTCGTCATCTTCTGGACGAAGTCAGATCGCCCCGCAGCGGCCGAGGCACTCCTCGCCGGTTGCCGCGAACTCCTCGCCTCGATCCCCGGCGTCGAGTCCTTCCACTGCGGCCGCATGGTCCACAGCCAGCGCCCGGTCGTCGATCAGAGCTATCAGGTCGGCCTCAACCTCGTCTTCCGGGATCAGGCCGCCCAGGACGCCTATCAGGAGCATCCGCTCCACCTGCGCTTCGTGAAGGAGGTCTTCCAGCCCAATTGCGAACGCTGCGTCGTCTACGACTTCGCGTGAGGTCGGGCGATGCGGGCCGAGCGGAGTCGGGCTCAGGGGCCAGCGCCGGCAAAGGCGAGGGGAATGGCGCTGAAGACGCCGTGAGCGGCGATGCATGGGACGACACTCCCACCGAGGATTCGTACCCAGCCGAGGTAGATGGCGGCCAAGAAGGCCAGCACCGGAGCACCCGCGATCGGCCCCCCGAAAACAGTGGACAGCAGACTCATCGTGATGACCGCGATGGGGGCCGGCAGGAGCTCGGACAGACTATCCTGCAGGAACCCTCGAAGGATGATCTCCTCGAGGCAGATTGCGAGCACAGACTGGGAGGCGGTCCCTTCTCAGGCTGCCGCGGGGTCCCTTTTCAGCTTGCCGTTGCCACCTGCACACGCCTCCACTCGTTCGCTTGGCAGGGCCAAGTGTTGCGCTTCACTTCGGCGAGGCGATTGCCATGGCAGTGACCAGGCCGTTGAATACCCCATGCGCCACGATACTTGGGAGAATGCTCCCGCTGGCCAAGCGTCCTGCACCCAGAAAGAGGCCGGCAATCGTGAGTTCGAGCGCCCTGGCTATCGACGTTGGGTGATGGTACATCGTGAAGATGAGGCTCGTGAGCACGACGGCCAGTCGAGGTGACACGAAGGCGCGGAGATTGTCGATGAGGACCCCGCGAGTCAGGAGTTCCTCGAGACAGGGTCCCAAGATGATGAAGCTGACGAGCATGAGCCCGCTCGAGCCGTCCACTTGAGGGCGCCCGAATCGTGGATCCTCCATCGCGCACAGCGCAATGCAATAGCCGATATCCCCCAGCACAAGGAGCGCCACCCACCGTGCTCGCGACGCGTTTCCCGTCCACATGCCCACGACCGACGTCTTGCTGAGCCAGGCAACTAGCAAGAACGTTCCGCCCATGTGAGCCCAGAAGAGACAGAACACTACAGGATCCGGGAGATTCACGTAGTGACGCGCGAGTGCCGGGGACGTGGCGGCAAAGAGAGATACAACGACGATCGTGCCGGAGAGGATCGCCCTGCGCCGGTTCTCGGTCTGCTGCGGCCCGCTGGGCCTACTTGCGACTTTGGTCACCTTGCGCCTCGTGTCTGCGTGTAGTGTTACCCCCATCTTCAGTCGGCGCGTCATGGACCTTGACGAGGAATTCCACTCGACTCGCACTGTCTTGCGATCTCTCGGAAGGAACTGCAAGCCGGATGCGGCCCCACCCAATCCTCGCCGATTTCCCAATTGGAGTTCGTAAGCTGATCCCACGTAGATCGGGCAAGCTCATGAGTACCTGGGGCGCGCGTCCTTCGCTTGCGCCCAGCAGCACGTTGGCAAGCTCAGGATACTCCGAGGTTGGCATCTGCCGCCCGTCACATGGGGCCCAGCCCTCCGGGATGTTCTCTCGCGGTCCCGCCGACATCACGATGTCGCCAATCTCACAATCCCCAGAAGGGAGCCCCGTCGCCGAAGGGAGGAGAGGTGTGTAGATCACAACGGTGGCAGCGGACTCATGCTTGCGGTCGAGCGGTCGGTATACCTGCAGGAGGACCAGGATCGCAATGCATAGCAGGCACGTGTACACCGGCCAAAACGCACGACTCAGAAGCCAACGCTGGAGTCCATTCGCGCTTGTTTCCATTGTCGTGAACTTGGGCTTCTCTTGGTTGTTGACAGAATCTTCTGAATTGTGACGGTAGCGACTCGACAGTCAGGGTGACATGTCGGGTTCGAGCAGCTGCCTGATGCGCACGAGAGACACGGGAGCCATGCCGGGGCAACATTGCTCCCTACTGTGATCGTTGCCACGCGCGTCCCACAACGGTCCGAGCATTTTCATGGACACTGACAGCAGACCTCTGCGACGACTCTGTACTCGAAGACTACGTCTGTGATATTGACGCGTAAGCCGGTGATCAAGGGGATAGGGGACCAGCGGAACTCTTCACCTGTCGCCTCCGACAAACCCTCAGAAGCGTGCTCCACGACATCGCCGGCAGTCCGGGGAACGCCACCCGCAACCGCCTGCAGAACTCTCACGACCGGTCCCAAGTCATGGCTTTCGTGGTCAAGGTCGACCGGGAGCCAACGCGTTGGGTGCGACGATAGGATTCGGACTACTTGGCGGCACCGTTTCCCACCGCACTCGCCATGACATCGAACCGCGAGTCGAGCTTGCTCTGCCACATCTTTCAAGAGTGGCTCGACGACGGTCTCACGCGGAGCTGCGAGAGAGCCCTGCGCGGGACCTGTAATGCCGACGAGATCGACTTCGTCTGAGGATTCACGAATTCTCTCACGCGCGACGAACGAGAACTCGTCACAGGGCTGGTAGTTGCGGCCACACGTCATCACGGGAACAGTCGGGGGCAGCGGTTGCGGTACCGGTTCACTCGGACATGCGGGCGGCGCACAGCGCGCCCATTCCCACGAGTCCCACCGGATGCCCGCAAGGGACATGCAGATGCGCCAGGAATGCTCGGCTGACCGGCAGAGCTGGATCCAGGTCGTCTGCAACTGCCAATCCGCCCAAGCCGCGATCTTGCCAATGCGCTCGCGGACTCGGTCCGCTTCCGCTTCGCACGGACACCCACTGCTCGTCGACGGGGGGCGCGCCTGGGGTCCACTCCTTGCCTCGGGATCCCAAATCTCACCCTCGAAGTCCTGCCAGTGCCATGGCGGCGACCCGCCGCGATTGCGGGGCTCACCAGGCACTGCACCGAGCCCGTCGCCGCGCGCGCCGCCGCGCCGGGGATCACCGACGCGTGGTCCCTTCACCCGGAGCCGGTCGCCAGTCTCGCCGCCACCGCCGCCCAGGCCGAGCCCCTGCCAAGCGCCATCCGGCCCGTCCATTCGAGAGGTACGCCGCGGAGACGACTCATGGCCGGACGACCCGCGTCGCGAGCCCTGCGAGTTCCCAGCACACCCGGCACCGCGCGAGGCCTTCGACCCGCAAGCACCACCGCAACCGCAAGCGCCGCCGCAGTTCCCGCCGCACCCGCAGCCCTGCTCGCCCGCGTCCTCG
>JADLHO010000104.1 GCA_020848735.1 Planctomycetota bacterium | reverse complement strand
GGCGCGGAGGGGCGCTGCCGGGACGCCGCAGCGGCCTTCGCGCAGGCCAAGGCCATCGATCGCGGCTCGGCGACCCTGGCGTCGGCCCTCCGGGACTTCCTCGCGAACCAGGGCGAGGCGCTCGTGCGTGAGATCGAGCGGAGCGGTTTTGAGGGTGCGATCGAACTCGCGCGTTGGCGGGAGAGCCTCCCCGAACTCGAGGGCGTGCCCGGCCTCACGGCACTCGCGAAGGCGCACGCCGCGTCCGGTCGCGAGCGCGTGCTCGCGGCCCTCTGCGCCGACGACCTCGTCGCCGTGCGGGCCGCTCGCCGTGATCTGCCGCAGGACGAGTCCGCGGAGCGGCTCCTCGAACTCTGCACCGTCCTCGAGCGCGCCCATGCCGCCCTCGACCAGGGCGAACCCGGCGCGGCGGCGGCCGCCTACGCGGAGCTCGCGGAGGCGTTGGCCACACCGCGGCTCCTGGCCCGGGCGGCGGAACTGCGCGAGTCGGTGGCGTTCGCGGACGCCGGCCTCGCGCGTGCGCGCGCCCACGCCCTCGAGGGCCGTCTCTCGGAAGCCCGCGCGGAACTGCTCGGCGTGATCGCGCGCTGCGGCGCGCACGAGCGTGCCCGCGAGGAACTCGAAGTCCTCGACCGCGGCGTGGCGGATCGCGAGCGTCGCCTGGCCGAGGCGCGGGTGCTCCTGCGCGAGGCGCGCCTCCGGGAAGCGAGTGGCATCGTGGTCGCGCTGGCAGTGCCCGGCGCGGAGGGTGAGGAGCCGCGGCTCCTCCTGCGCGAGATCCGCCAGCGCACGGAGATCGTCGACGCCGGGCTCCGGCAGGTTGCCGTGCGCATGCATGACCGTTCCTCCGGTGGCCGCGAGGGCCTCGAGCAGAGCGCGCGGCGGGTCGCAGAGCTGATGAAGCTGCAGTGCGACCATCCGGAACTCATCCGGATGCGCGATGCCATCGCCGCCGAGCTGAGCGGGCTCGCCCTCGGAGAGCGGCTGCGCGCGGACTTCGAGGCCGGCAAGGTCGCCGAACTCGAGAGCGGACTGGACGAACTCCTGAAGCTGCGCACTCGCCTGCTGACCGTCGATCGACTGGACGCCCGCGCGCTCGAACTCGTCGACGACGTGCTCCTCGGCGCCGAGCGTGCCGCGGCGACGGGTGCGACCGGTCGGGCGGGCGCCCTCGCGCGGGCGCTCGCGGGTTGGGACCCGCACGCGCCGGGCCTGGCGGCGCGGCGACGTGCGATCGCCGATTCGGTCCAGGCGGCGGTCGGGCGAGCCCGGGTCGTCGTCGAGCAGGCGCGCGCGGCACTCGCGGTGAACGACCTGGCGCGGGCCGAGGAACTGCGCGATGCGGCGATGGCACTCGCGCTCGACGACGTCGAGGTGCTGCGTCTCGCGGAGGAGCTCGGCCGCGCGCGGCGCGAAGACGATCGGCTCGCCGCCGTCGCGCGTCACGCGGACGAGCGCGACTTCGGCGCCGCGCATCGCGAGCTCGGACGCCTCGGTCCCACCCCGCCGCTGATGCGCACGCGGGTCTTCGACCTGAAGCGCGCCATCGCGAAGGCACAGGGTCTGGAGGGGGCCTTCATGCTGCGCGTCGACGAAGGCGGCGAGTTCCTCGTCGTGCGCGGTGAGTCGTTGACGATCGGCAACCTGCGCGACGGCAGCGCCGATCTCCCGATGCTCGCCAACCTCGCCGGCCGGCACGCGCGCTTGCGGCGCAGCATGTCGTTCCACGGCGGCCAGCAGGATCGGATCGTCGCCGAAGGCGGCGAACTCTCGGCCGACGGTCAACGGGTTGCGGAGCTCGCGCTGCGGGGCCGCACCCGCTTCAAGCTCGGGCCCACGGTGGAACTGGAATACCGCCTGCCCAATCCTCGCTCGTTGACCGCACTCCTCACGGTGCAGGGTGGGTTCCAGATCGCGGGCACCGACCGGGTGCTCTGGATGAAGGACCGCGGCCGCGATGGACGCATCCTCGTCGGACCGGATCGCGACGCGCACGTCGTGGTGGCCGGGCTGTCGCGGGAGCTCGAGATCTTCGCGGATCGCGACGGGCGCGTCCGGATCGCCGTCCAGGGGCCCGCGACGATGGACGGCAAGCCCTTCACCGGCGAGCACCCCGTCACCGCCGGCGCCTCGATCGTCGTCGAGAACATCGCGCTCGTGATGCTCGCCTGGCATCGCGCGTGACGTTCCCTCGGGCCTCCGCTCCGGGTGCGGGCGGGGGGCAAATACTCGGACGAGGGTCTCGTAGCGCGGCCGTCCGCTCCCGGAGTCCCGTCCGAAAGGTCTGCCGATGCTCGTTGCCTGCTGCACCTGGGTCACGCTCGCCGCAATCGCCGCACCGGTGCTCGTCCAGGATCCCGGTGCCAGCGCGGCGACGATCCGGGTCGAGGGCCCCGTCGAACTCTCGCCCGCGGCGGCCGATGCTGCAGCCCTCGACGCCGCGCTCACCCAGCTCCGCTCGGACCTGGACCGTCGGACCGCGACGGTGCTCGCGCGGGTCACACCGCGGTGGATGCCGGCTCCGGTCGCCAGGCGACTCGCAGACGACTGGCTCGCGCGCCAGGACCCATCCGAGGCGATGCGCGTCGTCGACAAGGACCAGACGGTGCGGGACCACGGCTCGTTCGCCAGCTACCAGACCGAGCTGGTCGTGAGCCACGACGAGCGCGCCCTGTCGCGCATGTTCGCGGGACTGGGCGGGGAGATGCGACGCCGCGGGAAGCTCCTGGCCTTCGTCGCTTCGGGGGCCGCCGGCCTCTGGTCCGTGCTGCTGCTCGCGTACTGGTGGCTCGACCGCATCACGCGGGGCTACATGTCCTGGCGGCTCCGGTTCCTCTGCGCTGGAATGGGAATCGTCGCGCCCGGTATCGCGCTGTCGTTCGTCTGATCGAGAGGCTGCGCCGCGCTCGCCCCGGCGAGCGATCCACCCGAGAGAGAATGCCGCAGATGGAAGCCGAACGACTCCCGCCGCGCGAATCACCCGATCGAGTCGCCATCGATTGGGAGAGCTTCTACGCGAATTACCGCAAGCCGGGCTACGTCGCGGGCTTCGAGATCGTCAACAAGCTCGGGGGCGGGGTGTTCGGCGTCGTCTTCAAGGCGCGCAAGGAGTCGATCGGCAAGGACTACGCGATCAAGTTCCTCAAGGTCGACGACGAAGGCGTGCGCGATGCGGTGCTTCGCGAACTCGAGTCCGTGGATCACTTCGCGCAGATCGACCATCCGAACCTGGTGTCGATCGAGGACAAGGGCACCGTCGACGGCATTCCCTTCATCGTGATGAGCTACGCGGGCCAGCACACGCTGCGCACGCGCATCGACGAGCGGACGCTCTCGAGCGACGACGCCCTGCGCATCTTCATCCAGGCCGCGCGCGGTGTGCAGGCGCTCCACGAGCACAGCCTCGTGCACTTCGATCTCAAGCCGGCCAACATCTTCCTGAAGGGCGACATCGCGCGCGTCGGCGACTACGGCCTCTCCAAGCTCGTCACCGAGTCGCGCAACTCGCTCTCCTTCGGCCGCGGCACGCCCTACTACATGGCGCCGGAGATGCTCAAGCGGCGAGGCGATGCGCGCAGCGACATCTACTCGCTCGGCATCATCCTCTACGAGTGCCTGACGGGAGACGTCCCGTTCCGCGGCGACAGCGAGTGGGAGGTCTTGCGCAAGCACGAGCAGGAGGAGCCCCGCATCCCGGATTCGATCGCAGCACCCGTGCGGGACGTGATCCGTCGCTGCCTCCAGAAGGACCCCGACCAGCGCTTCCAGTCCGTGCGCGAACTCCTGCACCAGTTGCAGGCCCCCGCGTCGCTGGGCGAGAGCCTCGTGTTGCCCCGCCACGCTCCGCAGCCGGCGGTCGCCGCGCAGGTCGCCGAGCCCCGCCCGGTCTACGGGCCGGCGGCCCGGGGGGACTCCGCGGCTCCGGATGCCGGGGCGCCGGCCACGGCTCCGGTCACGACGGCGGCCGAGGGCCTGCCTCCGCGATCGCCGCTCGGCGCGCTCGTCGCAGCGGTGTTCCGCGCGTTCGAGATCCTGGTCCTCGCGGTGCTGGTCCCGATCCGGGCCGTCAGCGTGGTCGTGGGTCGCGTCCTCGGCTTCGCGCTGGCCCTCCCGTTCAAGCTGCTCGCGATCGTGCTCACCTTGGCCGGCTATCTGATCACCGCGCTGGCGTTCGCGACGCTGATCGTCGCTATCTTCCGGATCCTGACCTGAGCCACGCGACCGCCATGCACGACCAGCACGATCCGCCGGACATCGCAGCCCTGCAGGCGATGGACGAAGCGGCCTGGACCCGGCTCCAGGACCTGTACTTCAGGCGGGTCTACTTCTTCGTGAAGCGCTGGGTCTCCGATCATCAGACCGCGGAAGACCTGACACAGGATGTGTTCGTCGGCGCCGTGAAGGGCATCCCACGCTTCGACCCCGAGTTCACGCTCGACCAGTTCATCTTCGGCATCGCGAAGAACCGCGTCATCGACCACTTCCGCAAGCACAAGCTGCCGCTCATCCCCGCGAAGGGCGACCCGGACTCGGAGCGCAGTGCGATCTGGATCGAGAACATGGCCTCGCCCTCGACCGAGCCGCCCTCGCGCGAACTCGTCGCGAGCGAGGATTCGCGCCGACGGCGCAAGGTCCTCGGCGCGATGCTCCGACAGTTCGTGGGAGAGCTGTGGGACGCCGGCGAGTTCCAGAAGTTGATGGTGCTCGAGTACCTCTTCGTGCTCGGCGGCCGCAACAAAGACGCGGCGCAGCGTTTCGGTATCCCCGACGAGAAGCACGTCGCGGGGATGAAGTTCCGCGCCATCGAGAAGCTGCGAGGACTCGCGCGGCAGAACGACCCGAATCACTCCCTGTTCCGCGGCCTCTGGTCGCCGGGCTCGAGGTGAGCGCCATGGCCTCCGGACCAGGTCCTTCCCGCGGTGCCTCCTCCGGCGACGAGGAGCTCGAGTTCACGGTCGCCTCGGTCTGGCGGGAGGAGCGCGTCTCCTGTCCGCATGTCGATCTGCTCAAGGCCTGGCTCGGTGGTTCGCTCACGGGTGGCGCGGCCGAGTTCGTCGCCTTTCACGTCGAGGAGAGTCGTTGTCCGTGGTGTGCGGCGAGCATCGACGCCTTGCGGGCACAGGACGAGGATGCGTCGCGTCGTCGCCTCGAAGACGTGCGCGATCGTCTGCTCCGTTCGACGATCTCGGCCCTCCGCGCGACCCGCGCGTGAGCCGGCCGCCGCGCCGCAGGCAGGCTCCGAATAACCGGAGCCGCCCGCGTAGTGGGACCCCATGAGGCCGCACGACGGTCTCCACACCCCAGACCGGAGGTCCCAGACCGTGATGTTCAAGTTGCTCAAGTGGGCCGTGATCGGCACCGTCGCCGTCGGCGGCGCGGGTTACGTGCTCTTCGGAACGCATGTCGGCAGTTACCTCGGCACCGCCGCAACCTCGCTCCGCGAGGGCGTCGCCGAGTCGATCCCGATCGACTTCGAGCTCAAGCGCGCCCAGAACCTGATCCGCGAGATCGAGCCGCAGCTCCACGATGCGCGGCGCGAGCTCGCCCAGTCGGAGGTCGATCTGCAGGCCGTGCAGGAAGACGTCGGGCGCCTGGAGAAGGAGGTCGGCGTCGGCGAGCGCAAGCTCCGCGCGGTGTCGGCCTCGATGACCGGAACGTCGAGCGGCTTCCAGTTCGCGAGCCACGAACGCTCGCGCGTCGAGATCGATCTCGAGCGCACCTTCGAGGCCTACAAGAACCACGTCGCCCTGCTCGACGGCAAGAAGAAGCTGATCGCGCGCCAGGAGCGTGCGGTGGCGGCAGCTCGCCTCCGGCTCGATGCCGTGCGCGCGGAGAAGGCGCGTCTCGAGGAGATGGTCGCCTCGCTGTCGACCCAGAAGCGGCAGCTCGACGCGCTCGCGGCGAGCAGCAAGACCATCGAGCTCGACGACACCGCGCTCGGCCGCGCCCGCGAGGTGCTCGACTCGGTGAAGAACCGTCTCGACGTCGCCCAGCGGATGCTGGAGGACGAGATCTTCGCCGCCCCCGAAGGCACGACCGCCTCGCGGGACATCGTCGGCGAGATCACCCGCTACTTCGGCGAGGGCGAAGGCGCCTGCGCCGAGCAGGGTTGCACGGCGGAGCCGATGACGATCGAGATCCGCTGACGCGGGGTGCCTGACGAAGTCGAGCGGCGTTCGGCCGCTCGCCCGAGGCGCTGCCGCCGCCGCCCTCGTGGCGGCCTCGAGAGCCCGTCGCGCAGACCCGCGCCCGGGCTCTCAGCGTGTACCGGGGGTGGGGGCCGGCGCCGCTTCGTCGCCCGGACCCGCGCCCTCGACCTCGAAACCCTCGACGCGCCAGTCGACGACGAGCCCGGCGAACCGCAGGTCCCGCGCCTCGAGGCGGGCGTCGACCGGGGGCAACGTGATGGCCAACCGGGTTGCGGCTCCGGCGTCTTCCGGAGAGGCGATCAGGTAGGGATCGAGCGAGTCGACATAGGCACCGTCTTCCATCGCCGACCCGTCGGCACCGGTCCAATGCAGCTCCCAGGAGCGATGGCGCCCGAGCGTGACCCGCAGGCTCCGGCCCGCGACGCGCAGCTCGACCTGGACGCGATCCTGGCCCAGGGGCTGCAACTCGCCGCGCTCGGCGGTACCGAGGAGGTGGATGCCGCGGACCGCGTCATTGAGCTGCCGCCACGCGATCTCGATCGACACCGTGTCGAGGCCGTACCGCGCCTTGCACTCCTCGGACAGGCAGCGGAGCAGGACCTGGCGATCGGCGCGCCGGAGCGACTCCTGGAAGGTGTCGAGCGTCGCGGCCGGGCTCCCGTAGGACTCGCTGATCCACCGTGAGTCATCGGGTCCGCAGAACAGCCTTGCCATCGTGCAGCAGCCGGTCGCGGGGAGGACGAGCCCGGCCAGTCCGAGCAGGGCGAGGAGACGTGACACGGACGTGCTCATGAGGCTGTCGGGCGGAAGAACCCGGGAGGCTATACTGCCGCGCCCCGTTGCACGGAACGGTTGCTCCAACCGGAGCCCGCACCGCGACTCGTCCTCCAATGTTGCACTCCGCCCTGTCACGTTTGGCGTCGGCCGCCATGACCCTGAGCGTCCTGGTCCCAGCCGCCCTGTTCGTCCCGATCGGCGTCGGCCAGGCGCAGGACCTGCACGACCTCAAGTCGGTTCCCGGCACTCCGACCCCCGACGGGGCGGTTCCGAACGGCTGGGTCGAGGCGCCCTCGATCGACCTCGGAACCCACCTCGAGGGTGAGGTGGCGCGCGGCAAGTGGACCTTCAAGAACCCGAGCGACAAGCCGCAGTCGATCAACAGCTTCCAGCCGAGCTGCACCTGTTCGAAGGTCACGGTGCACATCGGCGGGAAGATGTACCGCATCGAGAACCAGCCCAAGCCGCACACGCTGTATCGCGTGAGCGTCGACGAGAAGGGCGTCGAGACGAAGGAGATGGTCGAGGCCGTCCCGGTGGGGGCCGGCGAGGCCGGAGAGATCGACGTGGAGATGGACCTCCGCGGCGTCAACGGCACGAAGGAGGCTTCGGCGATCGTCCATACGACCGACGAGAAGAACCTCGTGCTGACGCTCAAGGCCAAGGCCACCGCCGCGCAGTTCTTCCAGGTCGTTCCGCCGGAGATCAACCTCAACAAGATGAACTGGCAGGAGAAGCGCGAGTTCGCCGTGCGGATCACGTCGCCGATCCAGAAGGACTTCGCGATCACGGGCCTCGATCCTCTCCCGGAGAAGATGGAGGTGAAGTACCGCAAGGAGATGAACGGCGATGCTGCCGTCTGGATCGTCGAGGGCACCTACGGTCCTGGGGTCGACCCGCGCGCCGGCGGCGGGATGATCAACTTCAAGACGGACGTCCAGAACAAGACCGTCCAGCTGCGCGTGATCGCCTGGGTGGAAGGTCCGCTCAACATCCGTCCCGGTGGTTTCATCCCGCTCGGTCGGATCCCCGCCGGTCAGGGCGCGACGAAGGAAGTCGAACTCGAACCGACCGACGACTTCGATCTCCAGGTCGAGAAGATCGAGTTCAGCAACCTGACGGTCGATCCGAGCCTCGTGAAGGTCTCCTCGCGCAAGGAGGGCAAGATCCTCAAGCTCGTGCTCGAGATCTCCCCCGATGCGCCGAAGCGGCTCGTGCGAGGGGACCTCACCGTGCATCTGAATCACCCCGCCGTGAAGGTGCAGGAGTTCCAGTTCAACGGGTTCGTGCGTTGAGCGACGCACGGGCTCTGGAGGCCTGTCTCGTGGCCTCCTGTGGGATCGGCGCGGATGACCTCGAGAAGGCCCGGACCTTCGGGGCGGGGCGCGGCATGCCGCTCGAACGCGCGGTCCTGTCCCTCGGGCTGGCGAGCGAGGACGCGGTCTGGCGCTGCGTGGCCAAGGCGGCCGGCCTGCCCTTCGTCGACCCGTTGAAGGCGAAGCTCGGTCCGGAGCTGCTCGGCCGCGTTCCCGCCGATCGCATCGAGCAACACGGCGCGCTGCCGGTGCTGGTCAAGGACGGCGTGCTCTGGGTCGCCATCGACGACCCGTTGAAGACCTGGGTCGCGGACGATCTGTCCTTCCTCGCCGGCGGCGAGGTCCGCTGCGCGCTCGCGCCTCCGAAAGCCCTGAAGGATGCGATCCGCAAGGCGCTCGGTCAGAAGCTCGCTCCGGAGAGCGGGAAGGCGGCGGGCGGTGGAACCGCGGCCGGCGACGCCGGCGACGCCGACGCCCCGATCATCCGCCTGGTCGAGCGCATCGTCACCGAGGCGATCGAACAGCGTGCGAGCGACATCCACATCGAGCCCTACGAGACGCGCGTCCGCGTGCGCTACCGCGTCGACGGCGTCCTGCGCGATCAGTCACCGCTCGAGAAGGCCTTGCACGGGCCGTTGTCCTCCCGCCTGAAGATCCTGGCGGCGATGGACATCGCCGAGAAGCGCAAGCCGCAGGACGGCCGCATCGACTTCCGTTCGGGGGGGCGCCAGATCGACATCCGCGCCTCGGTGCTGCCGAGCAACCACGGCGAGACGATGGTCATGCGCCTGCTCGACAAGGACGCCGGCCTCCGCAGCCTCGAGGCCCTGGGCTTCGAGGGCGTCGATCGCACGCGCTTCGAGCAGACGATCCGCCGGCCGAACGGCATCGTGCTCGTCACCGGCCCCACGGGCTCCGGCAAGACCACGACGCTCTACGCCGCGCTCCGCCAGCTCAACCGCCCCGACGTGAAGATCATCACGGCCGAGGACCCGGTCGAGTTCAACCTCGCCGGCATCAACCAGTGTCAGGTCCGCGCCAACATCGGGCTGACCTTCTCACGCGTGCTCCGCGCGATGCTGCGGCAGGCGCCCAACGTCATCCTGGTAGGCGAGATCCGCGACAAGGACACCGCGGAGATCGCGGTCCAGGCCGCGCGGACCGGCCACCTGGTCTTCTCGACGTTGCACACGAACGACGCGCCCTCGGCGATCACACGCCTCGTCGACATGGGGGTGAAGCCGTTCCTCGTCTCGGCGGCGGTCCAGGCCGTGATGGCCCAGCGCCTCATCCGCGTGCTCTGCCCGAAGTGCAAGGCGCCGTACCGCCCCGAGGCCTCCGAGCTCCGCTCGATCGGCATCGATCCGGCGACGACGCAGGACGCGACCTTCTACCGCGCCGTGGGCTGCCCGAGCTGTGACCAGAGCGGCTTCCGGGGACGGGTCGGCATCTTCGAGCTGATGGTCCTCGACCCGACGCTGCGGGAGATGATCTTCCGGGGCGAACCCGACCTGCGACTGCGGGAGTACGCCTGCCGCTCCGCGGGAATGCGCTCGCTCCTGGAAGACGGCGCTCGCAAGGTGGTCGCCGGTCAGACCAGCACCGACGAACTCATGCGCGTGACCGCGGCGTCCTGAGACGAACGGCCCGAGCGGGCCGAGGCCGCCGCCGAGACCGACGCCGTGCGGCGCCCGCGCCGCGAGACGGAACACGATGACCGAGATCCAAGCGTTGATGGACGCGTGCCTCGAACGGGGCGCGTCCGACCTCCACCTGTCCGTCGGGCGAGCCCCGGTGCTCCGACTCCGCGGGCACCTCGTCGAGATCGAAGGGCTGCCGGTGCTCGCACCGGCGGACATCGAGCACATGGCGCGGGCGATCCTGCCGGATCGCAACCGCACCGAACTCGAGGCGAAGGGCACGACCGACTTCGGCTACGCGCACGGCGACAAGTGCCGCTTCCGCGTCAGCGTGCTCACGCAGAAGGGCTCGCGCGCGATCGTGATGCGCCTGATCCCGCACCGGCTCCTCTCGTTCGAGCAGATCGGCCTGCCCGAGTCCGTGCGGAAGCTGCTCGACCTCCACCGCGGGCTCGTGCTCGTCACCGGTCCGACCGGTTCGGGGAAGACCACGACGCTGGCGACGATGATCGATTGGATCAACCGGAACCGCGACGTGCACATCATCACGATCGAGGATCCGATCGAGTACTACCACAAGCACGGGAAGAGCCAGGTCACGCAGCGTGAGGTCGGCACCGACGTGCCCACCTTCGCGGAGGCGATGCGCCGTGCGCTGCGACAGGACCCCGATGTGGTCCTCCTGGGCGAGATGCGCGATCTCGAGACGACCTCCTCGGCGATCAGCGCGGCGGAGACCGGGCACCTCGTGTTCGGGACCCTCCACACGACCGGCGCGGCGCGGACCGTCGACCGCATCATCGATCAGTACCCGACCGAGCAGCAGGAGCAGGTGCGCTCGCAGCTCGCCGTCGCGCTCGTCGCGGTGATCTCGCAGATCCTCATCCCGTCCGCGGATGGTCGCGGCCGCGTCGCCGCCTTCGAGATCATGATCAGCAACGCGGCGATCGAGAACCACATCCGCAAGACGGAGACCTTCAAGATCCCCTCGGTGATGCAGACCAGCCGCCGGCAGGGGATGCAGCTCCTGGATGACTCGCTCCTCGATCTCTGGCGCTCGGGACGCATCAAGCGCGAAGACGCCTTGGAACGCGCTTTCGACCGCGGCGCGATGGATGCCAAGATGGGAGGGGGCGCCTGATGGCCGCGACCCGGCGCCTGCTCGGGCAGGTCCTCAAGGACCTCGGCTTCCTGCACGAAGGCCAGGTGCAGGAAGCGCTGATGTTGCAGCGCGAGAAGGGCGGGCGGATCGGCGAGATCCTGATCGAACTCGGCCATCTCCAGAAGGCGGAGCTGGCGCGCGGTCTCGCGCAGCAGGCCGGCCTGCCCTTCGTCGACCTCGCCACGCGCACGCTGGATCCGAAGGCCCTCGAGAAGCTCGACGTCGGCACCGCGCGCGCGTTCGGCGTCGTGCCCATCGCGATCGAAAACGGCGCGCTCAGCGTGGCGCTCTCGGATCCGCTCAACGTCTCGGTCCTCGAGGATCTGCGGTTCACGACCGGTCTCGAGGTGCGCGGCGTCGTCGCCGACGAAGGTGCGGTCCGTGCGGCCATCGACAAGCACTACCGCGACGACGCGACGCAGGCGAAGGCGAAGCTGAAGGAACTCGTCGCGGAGTTCGCGCGCGAAGGCGCGAAGCTCGACCTCGAGGATCGTGGGGCGATGGCCGCGGCCGCGCCGGTCGTGAAGCTGCTCAACTACGTGCTCTACCAGGCCATCCGTGATCGCGCGTCGGACGTCCACCTCGAGCCCTTCGAGACCGACTTCAAGATCCGCTACCGCGTCGACGGCGCGCTCTTCGAGCTCGAGGCCCCACCGCCGCACCTCGCGGTCGCGTTGATCTCGCGCGTGAAGGTCATGGCGGATCTCGACATCGCCGAGACGCGACTGCCCCAGGACGGACGCATCGAGCTCACCGTCGGCGGACGCCCGGTCGACCTCCGCGTGTCGACGCTGCCGACGATGTACGGTGAGTCCTGCGTGCTCCGCGTGCTGGATCGCTCCGTGGTCGCGCTGGACATCGACAACCTCGGCATCGCCGAGGAGACGCGGCGGCGCCTGCGCGAACTCATCGAGCTCCCGCACGGCATCGTGCTCGTCACCGGCCCGACGGGTTCGGGCAAGACCACGACCCTCTACGCGATGCTCAACGAGTCCAATCGCGAGGACGTGAAGGTCATCACCGTCGAGGATCCGGTCGAGTACGACCTCGAAGGCATCGTCCAGATCCCGGTGAACGAGGAGATCGGCGTCACCTACGCGCGCGTGTTGCGGACGATCCTCCGCCAGGACCCGGACGTGATCCTGGTCGGTGAGATCCGCGACCGCGAGACGGCGCAGACCGCGATCGAGGCGAGCCTGACCGGCCACCTCGTGTTCTCGACGCTGCACACGAACGACGCGCCGAGCGCCATCGCGCGCCTCGTGGACATCGGCGTCGAGCCCTTCCTGATCACGGGCACCCTGCGGTCGGTGATCGCGCAGCGCCTCGTGCGCCGCGTGTGCAGCGGCTGCCGGACCGAGTACGTGCCGACGGATGAGGTCCTGCGCGAACTGGGTGTGGCTCGCGAGGCCATCGGCGAGTCCCGCTTCGCGCGCGGCAAGGGCTGCGAGGCCTGCAGCTTCACGGGCTATCGCGGTCGGCTCGCGCTGGCGGAGATCCTCGACGTCGACGAACGTCTGCGCCACGCGGTGCTCGACCACGCGAGCACGGGCGAGCTGCGGAAGATCGCGCTGGAGGGCGGGATGAAGACCCTGCGCGAGGCGGGGCTGCGGGCGATCTTCGAAGGCTCCACGAGCGTCGAGGAAGTGCTCCGCGAGACGCTGCACGAGGTGAGCTGACGCGCTCGCCCGGCATCGGGCGCCGCCTGCTCCCCGCGTCCGAGGCTCAGGCCCTCAGACCATCAGCGCGGTCCGGGGCGCCGAGCGCCTCAGCCGACGCGGAAGTAGCCGCCGGACTTCTTGCGCTTGCGCTTGATGACCTTGCGACCGCCAGCGGTCTTCGAACGGGTACGGAAGCCGACCTTCTTGAGGCGCTTCTGCTTCGAGCGTCGGACCTTGAGCTTCATCGCAACGGGTTGGCGGTGGGTCGGCGGAGTCGGAAAGGGCGGGGCAGGGTAGCGACGAGGCCGGCGCCGGTCAAGCACACGGAGCACCGGTCGCGGGGCCCCGTCGGCGGGAAGGGCGCCGCGGCGCTCAGCGGGGGAGCTGCCGCTTCAGGAACTCCATGTCCTCGGCGAACTGGGTCAACGCCGTGCGGTCCGAGTCGCTGATCGCGACGAACCTGACCGTGACGCGCTGGCCGCCGTCGTCGGCGTCCTCGACCTCCGAGACCTTCCCCAGCAGCTCGAAGTAGCCCTTCTTGAACATCTTGACCTGGAACTTGAGGTTCAGGTCGCTGCCCTTGAAGAAGAGCGCCTTGGCCTTGTCGGCGGGGATCCCCGCCTTCTCGCCGTGGAACAGGAACTGGATCCGCTCGCCGTTCACGTTGCCCATCGTGCCGAGCAGGGTGCGGACGCCGCCGATCTGCTTGTTCCGGATCTCGTCGGGGAAGGTGATCATCACCTTCTCCTGATTGACCGGGGCCGCTCCCGCGAGTTCGAGGGCATTGAGGGCCTTGATCACGTGCTTGACCGCCTGATCCTCCTCGTCGTAGATCGGGACGAGCTGGTCGATGCCGATCTTGCCGATGACGTTCCGCACGAACGCCGAGGGCTGGGCGACCACGAGCTCGCCGTTGGCAGCCTTGCAGAGCTTGTGCATCCGGATGATGGCGCCCAGCGCGGTCGAGTTGATGAACTTGACCAGCCGCAGGTTGAGGATCACGTGCGTCACCCCGCCGTCGAGGAGCGACTGGACCTCGTCCTGGAGACTCGGCACGTAAAAGGTGTCGAACTCGCCCTTGAGGGCGAGGATGCAGTGATCGTCTCGGACGAACTTGTCGATCTTCATGGGCACGCGCAGGGAGAGGGGGAGAAGGCGGCGGCATTCTTCCGCGCCGAGGCACCGTTCGCAATCGCCCGCTCGCGCGAGCTTCGCGTCCCCTCGCACGGATCCCCGCCACGCCGATCCCCTCGGCACAGGAGACGGGCGCGGCCGGGCCCGTGACGCTATGGTGCCGCGCCCAGCGCGATGAGCCGTTTCCTCTTCTGGCGCAAGCCCGGTCGTGAGGCCGGGGATGCCAAGTCACCCCCCAGGTCTCCCCACTCGGATCCGACCGGTCTCCTCACGGGGGACCCGGCCCAGGACGTCCTCTCCCTCGAGATCCTGCTCGATTCGATCGCGGAGGTGAATTCGAGCATCGAGCTCGGCCAGGTGCTGCAGGACATCGTCGACCGCTCGCTCGAGGTGACGAAGGCCGAGCGCGGCCTGCTCCTGCTGGGCAACGTCGGGGAGGAGCTCACGGTGCGCGTCGCACGCGACAAGGATGGCACCGAACTCGGTTCGGACGTGCGCTACAGCCAGACGCTCGTGCAGCGCTGCCTCGAGACCGGCCACGCCGAGCGTTCGGTGGTGCAGTCGGACCAGGAGGCCCTCGAGCTCGGTCAGTCGGTCTTCAACCTGAAGCTGCGCGCGGTGATGTGCGCGCCGCTGCGCGTGCGCGAGCGCCGGCTCGGCGTCATCTACGTCGACTCCACGGCCGTGCGTCGCGAGTTCTCCGGACGCGATCTCGCGGTCTTCGAGGCGTTGTCGGTCCAGCTCGCGAGCGCGATCGAGAACGCGCGTCTGCACGCGGATTCGCTGGAGAAGGCGCGTCTCGCGAAGGACGCCGAGATCGCGAAGCGCATCCAGCGCCATCTGATGGCGCCCGTGCCCCGCGACTACCGCGGCGCCGATCTCGCGGTGCGCTTCATCCCGCTCGAGTCGGCGAGCGGCGACACGTACGACTTCATCCCGCTGCGCGATGGGCGCCTCGTGGCGCTCATCGGCGATGTGATGGGTCACGGGGTCGGCGCGGCGCTCATCACCCACGCCGCGCAGTCCGCGGTCCGCACCTACTTCGAGCTGATCGACGACCTGAGTCAGGTCGCGACGCGGCTCAACGATCGACTCGCCCGGAGCGTGGAAGCCGGGCACTTCATGTCGCTGCTCATGGTCCTCATCGACCCCGAGCGGCTCACCATGCACTTCGTGAACGCCGGGCACTCCGGCGTGATGTTGGTGCGACGCGGCGAGGTCAGCGAGCTCGAGCGCACGGGCATGGTGATGGGAGTCGTCGAGGGGCAGCGCTACGACGCCGCGGGCCCCATCGCGCTCGCGCCCGGGGACCTGCTCTTCTTCCGCACGGACGGCGTCGAGGAGACGCGGAGTCCGCAGGGTGAGGTCTTCGGCGAGGCACGCATCCGCACGACGCTCGCTCAGGTCGGCGATTGCTCCGCCGACGAAGTCCTCGGGAAGGTCAGCGAGGCCTTGCGCGTCTTCTCGTGTGACAAGGAACCGGACGACGACCTCACGATGGTGGCGATCCGCATCCGAGCGCGCTGACCCGCGCGGTGTCCCGAGTCCCCGAGCCGTAGCGCATTCCCCTCCGATGTCGAGCAAGCGTGTGCTGGCGGCGATCGCCGTCGTCGTGGTGCTGGGTGGTGGTTCGGCGGCGTTCGTCGTGTGGCGCGCCGCGCAGGAGCGCGAGCAGCGCGCGGACGGGCTGCTCGCCTCGGTCGCCAGCGAGCTCGCTCTCGAGCGACCGGAGGTCGAGGACCTGCGCCGGCTCCTCCGCGAGGTGCGTGAACTCGACGAGGCCGATCCCCGACCCGGGTTGAAGCTCGCCGGGGCCGAGCTGCTCGTCGCGCTGGGTCGCCAGGGAGAGGGCTGGGAGTCGATCGCCGACCTCGTGACGGTTCCCGGTGCGCTCGATGCCCACGTGCGGGTCGGCGCGCGCGTGGCCGCGGCCTGCCACGCGGTGAGCGGAGAGGTCGCGGTCGGCCGGCAGGCGCTCGCGCTCGCCGCGAGCGTCGAAGGCAGCGACGACGAGCTCGCGCCGTACCGCGCCCTCGCGTGGCAGCTCGCGTTCCGGCTCGGGGAGATCGACGAATGGCTGGCTCGTACGCGCGAGGCACTCGACGGGTCGGTGAATCACGCGGCGGCGCGCGGCATCCGCGCTCTCGCGAAGCCCCTCGGTGTCCTGTTCGCCGCCCGCGTCGGGCTCGACGTCGCCGCGCCGCTCGGCGAGGTTCAGGTCGCGCTCGCCAAGCTCCTCGGCGAAGTGCCGGCGAGCACGCGGGCGACGCTGGAGACCGCCGCCGATGCCTGGCCCGGTTCTCGTGCGGAGTTCGAACTCGCGTTCGCGGCGGCCCTGCTCGACGAGGTCGGTGCGCTCGACCCGAGCGCGCCGAGCGGCGATACCGAGCGTGCCCTGCGCGCCGCCCTGGAGCGCGCGGAGCTCGCGCTCGCGTCCCAGCCCTCGTCGTGCGACGCGCGCCACGTCGCGGTGATCGCGTATGCGGGATTGCGCCAGGCCTTCGGGCTGCGCGACGACGACGTCACGCGCGCGCGCGGTCACCTGCGCTGGTTGCTCCAGAACGCGCCCGACTCGCATTTGGCGCGGCCGATCTGGCAGCAGCTCCAGGCCGTGCTCTGAGCTCGAGAGGCGGATCGTCTCTCGAACCCTGAGCGTCGTGCGGGTCGACGTCGCGGATCTGCCGCGCGCGTCGCGAGCTTGACCTGGTCGGCGGCGAGTCGTCCGATGCCGCGTCCGATGGCCAAGCCGCACGTCTTCGACGTCACGACCAGGGGATTCGAGACCGAAGTCCTCGCGCGATCGCGCAGCACGCCGATCCTGCTCGACTTCTGGGCCGCCTGGTGCGGGCCGTGTCGTCAGCTCGGCCCGGTGCTCGAGTCCCTCGCCGAGCAGTACGGGGGCGCCTTCGTGCTCGGCAAGGTCGACACCGAGGCCGAGCGCGATCTCGCCTACGCCTTCGGGGTCCAGGGCATCCCGTTCTGCGTGCTCATGGTCGGCGGCCGCCCGGTCGATGCGTTCCAGGGCGCGCTCCCCGAAGCCGAGGTGAAGAAGTTCCTCAGCGCTGCAGGGATCGAGCCCCTGCCGAACGAGCCGCAGGTCGAAGAGCCGGCCGCGCCGCCGGTCGATCCGGACTCGCCGGCCGAGCGCCTCCGCGCCGGCCTGACGGCGCTGTCGAAGCGGGACCATGCCCGCGCGCGCGAGCGGCTGGCGGGGATCGGAGAGGAGCACCCGGAACACGCCGCGGCGCAGCGGCTGATCGACGGTCTCGACGCCCTCGCGCAGGCGATGAGCCCGGGCACGAGCGCGGCGGCACAGGCGATCGAACGGGGGCGGGCGGCCATCGCCGCGGGGCGCCTCGACGATGCCGTGCAGGCCTTCCTCGAGTCCGTCGCGGCGGATCGGGGCTTCGGCGCCGGTCTCGCGCGGCGGCACGCCGTGTTCTGCTTCGAACTGCTCGGCGCGACGCCGGGCGGCGAGGACCGCGTCGCGGAGTACCGCCGGCGCATGGCGACCCTGCTGTTCTGAACGCCGTCTCCCTCGCTTCGCGCGCGGTCGGGCTTCAGTCGCGGCGGCCGGGCAGGGCCGGATCCTCGCTGCGCACGACGATCGTCCATTCCTCTTCGCCCGGCTGGGCGCCGATGCGCCGGCCCGACCAGGTGATGCCTCCCGGCATGGCGCTCGCGAACAACGCGTAGCTGCCATCGGGGAGACCTTCGAAGCGGCAGCGACCCTCCCCGTCGGTGGCGGCGTGGCGCGGGGTGATCCCCGTGGTGCCGCTCGGGTCGCGCAGTTCGACATCGACGTCGATCGCCGGCGAACCGTCGGGCTGGAGCACGCGCACGTCGAGCGGGCGACCCTGCGCGAGAACGAGCTCGCGCAGCGGGATGCGCGGTTCGGTCGGCCCGCACACGAACTCGGCGGGCACGTGGCGACCCGAATCCACGCGCAAGGTGACGGCGCCGCGGGGCACGGCGACGAGCGCCACGATGCCGCGCGCATCGCTCGCGAAGGCGCGATCGAGGGCACGCTCCGCGGGATCGACGAGCGTCACCGTCGCATCGGCGATCGCTCCGCCCGCGGCGTCGACGACGCGCACGCGGAGCTCGTCGGCCGCGGGCATCGCGAGCTCGGCCGGTGCCGCTTCGGGTGCCGCTTCGGATTGCAGGACCTCGATCGCGGCACCGTGCACGGCACCGTCCCGGGTCAGCACGACGAGCCGATGTGGCTCGTCGCGCTCGGCGGCGAGGAAGCCGTGGGCGAGGCCGTCCCCGTCGCTCCACGACTCCGCGAGCACGCGGACGCCCCCCGCGGCGATCGCGATCGTCAGGACCCGCGCGCCGGCGAGCGGCACGCGAGGCTCGCCGCCGACGACGCGCACGCTCCGCCAATCCCCGGCGGGAAAGGCGAGCGCGAGCGTGCGGTCGCCGGACCAGCAGGACGCGAAGCGGAGGCCTTCGGCCTCGGTGCGGCGGACCAGCAGCGAGTCGTGCGCCTGCAGGCGGGGGAGTCGACCGTCGCGACGCGCGTCGGCGAGCTCCGGCCAGCGGCGGAGCGACCAACGCGTCGTCGGGTCCGCGGCGAGTTCGGGTGGGAGCTTGGGTCCCCGATCGTCGGGCAGGCCGATCGCCAGGCGGAGTCCCGAGGGCACGTCGACGCGTGTCTCGACGAGGCGATCCGCCTCTTCGACGAGCAGCGCGAGGCGCCCGGCCGGCAGGCGGAGCCGCGCACCGCGGCGTTCGCCGAGCGGGATCGAGCGACCGCTGCGCGGGAGCCAGCGCAACTGCGCGGCGAGCTCCGAACCGTCGTAGCGGGAGACTTCGCCGAGCGGCCGCGCGACGACCATCAGCGGCGCGCCGGCGACGACGCGCTCCACGAGCGCCCCGAGCCCGTCCGCGGTCTCGACCCACAATGCACCGGCGCCGGCGCGGACCTCGCTGCGGAAGCGGCCGTCGGCCCCGCTGCGGAACTCCTGCGGCGGCGGCGGGGCGTCCAGGGCCGCGAGCCAGGACAGCCCGTGGGGCGCGTCCGGCAGGAAGACGATGCGGGCGTCCTCGACACCCCGCCCGCTCTCCGTCCGCACGCGGCCGAGGATCTCCCGCGGCGCCGATTGGGCGTCCGCGAAGGCCGCCAGCGCGAGGCCGGCGAGCGCACCGCAGCCGACGCGGCGCGCGAGGCGACGCGGGGGTTTCACTCCATCTCGGCGCGTTCGCGCACCACGCGGTCGACGAGGCCGTACTTCTTCGCCTCCTCGCCGTTGAGCCAGAAGTCGCGGCGCGCGTCTTCGAGGATGCGCTCGGGGTCGCGACCCGTGCCCTCCGCGATGATGCGGACGTACCGCTCGCGCAGCTTGATCACCTCGCGCGCGGTGATGTCGAGGTCGGAGGCGGTGCCCTGTCCGGCGGTCGAGGGCTGGTGGATCATGAAGCGGCTCTCGGGCAGGCAGAACCGGGAGCCGCGGTCACCCGCGAGATGGACGAGGATGCCGGCCGACGCGCAGAGCCCGTTCACGACCGTGCGGATCGGCGGGCGGACGAAGCGCAGCAGGTCGTAGATCGCGAAGCCCGAGTCCGCGCTCCCGCCCGGCGAGTTGATGATCACCGTGATGGGCTTCTCGGCGTCGCGCGCCTCCATCACGAAGAGCCGCTCGGCGCAGTGGCGGGCGAGGCGGTCGGTGATCGGGCCCGAGACGAGCAAGGTGCGGCTCTCGATCAGGTGGCGCTCGAGGTAGCTCGTGCCACCCATGCGCTTCTGCTCCTTGTCGTCGTCGTCGTCGAGACGCCAGGCATCGCTCGCGGCGAGGGTCTCGACCGGGATGGGATCGTGTGGAGCGGAGAGGGGGGACTGACGGGAAACGTCCATGGCGAGGCTGCAGGGACAGGCCCAAACGGGCCTCGTCCGACTCCTCCTTCGGGTGCGCGAGCGCCCCTCATTGAGGAGGTGAGCGTGGATACGCGCCGGCACGGCGCGACGCAAGGCACCGTCGCCCTTCGTCGATCATCTGATCGAGAGGCTTGCCGCGCGGTCGATCGTTCGCTAAGGTCCCGCGTCCAACGGGCAGCCTCGCTGCCCGTTCCGGCTGAGTTCGGGGCACTGGCCCCGCGACGCGCAGGGCGTCGGGCCGGATCCGAGACGCTGGGAACGCACTCGCACCGAGGCGGCCCGTCGAGGACACCAAGGCTCCCGGGGAGCTCCATTTCCACGACTCGCATCGTGATCTTCGATGCCCGCCGGCCCGCGAGGTCCCGGGGGCGGGGAGCATCAGGACGGCGCGTGGAGGCGGAGGCCCGGAGCCCGAGCTGGCAGGCACGGCGGCTCAGTGGCCGCAGGATGGACGAGCGCAGGTCGCCCTTGGGGCCTGCGCCTGTGCCAGGTCTTCGACGGACTTCGCGTTGCAACCGTGGTCCCCGGCGTGAATGTCGCTTCGGCTGAGGCCGTCGCGCGATCCGAGTCGGAGAACCATGCTGCGAAGCAACGGCACATGGCGAGCGAGACGAGCGGTGGCGACCGGTCCCGGACCCTGGCGGTCCGGGCGCGGTGCGCGCCCTCGGGCTGCGTTCGCGTGGCGGCGCGAGCGGTGGTGCTGCGGCGCGCGGTTCGTGGTCGCGACGACTTTCGTCGACGGCGAGCGCTCAGCGATGTGAGCGGTGTCGGATGAGCAATCAACGCGAACGGGATGTCCTGATGACGAATCACGAGGGCGGCATGGATGACGCCGGTGGTGGCCAGAAGCGCTGGCGCAAGCGGCGGCGTCGTCGCGGCCGCGGTGGCAGCGGCGGTGGTGGTGGGGGTGGTGGTGGCGGCGGCCCCTCCGGGGGCGGCCACGCGGGCGGCGGTCCCGCGGGCGGCGGTTCCGGCGGCGGTGGCGACTTCATCCCGGAACTCGAGGGTGAACAGCAGACCTTCACCGGCGTGCTTGAACTGCAGCGCGACATGAGCGGCTGGTTGCGGCAGCGCCGGCACATGTATCTGCCCGACCCCGACGGCTACGACGACGTCTTCGTGCCGAGCGCGGTGGTCCGCCAGAACCGGCTCCTCGAGGGGAGCATGGTCGTGGGCCATGGCGGCATTCCGGCGCGCGGCCACCGCCGTCCGACGCTGGTCAGCGTGGACGAGGTCGACGGCATGACGCCCGAGGCCTCGCGCGACCGCCGTCCGTTCCGCGAGCTCACGGTCGTCGACCCGACGCCGATGTTCGTCCTCGCGCACGGCGACGACGCCGACATCAGCCTGCGCATCGTCGATCTGCTCTGTCCGATCGGTCGTGGCCAGCGCGGCCTCATCGTCGCGCCCCCGCGTTCCGGCAAGACCGTGCTGATGCAGAAGATCTGCCACGCGATCGCGGACCACTACCCCGAGGTCTGCATGATCGTGTTGCTCATCGACGAGCGACCCGAGGTGGCCACCGGGTGGAAGCGCGCGGTCGAAGGCGAGAACCGGGAGGTCCTGGTGTCGACGCTCGACGAAGGCCCCAAGCACCACATCGCCGTCTCCGAGATGGCGATGCGTCGCGCGCAGCGGCTCGTCGAATCCGGCAAGGACGTCGTCATCCTGCTCGACTCGATCACGCGCCTCACGCGTGCCTACAACTCGGCGCTCGGCCGTGGCGGTGGTGCGACGATGTCGGGCGGCATCGGCAGCAAGGTCCTCGAGCAGCCCAAGAAGTTCTTCGGCTCGGCGCGCAAGTCCGAGGAGGGCGGCTCGCTGACGATCCTCGCCACGACGCTCGTCGACACCGGGTCGCGGATGGACCAGGTGATCTTCGAGGAGTTCAAGGGCACCGGGAACATGGAGCTCGTGCTCAACCGGCAGCTCGCGGAGCGGCGCATCTTCCCGGCGATCGACATCGAGCTGTCGGGAACGCGCAGGGAGGAGTTGCTGCTGAGCAAGGGCGTCGTGAACAGCATCTACACGCTGCGCCGCGTGCTCGCGCGGCTCAACGTGCTCGATGCGATGCCCATGCTGATCGACAAGCTGTCCAAGACGAAGTCGAACGCCCAGTTCCTGGCGTCCTTCCGCGTCGAGGAGTGAGAGTCGGCCGCGCGGGGCGGACGCGCGGCGTCGCGCGCCCGCGCGCCGTCCTCGCGGGGCACGGGTCGCGCGCACGTGTCGGCGGATGCGCGTCGCCGATCGTCATGGACCAACCGGGAGCAGGACGAGAGCGATGATCGAGGTCGAGAACCTGACGAAGAACTACGGGCCGGCGCGCGCGCTCCGTGGCATCTCCTTCCACGTGGCGCGCGGCGAGGTCGTCGGCTTCCTCGGCCCCAACGGGGCCGGCAAGTCGACGACGATGAAGATCCTGACGGGCTTCCTCGTGCCGAGCTCGGGCACCGCCCGCATCGACGGCCTCGACGTCGTGGAGGACTCGCTCGCCGTCCGCCGTCGCATCGGCTACCTCCCCGAGTCGACTCCGCTCTACGGCGAGATGAGCGTGCACGAGTACCTCCGCTTCGCCGCCGAGATCCGCGGGCTCCGCGGCAAGGAGCTGCCTCCGGCGCTCGCCCGCGTCGTGGAGCTCTGCGGCCTCGAACGCGTGTGGGGCAAGAACATCCTCGAGCTCTCGAAGGGCTATCGGCAGCGGGTGGGACTCGCGCAGGCGATGGTCCACCAGCCGGATCTCCTGATCCTCGACGAGCCGACGAGCGGCCTCGACCCGAACCAGATCGTCGAGGTGCGCTCGCTGATCCAGCGCCTCGGCGAGGAGCACACGGTGATCCTCTCGACGCATTACCTGCAAGAGGTCGAAGCGGCTTGCACGCGCGTCATCGTCATCGACCTCGGCGAGATCGTCGCGGACGGCACGCGCGACGACCTCGTCGCACAGCTGCCGCCCGGAGACGTGTTCGTGCGCGTCGCGGCGCCTCCGGATGCGGTCGCGGCCGCGCTCCAGCAGGTCGACGGCGTGCACGAGGTCCTGGCGCGCGAGGGCGGCGGCTTCCTCGTCCGCGGCGACGTGAGCGTCGCCGGCGGAGCGCTCGAGGGACGGATCGCCGCGGGCGTGGTCGGTGCCGGCTTGCGCCTGCTCCAGCTCGAACGACTCCGGCCGTCGCTCGAAGACGCGTTCCGGGCGTTCACGGTCGGTCGCCGGGAGGGTGCGCGAGATGCGTGAGACCTGGATCGTGATGCGCCGCGAGTTGCGCAGCTACTTCAACTCGCCGATCGCCTACGTCTTCGGCGCGCTGTTCCTCTTCGTCCAGCTCGCCCGCAGTGTCTCGGCGATCGGGCACGATCAGCCCGCCGACATGGGGGTGTTCTTCGGCGGCCTGCCGATCGTGTTCCTCCTCTTCCTCCCGGTGCTGACCATGCGGCTCTGGGCCGAGGAGCGGAAGCTCGGCACGATCGAACTCCTGATGACGTTCCCCGTGACGATCCGACAGCTCGTCGCCGGGAAGTTCCTCGCGGCCCTCGGCTTCCTCGCGATCGTCCTTCTGCTCTCGCTCGGCCTGCCGTGGACGCTCGACGCGCTCGGCCAGCTCGACTGGGGAGTCACCTTCGGGGCCTACGCCGCGGCGCTGCTGATGGCGGGGGCGTACGTCGCGGTGGGCATGTTCTTCTCGAGCCTGACGCGCGATCAGATCGTCGCGGCGCTGCTCTCGATCGTGTTGCTCGGCATCCTGCTCTTCCTCGGCTTCCCCGAGTTCCTCGCGCTGCTTTCGCGCCTCGGGCTCCCGGAGTGGCTCGTCGAGCTCTGCGGCGCACTGAGTCCATCGCGGTATTTCCTGAGCATCACGCGCGGCGTGCTCGACTCGCGTGACCTCATCTACTTCGCCGCGTTCTGCGGGCTGTTCCTCTACTTCAACGCGCTCGTGCTGCGCGGCCGGAGGTTGCGCGGATGAACCCTGCGACGCTGCGGAGCTCGCGTGAGACGGGCTGGGTCCTGGGCATCACGCTCCACGTGATGCTCCTCGTGCTCATCCTCGGGATGGTGCTGTTCCTCGCCTCGCGCTGGCGCGCTCGCGTGGACCTCACCGCGGACCGCGTCTACACGCTGACCGATTCGACGCGGCGCGTCCTCGAACGCATCGACCAGCGGCTCCTCGTCGAGGCCTACTTCAGCGCCGACGAGGAACTCACGGCGGCGACGCGCGAAGGCCGCCGCACGCTGCGCAACGTGCTCGACGAGTACGCGCAGCAGTCCAAGGGCCGCATCGTCGTCCAGTACTTCGATCCGGCTTCCGACACCGAGATCCGCAAGAAGGCCGAGCGCCTCGGCATCCAGGCGCAGCGCGTGCAGGACCTCCAGGGCACCACGCTCTCGACGAAGGACATCTGGCAGGGGCTTCGTTTCCGCTACGGCGGCCAGAAGCAGAAGGTCCAGCCCTTCATCGGGTTCGACGATCGCCCGGCGCTCTACGAGGCGCTGCTGACGCCGATCCTGAAGGCCGTCACGGTCACCGAGCGGCCGCGGATCGGCGTGATCCAGTGGGCGGCGGAGCCGCCCTCGACCTCGGCGCGCTACCAACGCCAGGAACCGCAGAAGGCCTTCGGCAAGCTCCTCGACCTCGAGGACATCCGCGATCGCTACGAACTCGTGGGCGTCGACCTGAGCCGCGGCCAGCTCGTCCCCGAGGACCTCGGCACGCTGGTCCTGCTGCGGCCGCGCAACCTCACCGACCGGCAGAAATACGCGCTCGACCAGTTCCTCATGCGGGGCGGCAAGCTCGCGATCTTCGCCGACACCGACGACGTCTCCCTCGGTCAGGCCCGCGTGATGGACGTGCGGCGCATCGGCTACGACGCCGAGGGCTCGGGCTTCCGCTTCGTCGAGCAGCTCGCGCACTACGGCGCGGTCCTGCACGAGAAGGCGCTGCTCGACGCGACGACCGGCGCCGTGCCGTTCCAGTTCGTGATCCCGATGGGGAATCAGTCCGCGCTGGCGCGCACGCCCTATCCCTACTGGTTCCCGCCGCAGGACATCGACTGGTCGGCGCGGGCAGCCGACGTCGCGCGCGTCCGCGGCGTGACCGACCCCGCGGTCGTCGAGACCTATCGGCGCGTGTTCGCGCCGGGGATCGATCGCGAGGCGGCGCGCGGACTCGTCACGCCCGTGTTCTTCTGGCCCTGTGCCGTCGATCTCGTCGAGCCACTGCCCGACGCCGTGCGCGGCCAGATGCTGATGCGCAGCTCGCCGTTCTCGATCCTCGAGCGCCTGCCGCAGTCGGTGAATCCGCTCGGCGCTGGCACCGAGTTCGAAGCGTCGATCAACCGCTTCAACCAGCGCATCGCGGAGGTGATGGCGCACGAGCCGCCGCAGCAGCACGGGTTGCTCGTCGCTCTCAGCGGTGAGTTCCCGTCGTGGTTCGCCGGCCGGGCGATCCCGCCGCGGCCGACGGAGCCGAAGGTGACGCCGCCGAAGGACCCGCTCGAGGACCCGATCGGCGAGCAGCCGCCGAAGGAGGAGCCGAGCCCGCTCGGACCTCCGGTCGAGCTCGGTTCCGGCGCCGGTCCCGCGGCGAAGGACGCCGAACCCGCGCCGCTCACGCGCGCGGCGGCGGGCGCGCAGCTCGTGATCGTCGCCGACTCCGACTTCGTGCGCGACGACCTGATCCTCGGCGAGTACGGGCAGGTCGGTCCGGTGAGCCAGCTCGGTGCGAGCTTCTTCCTCACGCTGCTCGACTGGCTGGCGCAGGACCGCGATCTCTTCGGCCTCACGGGCAAGCAGTTCACGGATCGCCGCCAGCGCGTCCTCGAGGAGGGTGAGCAGACGCGCATCGCTCCGGAGCGCCTGCAGGAGGAGATCGAGTCCCGCCAGGGCGCGCTGCGCTGGCGCAATGCCGTCGTCCCGCCGCTGCTCTTCGTCGCGTGCGGTGTCGTCGGCCTCATCGTGCGCCGTGCGCGCAAGAAGCAGTTCCTCACCGGTGTCGGTGGCTGAGGTGATGCCGTGATCCCGATGCGGAATCGGTGCGGCGTGGTCCGCGAACGCCGTGCTGCGAGGTGGCACGCATGCTGAAGAGCAACTTGATCCTGCTACTCGTCGCGCTCGTGCTCGCGATCCCGACCGGGCTCACGATCTGGAGCGAGCGCGGCAACTTCACCGACGTCACCGAGCTGGCGCGGCTCTTCCCTGGCTTCACGCGCGCGAACGTGCGCGCGATCGGCATCGCGGTGCCGGTGCGCGACGAGAAGGGCACGCTCGTGCGCGACGAGAAGGGCGAGCCGAAGCGCGTGATCACGCAGTTCGTGCGGACCGAGTCGGACTGGGCGATCGCCGAGGGCCCGCTCGCCGGCGCTCCGGTGCGCGACGATCGCATCTTCGAACGCATCCTCCAGCACGTGGAGGCGATCCCCCGCGATTCCGAGGCGCTCGTGCTCGCCGACGGTTCTCCCGAACAGCTCGCGCGCTACGGGCTCGATGCCGAGAGCGCGACCGAGATCCGCTGCATGGACGGCAGCCAGCGGCTGATCGCCGAGCTCCTGATCGGCAAGGACGCGAGCGCGGGACGCGTCGGCAAGGAGGTCGTCCGCGGCTTCTTCGTGCGCGCCCGCGACAGCGCCGACGTCGTGCTCTACGAGCACGAGTACTGGGTGATCGACCCCGACCCGCAGGCCTGGCTCGATCGCAGCCCGTTGCGGCTGCCGATCGACGAGGTGCTACGCGTCCACGTGAAGGCGCCCAAGGGCGAGGTGGCCTTCGTGCGCGCGTCGCGCGAGACGCCCGACTGGAGCAAGGAGCTCGGTCCCGACGACGTCGGCGCGCCGCGCAACAGCGAGGTGCGCGCGCTCGTCCAGACGATCGCGGCCTTCAACGTGCACGAGTACGGCGCGCGGCTCCCGGCGGACGGCAGCCTCGACGCGATCCTCGCGGAGCGCGGCCTCACGGCACCGAAGATCTTCGCGGAGGCGCAGCTCGCCGACGGCCGCAAGGTGCGGCTCCACATCGGCAACCAGGTGCCGGGCAAGAACGAGTACTGGGTGCGTTGCAGCTCGGTCGAGTTCCTGCTGACGGCCGGCGATTGGGTGGTGTCGAGCTTCGACCGGAGCGCCGACCGCTACTTCGACCCGAAGCCGCGCTGAACCGGGCGCTCAAGCTCGTCCCCGTTTCAGTCCGAAAGCTCGCACGATCTCCTTTCTTCGGATCGGGTCGGAATCGCCGGCAGCGCCGACGATTCCGACCCGATCGCATTTCCGGCTACGCTCCCCGGCGTTCCTCGATGAGCGACGACGTGGTGGCGGGCTTCCTCGCGCGGTGCCGTGCGAGCTATGTGTTCGCGCGGGTCGCGGCGGAGACGGCGAACTTCGCCGCGCTCGCCGCGCTCGTGCTCGTCTGCGCGTGGCTCGGCCTGCCGCGCGCGCTGCCGGCGCTCGCGGTCGCGGCGCTTCCCGCGCTCGGGCTCTTCGCGGCGCTGCGCGCCGTCGCGCTGAGGCTCGATGTCGCGGGGCTGGACGAGCGGCTCGGGCTCGAGGGCTGGCTCCGCACCCACGCGAGCGGGGTCGGAGACCCGGCCGCCCGCGCCTGGCTCGCGGACGGCCTCGCGGCGCGGCTCCGCGCGCTGCCGCCCGAGCGCGAGCTCGGCCGCCGGCTCGCCCGGGCGAGCCGGCGCCCCCTGCGCCTCGTGCTCGTCCTCGCCGCGCTGCTGCTGCTCCTGCGGGGCCTCTGGCTGCACGCCCTCCCCGAGGGCGTCCTGCCCCTGGCGGGTCGCGCCGCCGCCCGGGGCGCGAGCGGGGGGACGGGGACGGGGGAGACCCGCGCCGGCACCCAGACGGAGCCCGCGGCCTCGGCCGCCGAGCCGAGTGAGGCGGCGTCGAACGCCGGCGGTGCCGTGACGGACTCGGCGACCGAGGCCGGCCACGGCGAGGAGCAGCCTGCGGATCGCAAGAGCGCCGCCGCGCCGGAACCGACGCTGGGCCCGCTCGATGCCGCGCTCGTCGACAGCTTCCTCGTGCCGCGCTTCGAGCAACCCGCGGCAGCCGATCCCGCGGCAGATCCCGCGGCGGGCGACGCCGGCAGCGCCGGCAGGGCGCCGGAAGCCAGCGCGTCTCCGGCCGCGCCGGCACCTCCCTCCGCGGCGATGGACTTCACGCGTGCGGCGGAGCGGGCGTTGCGTTCGCGCCACGTCCCCGAGTCCGAACGCGAGGTCGTGAGGCGCTGGTTCGCGGCCGGCGCGGCCCGCCGATGAGCGAGCTCTTCGATGCGGGTTTCCGCGCGATCCTGGCGCGGGTGCTGGCGCGGGCGCGGCGCCTGCGCGTCGCGGGGGAGAGCACCGAACTCGCCCGCCTGCGACGGCGCGGCATCGGCGGCACCTTCGCCGGGCACCGCGCCTACACACCCGGCGAGGACCTGCGGCTGCTCGACTGGAACGCGTTCGCGCGCTCGCGCGAGCTGCACGTGAAGGTGCTCGAGGCCGAACACCGTCGCGCCCTGACGCTGCTCCTCGACGCCTCGCCCAGCATGGCCGCGGGCGTGCCACCGCGCTTCGACGGCGCGCGCCGCCTCGCGGCGCTGATCGGCGGGGTGGCGCTCGCGCGCCTCGACGCGCTCACGCTCGTCGTCGGCGAGGAGCGGGCGAACTTCGCGGGGGCGGCGTCGCTCGAGTCGATGCTCACCTGGCTCGCGGCCCGACGGCCGGCGCCCGGTGCGGCCGACACGCCGCTGCGCGCCTGGCTCACGCCGCAGCGCGCGAGGTCCCGCGCGCAATCCGACGCCCTGCGTCACGCCGGGCGCGCGGTGTGGATCTCGGACTTCGCCGAGACCGAGGAGCTGCGGCGCGGCCTCGCGCTGCTCGCCCCGCTGCGGCGCCGCGTGCTCGGCCTCGTCGCGGCCGGCAGCGACGAGCGCGGGCTCGGCCTCGAGGGATACGTCGAGATCGTCGACGCGGGGCGCGACGACCGGGAACGGCTGCGCGTCGACCCGGCGCTGCAGCTCGCCTACGCCGAGGAGTTGCGCGCCCATGGGCGTCGCGTCGCGGCGGCCTTCCTGGCGGCGGGCGTCGCGCGCCTCCGCCAGGACGTCGACGGCGAGGGCCCGCGCGGCGTCGCCGAATGGACCGACGGGGGGTGGCTCGATTGGTTGCTCTGAGCTTTGCGGCGCCGGAGCGCCTCCTGCTCCTCCTGCTCGTCGCCGCGCTCTTCCTGCTCGCCCCCCCGCCGCGCGTCACGCGCCGCGCCAGCAGCGCCCACCTCGCGCGCTGGCGCGCGGCGTGCGAACGGCTCCGGCGCCCCAGGCAGACGCCGCGTCGCCTGCGCTTCTGGCTCCTGGTCGCCGCCCTGGCGCTCGCGGCCCTCGCGGCCGCGGGCCCGCGGCTCGCGGAACGTGAGGGTCCGAGGGTGCTCGTCGCCCTGCTCGATGCGAGTCCCAGCATGGCTGCCCGGGAGCCGGAGGGCAGCGCCTACGAGCAGGCGCTCGCCGCCCTGCGCAGCGCGGCGCGGGCCTTGCCCGCCCAGGTCGAGCTCCGCGTGGCGACGCTCGGCGAGACGCCGCGCGTGCTGCGCGGGCCGCGCGAGGAACTGCTCGCGGCCCTGCCCGCGACGCCCTCGCCGCGCGTCGGCCAGGGCCCGGGGCTCGTCGAGCTCGCGCGCGAACTCGCCGCGGAGCCGGAGCTCGCCCTCTGGACGCTGAGCGACGCGCGCGACGGCCCGATGCCCGACCGCGGCGCCTTGACCGTGCTCGGCGGCGAACCCGCCAACCGCGGGATCGTCGCCGTCGAACTGCGCGAGGCCTGGCCGCTCGCCGCGTTCGAGCTGGTCGTCGAGATCGTCGGCGAGCTGCGGGGGCCGCTCGAAGTCCACGGTGCGGCCGTCGAACGCGCTCCCCAGGACCGCGTCGAGCTCGGGCCGGGGCGCGCGCGGGTCACGCTCTTCCTCTCGCGCCGCGCGGGTGCGGACTGCCGTATCGCGCTGCCGCCCGCGGCGGACGACGCGTTGGCGCTCGACGACGCGGTGACGCTCCACGTCCCGGCACCTGTCGCGGGCCGCATCGGGCTGATGGGGGCGACGACGGACGATGCCGCGAGTCTCGCGCTGCGCAGCGCGCGCCTGCTCGCCGAGCTGGCCGAGGCCGAGCTCGTCGCGGTGAGCGGCGGCGAGCGCGTCGACCTGCTCGTCGTGGACGGCGGACGCCTCGCGGCCGCCCCGCCGCGGAGCCTCAGCTTCGGGACGGCCTTCGCGGAACTGCCGCCGCGGCTCGCCCCGCGCCTCGCCGACTGGGACCGCAGTCATCCCCTCAGCGCGGGCCTCGATCTCTCGGAGCTCACCGTGCGCCAGGCGCTCGCCGGCGCCGCCCTGCCCGCCGACGGCGTGGTGCTCATCGCCGCGGCCGATGGGCCACTGGCCGTGGCTCGCGAGCGGGACGGCCAGCGTTCGGTGCACTTCGCGTTCCGCCTCGAGGACTCCAACCTGCCGCTGCTGGCGGCGCTGCCGCAGCTCCTCCGCCGCAGCCTCGCCTGGGTCGGGGGCGAGAGCAGCGCGATCCGCGTGCTCGACGCCGGACCGCTCGACGAACGCGAGAGCGAACTGCGCCGCGACCCGCGGCCCGCGGACCGCGGACTGCCCGAGTTCGGCGACGAGGGCCTGGCCCTGACCGTGCCGCTCCTCCTGCTCGCGGCGGCCTTGCTCGCCGGGCGCTGCTGGTCTTGAGTCCGCGCGCGTCGCGAAGGGTCGCGCGCCGCTCGACTCCGTCCTTGCACGGGCACGTGCGGATCCCTAGCATGCGCCGCCCTTTTCGCGCGTGCTTCACGTACGAACGCCCATGACGATCGGCATCCTCGGCAAGAAGTTGGGCATGACCCAGCTGTTCCAGCCAGACGGCACCTGGATCCCCGTGACGGTGGTCCAGGCCGGCCCCTGCAAAGTCCTCCAGGTCAAGTGCAAGGACGTCGCCGAGCTCCCGGACTCCGATCGCGTCGCGGCGCCGAGCCGCGGCAAGAAGCGGGGCAAGGCCGAGCGGCCGCGCCTCGCCGACGGCTACTACGGCGTGCAGCTCGGCTTCGACGACCGCCCCGAGCGGACCTCGACCCAGCCCGAGCTCGGCCACTTCAAGAAGGCCGGCAGCGGGGCGAAGCGCTTCGTGCGCGAACTGCGCTTCGAGGCCCTGCCGCCCTACAAGCAGGGTGACGACCTCACGGTCGCGGTGCTGAAGGACGTGCCGCGGGTGGACGTCAGCGGCGTCTCCAAGGGGCGTGGCTTCACCGGCACCATCAAGCGCTACGGCTTCCACCGTCAGGCCGCCGCGCACGGCAACTCGGTGTCGACGCGCAAGCTGGGTGGCACCGGTCGTACGAACTCGATCAGCAAGGGCGTGCCGAAAGGCAAGAAGATGCCCGGTCACAGCGGCAGCGAGCGCGTCACCGTGCACAACCTCGAGGTCGTGAGGATCGACGAGGAGCGCAACCTGATCTACCTGCGCGGCGCCGTCCCCGGCCACCGCCACGGCTATCTCGTCGTCCGCAAGTCGAACAAGATCTGAGGCGAGGACGGGAGCGCGAAGAGACCCACGCGCGCGCTCTCCGAGGCAGACCACGGGTCGCATCCGCGGCCCCGCCGCGCGTGCGCGTCACACTCCGAATCTCCGAATCGAATCGCCGCGCTGAACGCGGCCACGAGCACATGGCGAAGGCACGTCACAAGTCGAACGGCTGCAGGCGCGGTCAGTTCAAGGCGAAGCGGATGAACAAGGGCTGGTCGACGCTGCGCAAGCAGCGCGGTCGCCCACTGCCGGTCAAGCGCGACAACGCGGCTGCCGAGGGCGAGAAGCCCGCGAGCTGAGAGGCGGAGGGACCGAGCGTCTCCCGAGTGCTGGGCTCGCGAGACGGCGCGGAGTCCGCGCCGGAGTGTCGCCATGCAGCGTGAGCTGGTCGTCATCGGTGCCGGCGCTGCGGGCCTCATGGCGGCGACGGTCGCCGCGCGGCGCGGCGCGCCGGTGCTGCTGCTGGAGAAGAACCGCCGCGCCGGATTGAAGATCCTCATCAGCGGCGGCGGACGCTGCAACCTCACGACGACCCGCGAGGGCGAGGATCTCGAGCTCCAGTACGGACAGCGACGGGGGCGCTTCCTGCGCCACGCCTTGCGTTCGTTCCCGCCCGCGGCCCTGCGGGCACACGTCGAGCGGCTCGGGGTGCCCCTGCACGAGGAGGATCTCGAGAAGGTCTTCCCGGTCTCGCGCCGCGCCGGCGACGTCCTCGCGGCGCTCCTCGACGATGCCGCCCGCGCCGGGGTGGAGATCGCCTACGAGTCGCCGATGCTGGGTCTGGAGGCCCTCGCGGAGGGTTTCGCGATCCGCACGCCCGACGCGACGATCCACGCGCGGTACGTGATCCTTGCCACGGGGGGACTCAGCTACCCCAAGACCGGGGCCACGGGCGATGGCCAGCGCGCCGCCGCGGGACTCGGCCACACGATCACGCCGCTCCTGCCCGCGCTCGCGCCGCTGGCGCTCGAGGAGCCCTGGCTGATGGCGTTGGCCGGCCTCGTCCTCGACGCCGAGCTCAGCGTGGCGGACCCGCAGGGCCGCGTGCTGGTCCGGCGTCGGCGGCCCCTCCTGATCACGCACCGCGGCCTCTCGGGTCCGGCGGCGATGGACGTCTCCGGCGCCGTCGAGGAGCTCGCCGGCACCGGAACGCTGCGCATCGACCTCGTACCCGATCTCCCGCGCGAGGCGCTCGAGGCGAGCCTCCTCGAGCGCGCGGCGCAGTCCGGTCGCCGCAGCGTGCCGCAGGCGCTCCCCGCGCAGCTGCCCGAGCGCCTGCGCCAGGCCCTCTGCCGCCGGCACGGCGCCTTCGAGCTGAGCTGCGCGGAGCTGCGCCGCGAGCAGCGCCGCGCGCTCGTCTCGGAGCTCAAGGGGCTCGTGTTGCCCGTGCAGCGCAGCCTCGGCTTCGCGCACGCGGAGGTGACCCGCGGCGGCGTCGCGCTCGACGAGGTCGAACCGCGGACGATGGCGAGTCGCGTGCGGCCCGGGCTCTTCCTCTGCGGGGAGCTGCTCGACGTCGACGGCCCGATCGGCGGCTTCAACTTCCAGGCGGCCTTCGCGACCGGCTTCCTCGCGGGTCGCCTCGGCGCGCGCTGACGGCTGCGGGCCGGAGCCGCGTGCGATCAGGGGCCGTACGACTCGTCGGCTGACGGGAACTCTCCGCCGCGCACGTCGAGCCCGAACTCCGCGGCGGCGTCGCGGATCTCCTTCGCGAGCTCCCGGTAGCGGCGGGCGAAACGCGGCTTGAAGCGCTCGAAGAGGCCGAGCATGTCGTGCGTCACGAGGATCTGGCCGTCGCAGTGCTTGCCGGCGCCGATGCCGATGGTCGGGATCGGCACGCGCCGGGTGACCTCCGCCGCGAGCGTGGCGGGGACCTTCTCGAGCACGATCGCGAACGCGCCCGCGTCGGCGAGGGCCTCGGCATCCGCGAGGAGCTGCGCGGCGTCGTCGGCGCCGGTCGCGCGCACGCGGTAGGTGCCGAACGCGTGGATGCTCTGCGGCGTGAGCCCGAGATGACCCATCACGGGGATCCCGGCGGTGACGAGCCGCGCGACGGCCTCGACCACGGCGCGCCCGCCCTCGAGCTTCACGGCTTCGACGCGCGCCTCCTTCATGAGGCGCCCGGCGCTGCGCAGCGCGTCCTCCGCGCTGATCTGGTACGAGAGGAAGGGGAGGTCGCCGACGACGAACGCGCGGCGCGCCGCGCGTGCGACGAGCCGCGCGTGATAGACCATCTCGTCGAGCGTGACGGGGATCGTCGTGTCTTCGCCCTGCACGACGGTCGCGACCGAGTCGCCGACCAGGAGGACGTCGACCCCGGCCTCGTCGAGCAGGCGCGCGAGCGTCCAGTCGTAGGCGGTCAGCGCGACGATGCGCTGCCCGGCCTGCTTCATCTGCCGCAGCGCCTCGGTCGTGATCTTGCGGTCCACGGCGCTCACCAGTCGCCGAACGAACCGTTGTCGGACGGTGCGGGCGGCGGGGACGGCGGCGCGCCGGGGAGGTCCGAACCGGGCGGCGGCGGGGGACGGTAGTCGTCGTCGGAGGCCGAGGGGGCACGCCGCGGCTTCGGCTTCTTCTTGTCGTGTTCGACGATCGTGCCGAAGGTCGGGACGCGCCGCGGGTCGAGCTCGACGTCGAAGGCCGAGAGGTCGAGCGGCGGCGGCTCGATCGTCTCGATCTTCTCCTTGCGCTTCTGGTCGGCGCGCTCGGCCTTCTCGGCGAAGCGCCGACGCCGTTCTTCACGGCGCTCCTCGCGCCGCTCGTCGCGCCGCTCCGGACGCGGCCGCTCGGACGTCGCGGGGGCGCCTTCGCCGCCGGCGGCGTTCCGGCGACCGTGGGCCTCGCCGGCCGGCTTGACCTGGGCGCCGCGCGCGGGATCGCGTTCGCGGTCGCGGTCTCGGCCGCGCCGCCGGCGCTTGCGACGACGGGCATCCGCCTCGGCGCCCGACTCCGCGTCGCGTCCCGCGGGCTCCGCCGTCGCGGCCGGGGCTGCATCGCCCTCGTCCGCGCTGGGATCGAGGACCGGCTCGTCGCCCGCCTCCAGGTCCTCGAAGCCGCGGTTTCGGCCGCTCGGCCGTTGCCGTGCGCGCGCGCGCCAGAGCTGCGCGAGGTCGAGCGGGCGGCCCTCGGCGATCGAGCTGAGCTCGAAGAGCTCGAGCGCGGCGCCGAAGTACGGGTCGCCCAGCAGGGCGTCGATGCGCCAGCGCTTCTCGGGCTCGGGGTCGAGGAAGCGGTGCTGGATCGCGCAGATGCGCTTCACGCATCCGGCGTCGCGCTTCGGCAACCTGAAGGCCGCGGCGAACGGCGCGATCAGATCCTCGGCGAGGGTCGACGGGCTGCGCTGGCGATCGAGCGCCGCCGCCGCGTGCACCACGCGCTCGAAGATGCAGCCCAGCATGACGCCGTTCTCCGGCGGCCAGGTGGCGTTGCGGCTCCGCGCGGCCGCGGCGGCACGTCCGTCGAGCGCCTCGAGGGTGCGCCAGAAGACCAGGCGGTCCTCGCGCCGCGCCTCCATCAGGAACGCGTCGACCGTCGGCAGGATCGCGCGCAGCGCACCGCAGTCGCGGAGGCGTTGCACGGCGTCGAAGGCGTGGCCGCCGCGCAGGAGTCGCAGGATCTCCTCGAGCACGCGTGGCGGTGCGGCGCGTACGAGATCGGGAGCGACGTCGCGCATCGCGGCCGCCGTCCGCTCCTCGATCGTCAGGCCGAGCCGACCGGCGAACTTGATCGCGCGCAGGATGCGGACCGGGTCCTCCCGGAAGCGCACATAGGGATCGCCGATGGTCCGCAGCAGCCCGCGCTCGATGTCGTCGAGACCGCCGACGTGATCGATGAGCTCGTCGCTGTAGGGGTCGAGGAAGAGCGCGTTGATCGTGAAGTCGCGGCGGACGGCGTCTTCTTCGGCCGTGCCGAACTCATTGTCGCGCGTGATGAGCAGATCCTCGTCCTGGGTCTCGTCGTCGCCGAGCTCCCCGCTGCGGTTGGACTCGGGTGCGCGCCGGAACGTCGAGACCTCGAGGATCTTGCGGTTGCCCTCGAAGTGCAGGTGCGCGAGCTTGAAGCGGCGGCCGATGATCCGGCTGTTGCGCGGGAAGCTGCGCTTCACCGCGGGTGGCCGCGCGGAGGTCGCGATGTCGAAGTCCTTCGGGCGATGACCGAGCAGGAGGTCGCGAACGCAACCGCCGACGAGATAGGCCTCGTGACCGAAGGACTGCAGGCGGACGACGGCGCGGACGGCGTCTTGATCGAGGAGCCGTGCATCGAGCCCGCTGGGCTGCACGACGTGGGGCGCGTGTTCGATCCGCGCCTGACCCTCGCGCGCTTCGAAGCGTGCGTCGGCCTCGGTCGACGCTGTGTCGTAGGTCTCCGTCAGGATGATCTCCCCGCCGCCCGCGTGTCGGGGTGGCGATGTGGGTTGCGGGGAGGGTAGCGGTCGCCGCAGCTCGCCTCAACCCAGCGCTGCGCGTCGCGCGCCGATCGCAGCGTGGCCGTGCGCAGGGCGGCCGGTGTTCAGGGACGGATCGTCTCGATGCTCGAGAGCGAGGTCGCGCCGCCACCGGTCTGTCCGCCGAGCAGCACGATGAGGCCGTCGTCGGTCGCCAGTGCCGCGTGGCCCGCACGGGGCGTCGTCAGGTTGCTCAGCGGCGACCAGGTGTTGCTCGCCGGATCGAGGACCTGCGCGCTGGCGGTCTCGACCGGCGCGGTGAAGGTGCCGCCGGCACCGCCCGCGACGACCACGCGGCCGTCGAGCGTCAGGGTCACCGAGTGGATGGCGCGCGGCGTCGCCATGTTCGCCAACGCCGTCCAGGAGTTGGTCGTCGGGTTGTAGAGCTCCGCGTTCGCGATCGAGCTCGCCTGCGTGAGATCGGGGCCGGAACTCGCGCCACCGGTGACGAGCACGCGGCCGTCGGGCAGCCGCACCGTGTTGATGCCGTGCGCGCCGCGGCTCGCGTTCATCGGCGCCGCGCTGCTCCAGGTGTTGGTGTTCGGGTTGTAGCGGCGGCAGGTCGTGATCGAGCCGACCGGGAGGGGCAGGCCGAGGAACGAGTTCACGTCGAAGCCGCCGGAGAGCAGCACGTTGCCGTTGGCGAGGAGCGTGAGGTCGGGCGCGAGCAGGCGATCGGCCATCGCGGCGACGCGGGTCCAGACGCCGGTCGCGGGGTCGTAGACCTCGACGGTGTCCTGCGCGTTCGTCAGCGCCTGCACCGCGTCGGCGAGGTTGGTCGTGCCGCCCGCCACCATGACCTTGCCGTTCGCGAGGATGGTCCCGTCGAAGGCGGCGCGCGCGACGGTCATGCTGCCCGTCGCCGTGAACGTGTTGGTGGCGGGGTTGTAGATCTCCGCCGAGGCGAGCACGACGCCGGTGGCGTCGACGCCGCCGCAGATCAGCACGCGGCCGTCGTTGAGCGTGGTCGAGAAGGCGAGCGCGCGCGGCGTCGTCATCGTGGGGCCCGACGCGACGGTCATGCGCCGGCCGTCGTAGCGCTCGGTCGACGCGAGACCCGTGGCGCCGAGCAGCGAACCGCGACCGCCGCCCGCGAGCATGATGTCGCGGCCGACGCGGAACGACTGCGAGAGCGCGCGGCCGATGACCAGGTTGCGCGGCAGTGCGGTCGGCGTGCCCGCGAGACCGAGCTGCTGCGTGACGGGGTTCGACAGCGCGCCGAGCACGAGGCTCGTGCCCGGTGCGGTCAGCGCCTGGAAGTTCATCAGCGCGCCGGCGAGCGCGGGATCGGCGGGCGTCGGCAGACCGACCTGGCCGTTGCCCGTCCCGGTCGGCACCGTGAACCACAGCGCGGCGAGCTCGAGACCCACCGCGAGCGAACGCGGGTCGGCGGGGTCGACGATCGAGAGCGGGATCGGCCCGCTCGTCACCGAGCTCATGAAGAGCAGGGTCGACGCGGCGGGGGCGTTCGTGAAGTTGAAGCCGGCGACGAAGGCGAGGCGGCCATCGGTCGCCTTGTCGAGATCGAAGCTGCCCTGCGCGGACAGCGTGCCGGTGCCGAGACAGGACGCGAGGACGGAAGCGAGAGCGATGGACGTGCGCATGGTGGTCGTCGATGGGACGTCCCGCTCGAGGAGCTGCGGCGAGGCGGGCGTGCGCGGCGAATGGTGACACGCTCCGCGGCTTCCGGCCAGTGTCGCGCCCGCGATGTGCGCGGCGCGTTCCCGCGCTCATCCGCCGTGGCGCGCGGCCTCGTCCGCATCGGCGCATTCGTCGCCGCCGCCGATCTCGCGATCGTCCTCGAAGCGGTCGACGAGGAAGCCCGGCGGCAGCGACACGGTCTGCGTCTGGCCGCCCTTGCAGCGTTTCGCCCGCAGCGCCGTGAGCGGGTAGGGCTCCTCGCGCGGCATCGCGAGCAGGATCGCCTCGAGTTCGGCGAGCGTTGCGACGCGACAGAGCGCGTCGATCACGCGCCGCGCGCCGCGGAAGCCGCGCAGGTACCAACCGGTCCACTTGCGCACGTGCATCACGCCGATGCGCTCGCCGAAGAACTCCGCGAGCAGGCGCGCGTGTTCGCGCAGGACGTCGACGACCTCGCCGAGCGCGGGGGCCGCCGGGATCGGCGTGCCGTCGAAGGCGGCGCAGAGGTCGCGGAACAACCAGGGGCGACCGAGACAGCCGCGGCCGACGACGACGCCGTCGCAACCGGTCTCCCGCATCATGCGCAGCGCGTCCTCGCCTTCGAAGATGTCGCCGTTGCCGAGGACGGGGATCGTCGTGATGGCCTGCTTGAGCGCCGCGATCGCCGGCCAGTCCGCGCTGCCCGAGTAGAGCTGCGCGGCGGTGCGCGCATGCAGCGCGATCGCGGCGCAGCCTTCGGACTCGCCGACGCGACCCGCGTCGAAGCAGGTGATGAGCCCGTCGTCGACGCCCTTGCGGAACTTCATCGTCACGGGCACGCGACCGGCCGCGACGACCACCGCGCGGACGAGGCGTGCGAGCAGACGCGGGCGCAGGGGGATCGCGGCGCCGCCGCCGGACGCGGTCACCTTGCGCACCGGACAGCCGAAGTTGAGGTCGATGTGATCCGCGCCGTCCTCCTCGACGAGGATGCGCGCCGCCTCGCCGAGGTAGCGCGCGTCGGTGCCGTAGAGCTGGATGCTCCGCGGGACACCGCGCTCCTCGGCGCCGAAGGTCGCGAGCTGCCGCGTGCGCGCGTGCCCGTCGACGAAGGCGCGCGCGGTGATCATCTCGCCGACGTAGAGGCAGCGCTGCGCGGAGAAGCGGCGGCAGAGCGTGCGGAAGGGCGCGTTCGTCACTCCCGCCATCGGGGCGAGCACGACCGGGGGGTCGATGCTCAGCGAACCGATGCGGAGAGGATGGAAGCGGGCAGCGCTCGTCACGGCTGGGTCCGAATGCGTGGCCATCGCCCCCGTGCCAACTCAGGGTCGCCGCTCAGGCTCGCAGCTCGGTCTCACGGCTCAGGTGCGCCGCTCGCGGCTGCAGCCGCCCGGCGGCCGGGCGAGCCGCAGCCCGTCACGTCGAAGCATGCCCAGGAGAGGACTTGAACCTCCACGGGGTGTTTAGCCCCACTAGGACCTGAACCTAGCGCGTCTGCCGATTCCGCCACCTGGGCGTGCGGAGGGCGAGGACCTTAGCGACTGCGAGTGGCGATGCAAGGGCTCGGCGGAATCGCAGCGGAAGCGTCGTTGCCGCTGCGTGCGGAGTCCCCTAGGGTGCGGCCGTGGCGAAGAGCAGCGCGAGCGCAGCCAGGTCGAACGCGGAAGCCGCGCCGACCCTGATCGTGGACAACCGCAAGGCGCGGTTCCGCTACGAGGTCCTCGAGACCCTCGAGACCGGGCTCGTGCTCGTCGGCACCGAGGTGAAGACCCTGCGCGAGGGCAAGGCCCACCTCGAGGAGAGCTACGCGCGCGTCGACGACGGCGAGCTCTTCCTGGTCGGCGCCCACATCGAGGAGTACTCGCACGGCAACCGCGCGAACCACAAGCCGACGCGCCGCCGCAAGCTGCTCCTGCGCAAGGCCCAGATCCGCAAGCTCGAAGCCAAGGTCGCCCAGAAGGGCCTCGCCCTGGTGCCGCTGCGGCTCTACTTCAACACCCGCGGCATCGCGAAGCTCGAGCTCGGGGTCTGCCGCGGCAAGAAGACCCACGACAAGCGCGAGTCCGCGAAGCAGAAGGACGCGAAGCGCGAGATGCGCGAAGGGCGCTGAGCGAGGCCCGGCCGGATACCGCGGCCAGGACCGCACCGTGCACGCGCGATGGCTCGCGCACGATGCGGTCGTGACCTCGTTCTCGCCAGGCGAGCGCGTTCGAAGGAGTGGAGGCGGCGGGAATCGAACCCGCGTCCCGTGATGCCCCGACGTGGGCCTCTACGTGCGTAGGTCGCCTACTTGGTCTCGCGCGACGCGTCTCCGACGACCGGGATCCGCGCGCGCCAGCTCGATCTGGATCTCATCGAGGTCGGGACGAGCAGCCGACTTCGACCAGCCTGCTAGGTATCGCCAACGGCCCCCGCAGGCGAAGGACCGTCGACGTGGCTACTCAATCAGGCAGCCAGAGCGTAGTGCTGGTTGGCACTTCAGTTTGTGCCGGGTTTTGTCGAGGCCTCCCGGCCCCTCGGCACGCCACCCACGTCGTGACGGCATCCGGTCGATGCCGATCGCCCCCGCAACGCCGTTCGCCCCGACCGCAGCGCCGCGAGGACTCGCGAGGCCGAGGTCATGGCGCTCGACGCTCGAACGCGCGGCGGAGTATCGTCCTCGCCCTCGTGCAGGGCAAGCCCGGCTTGCCGGGCCTCGCTCGACGAGGGCCTCACGTGGCGTTGATCCAGCCTTGAACTCGAGAGCTAGCCTGCCCGCCCGTCTCAGGTCGGGCGGATGGACCGCTCGGTCGAGGACGAACTCGAGACCCAGCGATTCGCGATGAAGCGAGAGACCATCGTCGTCGTCGAAGACGAGTCCGACATCCTCGACGTGCTCGAGTACAACCTCGCGCGCGAGGGGTACCGCGTGCGTGCCTTCCGCGACGGGGAACAGGGGCTCGACGGCGTGCGCCGTGCGAACCCCGACCTCGTGCTCTTGGACCTCATGCTCCCCGTGCTCGACGGCGTCGAGGTCTGCCGCCGGCTCAAGCAGGATCCCATCACCCGGTCGATCCCCGTGATCATGCTCACGGCGAAGGGGGAGGAGAGCGACGTCGTCCTCGGCCTCGGTGTCGGCGCCGACGACTACATGACGAAGCCCTTCAGCCCGAAGGAGCTGCTCGCGCGGGTGAAGGCCGTGCTGCGGCGCGGCCCGCTCAAGGAGGAGCGGGGCAAGGGCGATCGCGTGGTGTACGGCGGGCTCGTGATCGACACCTCGCGCCACGAGGTGCTGGTCGACGGGGAGCGCGTCGACTGCACGGCGACCGAGATGCGCCTGCTCCACTTCCTCGCCTCGCATCCGGGTCGCGTGTTCTCGCGCGACCACCTGCTCAGCCGTGTGATCGGCGAGGACGCCGTCGTCCTCGACCGCAACATCGACGTGCACGTCGGTTCGCTGCGGAAGAAGCTCGGCGAGTACCGGAACTGGATCGAAACGGTGCGCGGCGTCGGCTACCGCTTCGCCGACGCCACGGGGGGCTGAGTTGCGGCGACTCGGGTGGCGCTTCGCGATCTGCCCGCTCGCGATCCTCGCGTTGCTGATCGCGGCGCTCGGCGAGTCCGGCCTGCGCGCGATCGAGTCGGCGGCCGTGGCGGCCGCGCGCGTGCGGCTCGCCGGGACGGTGGCCCTGCTCGAGCCCGAGGCGCGCGCGGCCTGGCTCGCGCCCGACGAGGCGCGCCCCGGCGCGCTGGCCGCGTTCGCCGGCACGGCCGCGGCGCGCGCCGGTGTGCGCGTCACGCTCTTCGGCTCGAGCGGGGCGGTGCTCGCGGACTCGGCCGAGAAGCTCGGCCTGCAGTCGCGCGAGGGCGACCGCCAAGAGGTCGTCGCCGCGCGTACCGACGAGGTCGCGTTCGCCCTCCGCGAGGTTCCGTACCTCCCGCACCGCGTCGCGTTCTTCGCGCGGCGTCTCGACGAGGGCGGTCGGCCGCTCGGCGTGATCCGCGTCGCCGAGGAGAGCGACCTCGTCGATGGCCGGCAGGGCCGGTTCCGCGACCTCGTGCTCGTGCTCGGCCTCGTGGCGCTGATCGCGATCGGCGTCGTCGCCCTGCGGACCGCGCGCCTCGTCACGCGCCCGGTGCGTGCGATCACCGCGGCCGCGACCGCGTTGAGCCACGGCGACTTCGATCCGCAGCTCGACGAGGACGACGTGGCGCCGTTCGGCGAGCTCGCCGGCGCGATCACCGCCGTCGCGCGCAACAGCCGCGACCGCACGGAGGCCGGCGCGAGCGATCGCAACAAGGTGCTCGCGATCCTCGGCGCGATGGTGGAGGGCGTGCTCGCCGTCGATCTGGAGCAGCGGGTGCTGCACGTCAACGGCGCCGCGCAGCGCATCCTCGGCCTCTCGAGCTCGCACCCCGAAGGACGACGCGTCCTCGAGCTCGCACGCGTGCCGGAGGTCCATGCGATCCTCGCGAACGTGCTCGCCCGCGGGCGCGAGGAACACGGCGAACTCCGCGTGGTGGGGCCGCCGCGCGACCGCTGGGTGGAACTCCATGCCTCGCCGCTGCGTGGCCCCGACCAGCTCGTCGTCGGCGCCGTGCTCGTGCTCCACGACGTGACCGAGCTGCGGCGGCTCGAGGCCGTGCGCCGCGACTTCGTCGCGAACGTCAGCCACGAACTCAAGACGCCCATCGCCGCGATCCGCGGCATGGTCGAGACGGTGCTCGACGATCCGGAGATGGACGAGGCCCTGCGCCGGCGCTTCCTCGCGCGGTCGAAGGAGCAGGTGCTGCGCCTCTCCGCGCTGGTGTCGGATCTGCTGACGCTCTCGCGCGTCGAGTCCGGCGGTCAGCTGCGCGAGCCGCAGCGCGTCGATCTGCGCGAGCCGGTCGAGGACGCGTTGGCCCACCTGCGCGGCATCGCCGAGGACAAGGGGATCGCTACCGAGGCGCAGCTCGCCGAGGACGAACTCGTCGTGCTCGGCGACGCCGACTCGCTGCGGCTCGTCGCGACGAACCTCATCGACAACGCCCTCAAGTACACGCCGGCGAAGGGGCACGTGACCGTGCGCCTGTCCCGCGGGCCGACGCACGCGATCCTCGAGGTGAAGGACGACGGCATCGGCATCGAGCGCAAGCACCTCGACCGGATCTTCCAGCGCTTCTACCGCGTCGATCAGGCGCGATCGCGCGAGCTCGGCGGCACCGGGCTCGGGCTCTCGATCGTGAAGCACGTCGTGCTCGCGCACGGCGGCGACGTGAACGTCGAGAGCAGTCCCGGCCAGGGCAGCCTCTTCCGCGTGCGCATTCCCCTGGCCTGAGCGTGGGCCGCGAAGACCTCGACCTTCGAGCCCGTCCTTGCGGGCGCCTGCGACCTACCTACGATCCCCGAGCTCCCGCGGTGTCGCTCCTCCGATGACCATCCATTTCCATCGCGACCTCGAGGTCGCCAAGAGCCAGATCCTCGACATGGGTGGGCTCATCGAGGCGGCCGTGAACAAGTCGATCAGCGCGCTCTTCGACCGCCGTCCGGCGCTCGCGCGCGAGGTCATCGCGGGCGACGACGAGATCGACGAGCGCGAGGTGAGGATCGAGGTCGAGTGCCAGAAGATGCTGGCGCTGCATCAGCCCGTCGCCTCCGACCTGCGCTTCCTGCTCACCGTCCTCAAGGTCAACAACGACCTCGAGCGCGTGGGTGATCTCGCGGTGAACATCGCCGAGCGCGCGCTGTTCCTCGGCGAACGCCCGCCCCTGGCGGTGCCCGAGCAGCTCTTCCGCCAGGCGGAGTGCACGCGCGCGATGCTGCGCGACTGCCTCGACGCCCTCGTGAACCAGGACACCGCACTCGCGCGCCGCGTGCGCAGCCGCGACGACGAGGTCGACGAGCTCAACCGCCAGATGTTCCAGGTGATGGAACGTCAGATGCGCGCGGACCCAGAGAGCATCGAGCGCGCGCTGCATCTGCTGTCCTGCTCGCGGCACCTCGAGCGCATCGCGGATCTCGCGACGAACATCGCCGAGGACGTGGTCTTCCTCGTCGAGGGCCGCGTGATCCGGCATCGCCGGCAAGGGTGATGCGGGCGCGGCCGGATGCCGCGAGCTCGTCCTGCGCCGCGCTCAGCTCCGGCGCCGCGACCAGAGCGCCGCACCGGCGAGCAGCACGAGGCCGAAGGCCGCGATGGGGAGACCGAGGCGCAACGCGAGCGGCGAGTACTCGAACACGACCTCGTGTGTGCCCTCGCGGAGTTCGATCGCCCGCCCCGCGACGTCTGCCGCGAAGATCGGCCGCGGCTCGCCGTCGACCGTGCAACGCCAGCCCGGCGCGAGGGCGTCGCTGAGCACCAGCCACGCGCGGCCATCGCCCATCGCGACGCGCAGCGCGACGCGGTTCGCGGCGTCGGCGACATAGGCCAGCGTCGGCTCGATCGCCGGGCGCAGCGTCTCGAAGGCGCGCGGGGCACCTTCGAGGACGACGCTGCCGAGTGCATTGCGCGCGGGTGAGCTCATCGCGGCGAGCGCATCGCGCGGCGTCGCCACGTGCACCGGATGCCACGCGAGCCGCGCGCGGGAGGTCCTCGGCGACGCGACGTGCGTCAGCGTCGCGTGCGCGCCCGAACCACCCGGTGCCGCGAGCATCGGCAGGAAGCCGGGCGGTGCGTCGTCCCCGAGGGCGACGCCGACCGCCAACGCCTCGCGGAACGGGCGCGAGAGCAGC
>JADLHO010000103.1 GCA_020848735.1 Planctomycetota bacterium | reverse complement strand
GTGCGCGCCCCCATCGCCGAACGCGACGGGCTCGGCTTCGAGCCGCCGGCGGGCGGGCACCTCGAGAGCACGGGCTTCGCGGCCGGCACCGTGCGCACGCTCTCCGAGCAGGGCGGCGTGTGGCGCCAGGCCATTCGCGCGCGCCATCGCGTCCCGATCGGCTGGCGCGTGGTGCGGAGCGCCCAGGCGGCGCTGCTCGAGCGCGCGCGGGCGAGCTTCGCCGACGTCGGGCGCGGCGAGCGCAAGCGGCGCGCGGCGCTCTCGGTGCGCCTCTTCGGCGCGGCGGGCGGGCCGCTCAAGGCGATCGTGGAGGCGGAGGACCATGAGGTGACGGTGCGCAGCGAGCTGCCGCTCCAGCAGGCGACGTCGCGTGCGCTCGATCTCGCGCAGCTGCGCGAGCAGCTCGGTCGCCTCGGAGAGACCCCCTTCATCCTCGCGGACGTGGACATCCGCGGGCTCGCCGAGGGGCTGTTCATCCCGGTGCGCGAGCTGAATCGCCTGCGGCAGGCGGCGGTGGACGAACTGCTCGTGATGCGCGACTGGACCAAGCAGGCGGAGGAGGCGGAGCGCGCGGCGCGCGTGGAGACGGCCGTCGCGGAGCTCGCGCCACGCGCGGCCGGCGATGCCGCGTCGGACGTTCCGGCAACGCGCGAGGGCGCGGCGGTCGGCGCCGACCGCGCGAGCGTCGTCGCCGAGGTCTGGCGCCTCGAGGACGCAGAGGAGGCGATCGCGCACGGGGCGACGGAGGTCGTGCTCGACCCGTTCCTCCGACACCCGTTCCCATCGGTCGCGCGCGTGCAGGCGCTCGTCGACCGGGCGCGGGAGGCGGGTGTGGGGGTCCGCCTGCGTCTCCCGACGATCGTGCGCCCCGAAGAGCGGAAGAAGCTCGACAAGTGGCTCGCGCTCGGCACGCCGCTGCTCTCCGGGCATCTCGGACTGCTGCACGAACTCGCCGCCACCGGTCGCGATGTGCGCGCCGACTATGCGACGAACGTCTTCAATCAGCACACCGCCGCTGAGCTCTTCGCGTTGGGAGCGTCGGGCATCACGCCGTCAGTGGAGCTCACCACGGAGGAGATCGCCACGGTGGTGCAGCCATGGGGCGGTGCGGGGTTCGAGGTGCTCGTCTACGGCCGGCCCGAAGGGATGACGCTCGAGCACTGCGTGCTCAGCGCCGCGTTCAACCGCACGCCGACGCACTGCCGCGACCTCTGCACCAGGCAGCACGCGGACACGCGGCTCACCGACCCGGCCGGGTACGACTTCCCGGTCGCGACCGACTACGCCTGCCGGAACCGCCTGCTGCACTCGCGCCCGATCGAGGGCACGGAGTTCCTGCCCAGGCTCTGGCAGTCGGGCATCCGGCGCTATCGGCTTGTGTTCAACGTCGCGGGCGACCATGTGGGCGCGATCGTCGGCGGCTATGTGGCCGAGCTCGCGAACGTGGCGGCGGGCCGTGCGCCCGGCCGCGATGTGCGCGCCGAGGTGGGAGAGCGCTTCACGCGCGGGCATTTCGCGCGCGCGGTGTAGCGCGGCGTGAGGCGGGTCAAGTCAGCGCCCGCCGCGATGCGACCGTCTGCGCCGCCGCGCGCGAGACCGATGCCGCCTGGTCCCTGGCGCCTGCTATAGTTCGCCGTGCCCTCTGCCCCCGCCGTCTCGCCGCGCCTCGATGAGGCTCGCGCCCTGCTGCGCGACCGCTTCGGCTATCCCGACTTCCGCCCGGGCCAGACCGACGCGGTGAGCGCCGTCCTCGAGGGGCGCGACACGCTCGTCGTGCTCCCCACCGGGGGCGGCAAGTCGCTCTGCTTCCAGGTCCCGGCGCTCATGCTCGACGGGCTCACCGTCGTCATCTCGCCCCTCATCTCGCTCATGAAGGACCAGGTGGATGCGCTCGTCGCGCGCGGGCTGCCGGCCACCTACGTGAACAGCACGCTCTCCCAGGCCGAGGTGAGCGAACGCATGGCACGCGTCACGCGCGGCGAGATCAAGCTGCTGTACGTCGCGCCCGAGCGCTTCGACCTCGGCACCACCGCGGAGCGGCTCAAGGCCGTCGGCGTGCGCCTGCTCGCGGTGGACGAGGCGCACTGCATCAGCGAGTGGGGGCACGACTTCCGGCCGAGCTACCTGCGCGTGAAGGACGTGCGGCAGCGCCTGGGGGCGCCGCCCACGGTCGCGCTCACCGCGACCGCGACGCCCGAGGTGCGCGAGGACATCGCGCGCCAGCTCGGCCTGCGCGACCCGGCGCTGGTGCTGACCGGCTTCGACCGCACGAATCTCACGTACCACGTGATCGCGACCAAGAACGACGCGGCCAAGGACGCGACATTGATCGACCTGCTGCGCACGCGGCAGGAGGACGGCGTTGCGATCGTCTACGCGAGCACGCGCAAGACGGTCGAGCGGATCGCGACCATGCTCCAGCACGCGAAAGTGAAGGCGGTCGCCTACCACGCCGGCCTCGACGACGCGCACCGCGCCGACGTCCAGGACGCCTTCATGACCGAACGCGCGCGCGTGATCGTCGCAACCAACGCCTTCGGGATGGGCATCGACAAGGCGAACGTGCGCCTCGTGGTGCATCACGCGATGCCGGGCACGCTCGAGGCGTACTATCAGGAGGCAGGACGGGCGGGGCGTGACCGCCTGCCCGCGACGGCGATCCTGCTGCACTCGTTCCCCGACCGATTCACGCACGAGTTCTTCATCAACGGCGCGCTCCCGGAGCGCACCGTGGTCGCGGCGGTCTACGATGCCTGCTGCCGCATGGCCGACAAGCACGGTCTCGTGGAGGACGGCCCGGCCTCGATCGCGGCGGAAGCGCGCGGCAAGGTGAGCGACCGCGAGGCCGAGTCGGCCCTGCGGATCCTCCAGAAGGGCGGGGCACTCGCGGTGGCCGATGCCTCACGGGTGCAGGCGACCGTGCGGCTCCTCGCGACGCCGGCCCGGCTGAAGGCCGAACTCACCGAGCAGGAGCACGGACTCGAGCTCGCGTTGCTGCGATCACTGTGGAAGCGTGCCGGCGAACGGTTCCACCTCGGGATCGTCGCCGACCTCGAGGCGCTGCCGCCGGGGATCGGCGGGCCGATGGGCGCACAGTCGCTGCTCGATGCGCTCCAGCAGCGCCAGATGGTCGTCTGGCGCCGGCTCGGCGAAGGCATCACCATGACCGATCCCTCGAAGGAGGTCGGCGACTGGCCCGTGGATTGGGCCGGACTCGAGCGGCGTCGGCGCGGCGAACTGCGCAAGCTCGAGCTCATGCAGAAGTACGCCTACACCGAGCAGTGCCGTCGGGCGTTCGTGCTCCGCTACTTCGGCGATCCGGCCGCGAAGCCCAAGTGCGACGGCTGCGACAACTGTCTCGGCGTCAAGCTCGACGCGAGCGAGGGTGTGGCGAGCGGCACGCGAGCGCGCGGCGCGAAGGCGCCGCCGAAGGGCCGCGGCCGTGCGCCGGGCGACGCAGCGCCACGCGGCGCGGGCACCGCGACCGAGGCGCCGCTCTCGCGCGAGGAGATCGAGCTACTCGATGCGCTCAAGGCCGTGCGCAGTCGCCTGGCCAAGGAGGAGAGCGTGCCGGCGTACGTCATCTTCCCCGACCGCTCGCTGCGCGAGATGGTGAAGGCCCGCCCGCGTTCGCGCACCGACCTCTCGCGCGTGCATGGCGTGGGGCCGTCGCGACTCGACCGGTTCGGCGACGACTTCCTCGCGGTGCTCGCTGCCGAGTGAGCGCGGTCGTCAGTTGCCCTGCTTCTGGCAGGTCTCCACGACCATCCGCTGGAACCGACGCGCGTCGCCGAGGATCGGCCAGAACGAGTCGAGGAAGGCCTTGCTGTCGGCGCGCCGCTTGGGATCGAGTCCTTCGATCGGCAGCGCCCAGACGGAATCGATCGCCGCCTTCTTCGATTGGTAGAAGGCGATGGTCGGCGCCCACTCCGCCGCCGTGCGGCACGGGCCACGGTGCAGGCGGTCGCGCACGGTCCGGATGCCGAGCGTCGGGTTGGGGAAGGAGTACCGCGCGTTCACCGCGCCGGACCAATCGAAGTCGTACGCGACGGGCGTGTAGTCGCCGGCCGCGTTGCGGAAGAGCTCGATGTTGTGGAGCGCGGCGACCGACCAGTCGGTGTTGCCGATGAGGAACTCCCAAAGCGAGAGCCGGTCGAGCGCCTCGGGCACCAGGTCGGCGAAGAGCGCGCCGGTCGTCTCCGAGTACTCCATCTTCGCCTCGTCGGCGACCTCCTCCTCGATCTCGAGGAAGAAGGCCGTCACCGTGATCGGCTTCACGCGGTCGGTCGAATCCTTGTACGTGATGTTCGCGAGTCGCGTGCGGTGGTGCACGGGGCTCAGGACCGCGTAGGTGCGGTACATCAGGTACTCGAGGAAGATGTACTGCTGGTAGTCGTCCGAGTTCGGCCGGCAGGGCGTGACGATCTTGAGCCGCGGATTCCCCTGGAGGATGGTACTGTCGCGCGCGGCGCGGCCTGCGCGGATGTAGAGCGGAGGGAAGCCGCAGTTGCGCGCCTGGCGGCGGAAGTGCCCGCGCGCGCGCAACTCGACCGGCATCGCACGGGCGCGGCCGCTCTCGTCGGTGTAGGTCATCTCCGATCCGAACCAGCGCAGCTCGGTGGAGTCCCGCTCGCGCATGAGGTCGCGCAGGTTGGTCACGAGCGTGATCGCGACCGGCTTCTCGTCGCGGAAGAGCGCCTGGCCCTGCGCCGCGGGGGCGACGGTCGCGAGGGCGAGCGCGAACGCGAGCAGGAGCGAACGCGAAGGTGCACGCAGGTCGGTCGGGGTCATCGCAGCTCCACGCCGCGCAGCGGCGAGTCGGGGATCGCCCCGAGGTCGTCCGAGACGACGCCGGGGGTGACGGTGTCGGCCATGGTGACGCCGAACTCCAGGACGCGCAGGTCGTTCTCCTTCACGCTGCCGAGGTACTTCCAGTGCTTGAAGAGCGAGCCGAACCTCGGCTCCACGAGCGCGCGCGCGCGGTCCACGTCCACCGTGCGCAGGCGGAGCATCCGCTCGTACCGCGGCCGCTCCTCGGTCACCATCTCGTCGTCCGCGAGGTCCGGATCGTTGCGCTTGCGCCGCCGCCAAGCGCGGTCGGCGAGCGCTTCGAGCTGCTCCGACGACATCGACTTGAGCACCTCGTCGTCCATCCGCGCGAGGAACATCCCGGTGCGGTTGGCCGTCGCCAGCGCGCGTTCGAGCTTGCGTTCGGCCAGCTTCCCCTCGAGCGCCACCGGCTTCCCGAAGTCGGTCCGCCAGAGGAAGAGCATGAGCAGGTTGAACCCGATCGAGATCACCCACGCGACCTCGGGCGCCACGCCGGCCGCCATGCCGATGCCGATCACGACGAAGATGCCCGCCGCGTCCTTGCTGTCGTCGAGCGAGGTGCGGAAGCGCACCGCAGCGACGATCCCGCCCAGCGAGAAGGCGAGCGCCAGCGAGGTCTTCACCATCACGACGATCGCTGCCGCGACCACCGGCAGGATCAGGTAGGTCTGCACGACCGATTGCTGGAACCCCTTCTTTCGCCGCGTCAGCGTGTATACCCACGCGACGGGCAATGCGGTCACGAAGGCGGTGAGCATCGCGACGATCGTCGTGACGCCGGTCGGCGTCGGCGCGACCTGCCCGTCCACGGGGATCGCGCCGCTCGCGACCTTGTCGAAGCCGGGGCCCGCGAGGAACCCCGCATCCACCGGCGCGACGTCGCGCAGCCAGTAGAAGAGCCACCCCATGACGAGATACCAGAGCACGGTACGCGCGACGAGGTTGCGCCAGACGGGGAGCTCGGACAGCACGGGCATGTTGATGGATGGGGGAGGAGAGACGGGCGGAAACTGTGGCGTCCGGCGCCACTCGGCAACTGCACC
>JADLHO010000102.1 GCA_020848735.1 Planctomycetota bacterium | reverse complement strand
GCCGGAGCTGGGTCTGGGCCAGGCTCGGCTTGTCGCCGTTCGCCATAGCACTCGAATCGCTCGCGGTCGTGGCGGCAATCGCGCGCCGGCCGCTCTCGGGAGCGACGATCGACGAGATCGCCGACGGCTACGCGAAGCACGGGTGGCGCGCAGATGCCGCGGCCTGGCAGACGCTCGCGGGAGTTCCCCTGCAGCACGAGACCACGCTGCGCGAAGTCGTGCAGCAACTGGCGGAGCCGTGGCTGGAGGAGACTGCGATCCGGTTCCAGGAACTGTTCGAGCGCGGGCCTTCGATCGCCGGAGCCCACCGTGAAGCCGTGGATGCGGCCGAGGGTGGCTGCCTCGTCTTCGTCGACGGACTCCGCTACGAGCTCGGCTGCCTGCTTGCGGAACGGCTGGAGGGGCGGGGCTGTCGGGTGGCGATCGCCCGCCGCTGGGCCGCGCTTCCCACGGTGACCGCGACCGGCAAGCCTGCGGTGACTCCGGTCGTCGCCGAGGTCTCGGGAACGAAGCTCGGTGAGGACTTCGCGCCGCGGCTGCGCGGCGGCAAGGCGATCGACGCGGCTTCGCTCCGCGCTGCGATCGAGTCGAAGGGCTACCAGATCCTCGGCGCGGAGACCGGCGACTGGCCGCTCGCGGCGACCGCGCGCGGTTTCCTCGAGGCAGGCGACATCGATTCCCTCGGGCACGAACGGCAGGGCGAGCTGCCCGCCCAGTTATGGGGCCAGATCCAGCGTCTCGAGGAGCGGATCGTCCGTCTGCTCGATGCGGGCTGGACGAGCGTGCGCGTCGTGACGGACCACGGTTGGCTCTTCCTACCCGAGGGTCTGCCGACCGCCGAGTTGCCGCGGCACCTGACCCTGCGGCGCTGGGCGCGTTGCGCGGTGATCTCCGGCGATTCGCAGGTCGAAGTTCCGCGCGTCGCATGGCACTGGAACCCGAACGAGTGCGCGGCGACAGCGCCCGGCAGCGCGTGCTTCAACGGTTCGCTCTGCTATGCGCACGGCGGGCTGAGCATCCAGGAGTGCCTCACGCCCGATCTCCTGGTGACGCGGAGCGGGGCGCGGACGCTGAGGGCGTCGATCAAGTCGCTGACCTGGCGCGGCATGCGCTGTTTGGTCGTGGCGGAGAGCTCTGGCGGCGAGGTGCGCGCCGATCTGCGGCTCTCGACAGCAAGCGGTGCCTCGGTCGTGAAGGCGCCGAAGATGCTTGACGCCGATGGCGCCACCAGCCTCGTCGTCGCCGACGATCGCCACGAGTCCGCGCCGCTCATGCTCGTGCTGCTCGCTCCGGATCACTCGGTGATCGCGCAACAGGCAACCAAGGTGGGTGCATCCTCATGAACGTGGCTCCGATGGACGACCTCGACCGGCTCGCGGCATCTGCCTTCCAGGGATACCTCGTGCGCAAGGACCTGGTGCGCAAGTACTCGCGCCAGTACCCCGTCCCGACGTACGTGGTCGAGTTCCTGCTGGGCCGCTACTGCGCGAGCACCGACCCGCGCGAGATCGAGGAGGGGCTGGAGATCGTCGAGGAGCAGCTCCGCGGCCGGACGGTGCGGACCGGCGACGAGGAGTTGTTCAAGTCGCAGGCGCGCGAGCAGGGCAGCGTGAAGCTGATCGACATCGTGCGCGCCAGGTTGGACTCGCGGAACGACTGCTATGTCGCCGAGTTGCCGAGTCTGGCGCTGGGCGAGGTGCAGATCGCCGATGCGCTCGTGAAGGAGAACGAGCGCATGCTCACGGACGGTTTCTATGCCGAGGTGACGCTGGAGTACGACGGGCTGATCGCACAGGAGCGGAACGGCCGACCCTTCAAGATCGCCTCTCTTCGCCCGATCCAGATGTCGAGCGCCAACGCGCTCGAGGTCCTCTGCAAGGGACGCAGCAGCTTCACGACGCAGGAATGGCGGGATCTGCTGTTGCGCTCGGTCGGCTACGAACCGACGGCGCTCAGCGACCGCGCCAAGATGGTCGTCTTGCTCCGCATGGTCGCCTTCGTGGAGCGCAACTACAATCTGGTCGAGCTCGGCCCGCGCGGCACCGGCAAGAGCCACATCTTCCAGCAGATCTCGCCCTATGCGCACCTGATCTCGGGCGGCAAGGCGACGGTGGCGAAGATGTTCGTCAATATGGCCAGCGGGCAGCGCGGGCTCGTTTGCCAGTACGACGTCGTCTGCTTTGACGAGGTGTCGGGCATCTCCTTCGATCAGAAGGACGGCGTGAACATCATGAAGGGCTACATGGCGTCCGGAGAATTCAGCCGGGGCAAGGAGAGCATCCGCGCTGACGGGAGCCTCGTGATGGTCGGCAACTTCGACGTCGACATCGAACAGCAGCAGCGCATCGGGCACCTGCTGAGCCCGCTGCCCAAGGAGATGCGCGACGACACGGCCTTCCACGACCGCATCCACGCTTTCGCGCCGGGTTGGGAGTTTCCGAAGCTCAATCCGAAAGACCACCTGACCGAGCGCTTCGGTCTCGTCAGCGACTTCCTCAGTGAGTGCTGGACCCGGCTGCGCCGCGAGAACCGGCTCTCGCTCCTCCAGAACCGGGTCTTCTGGGGCGGTGCGTTGAGCGGTCGCGACATCGAGGCGGTGCACAAGACCGTCAGTGGCCTGGCCAAGCTGCTCTTCCCGAATCGGGAGATGCCCGTCGTCGACGAGGACCTCGAGTGGATCGTGCGCGTGGCGCTGGAGGCGCGGCGGCGCGTGAAGGAGCAGCAGAAGCGTTGCCTCAAGAGCGAGTTCCGCAACACGCACTTCAGCTACACGCTGGGCGTCGACGGCGTCGAGCAGTTCGTCGCGACGCCCGAGCTGCACAGCGACGAGGCGATCGAGGAGGACCCGCTGCCGCCGGGGCAGGTCTGGGCGCTCAGTCCGGGCGGCGAGGGCGGACCGTCGCTCGGCCGGATCGCGGTGACCATGGGACCGGGTTCCGGCGTCAGGATCCTGAACCAGCCCGCCGCGCCCGCCTTCCGCGAGAGCGTGAAGGTCGGCGAGCAGTACCTCTACGCGAACGCCAAGAAGCTGGTCGGCGATCGCGACCCGCGCAGTCACGAGTTCTCCGTACAGTTGCGCGCGATGGACGCCGACAAGTCGGGATCAGGACTCGGACTGCCGCTGCTCGTCGCATTGGTCGGAGTCCTGCTCGAACGGAACACGCGCGGCGGCACCATCGTGGTCGGTCCGCTGAACCTCGGCGGCGCGCTGGACCTGCTGCGCAATCCCGTCGCTCTGGCCGAGATCGCCGTCGACAAGAAGGCGGTGCGGCTGCTGATGCCCGTCGCTGCGCGCAAAGGACTGGTCGAGCTGCCCGACGAGCTCTGGACGAAGCTCGGGATCGAGTTCTACAGCGATCCGGTGGACGCAGTGTGGAAATGCCTCGCGGAGTGATCCTGAGCAGGAGCGTACTTGGGTCGCGCGTGGCTTGGCATCGTCGTCGATCCGTATCAGCTTCACCTTTGCCGTCCGACCTTGTCCCTTCACACGCGTCGTGATGACCCACTATCCATAGCGCATACGGTGCCAACTCGGCGGCGGGACGATGTTCTGGCTGCCAAGTTTGCCTTGCTTGTCGAGTTCGCGCAGCCAGTTCACGAACGGGCCGGCACCGCGGCGTCTCGCGTACTTCACGGCTTGGTTGGATCGCTTCGTGTCACCGAGTCGCAGCCAGCAGATCGCGCAGATTGCGTAGGCCTCGCCGCATTCGTCGTGGAGCGTCACGCAGCGGTCGCACGCGGATCGCGCGGCTTCCCAGTCGCCCAGCGCGAAGTGACAGTCAGCGAGAGCGAGAAGCGCACCCCAGTCGCCCTCAAGAGCGGGCGCCGCCAGCAGCTCCCGGGCGGCAACGAAATCGGTGTCGGAGCCATGCGCATCGCCTCGCGCCATCAGAATCTGCGCCTGTTGCTTGATCAGTTCCGGTTCATCCGGGTGCAGCTCGGCGCCTCGTCGCGCGGAGGTCAGCGCTTCGTCGAACTTGTCTTGAACAACCAGGGCCTGGACAAGGCAAACGTGGTTGTCCGAGACCTCGGGTCTGCTGTCAACCAGTCGGCGGGCAGCACGCTCGGCCATTGGCCAGTCCCTTCTTGCGGCCGCCATCTGAAACGCGAGGAGCGGTTCCTGCTCCGCGAGCTGAGGGAGGTCGGACTGCAGCGCCTGGATGATGTATAGTGCTTCGCGTCGAGCCGAGGCGGCGTCCTTGCCTCGACGACGCAGTTCGTCCTCGAGTCCGTTGCCACCCGAGGAGATCTGCAAGCACTGCTGGAGTCGAAGGTGTTCCTGTCCTGCACCGATCGCCTCGTAGTCATGACGGACGATGGGACTCAGCTCCTCGCGAATGTGTAGCGCAGCGCTGCGGAATGCGTAGCGGCCGAACCGGAGCCTCCATCCAGCCCAGATGCCGATCGAGACGACCGTCTTGCGCTCCCTCGTCGAAAGCGTGGACTCTTGGAGGGTACCCGCAATCTGGATTGCGCCGAACAGCATGTCGCCGACGAGACCATGGACAGTGTTCCAGTCCCACAGCTGCGCCATCTGGCGTGCGATATGCCGCAAGCCGTACCAGCGCCGCCATTGAGGGAGAGCTGCCTCGCACGCTGATCCATCGGAGGGGTGGATTGCGGCGAGCGCGGCCCGGAGGGTCTCGAGTCGCGGGTGGTCATCACCGCCGTGCCAGAGGTTGGCCAGTGTCTTGTCGTCCAGTGTCCCCGGTAGCGGAGACTCCTCAACTCGGCGAAGCGCGTCCGCTTGACTGAGTCCGATCCGCTCGCAAGCGAGCCGCATCGGTGTCGTAGGAGGATCCGGCAGGGCCCAGGTTAGGTCGAGCGACTCTGGCAGGTCTTCGAGGTCGACGAGCTGCCCCCAATGTAGCAGGGCGAGGGCGATGGTCAGGTGGTGGATGGCGAAGCGAGCCAGGGGCAGGAGAAGGTAGTGAGGTTCGCAGCGAGCAGCGGCCTCCTGAGCTCGACACTGTCCGACCGTTTCATCGTGCGCGCGAATCAACCAGTGCAATCTGTGCGACATGTCACGAGCGAGATTGCCGGTTGCGTTTGGCACTGACCTCGCCTCTCCAAGGTATTGCTGGACGAGGGGCGAGGCGTCGCTCGGCAAGTCCCCGCACAAGCTGGAGCGGAGGGCGGGGAAGACGCCGGATGCCAGAAGCGATTCCGAGAATAGGGTAAGCAGTTCGACCAGGGTGTCGTCTCCGAGGTCGAGGCTGCGCCCAGTCAGATACGCCTGGTACCTTCCGCGGCCATGCAGGTCATTCCGCTTGCCGTCGACATCCTCATCAAGGTGGAACGCGTTCACCAGGAGGTCGAGCAAGCGCAGGAGCGATGGCACGGCGGCCTTACTCATTGGTCGCCTCTCTCGAGGAGGTAGTGGCCGCCACGCGAAGCGAAGCGCTCCGGCAGTACGCGGACCTCGGCGAACGCTGCGCGCCATCCGCAGCGGTGAACTGGTTCGCGACTGTCTCGGTAGGTTCCGTCGACGTTGTCGTACGCGAATCCGCCTGGGTCGACCATCGCGTAGCTGCCGGTCATCGCGTCGTGGTTCTCGGGGACTGGAGCAACGCCAGCTTCTGCCAAGTAGGTGTGGCGAGCCAGGAACGAACTGAATTGCTCATCTGTGATCGCGACAGAGTGGTAGTCGGCGTCGTTCTGTCCATGCACGGGCAGCACGCGGAAGACCTTCCAGCGATCGGGGCGCACTCGGTTGAGGAGGTCACCGAAGTCCTCGTGCAGATTGGCCTGTTGCACCACGGTGTTGACCTTGAGATGAAGTCCACGCCCGCGCACGACCTCCGCGAGTTCGAGGAGCTCATCGACGTGGAGTGTTCGCCGGCCAACGACGCGACCGATGGTGACATTGGCATCAGACCGGCGGCTGTCGATGGAGAGGCCCATCCCGTCAACGCGTGCCAGGACAGCGTCGCGGAAATCGGTGCGCTTAGCCATGGCCCAGCCGTTCGTGACGAGGCTTGTGCGGGCGCCGGAGGCCCGGGCCACGTCGAGGGCATCGACGAACCAAGGACACAGCGTCGGTTCTCCGCCGACGAAGTTGATGCGCTCGAAGCCGCGCGCCAGTTCCTGCACGACGGCGAGCATCTCGCTCCTCGAGAGGTTGTCGTGCCCCGCATCGTTGAAGCGGGCGAAGCAGTGCCGGCAGCGCATGTTGCAGGGACGCCAGCAGTGGAAGTTGACCGTGGGGATGGGGGAGCGGGGGTGGGTGATCCTCGTGGGGTTCATGCCCGCGACTTCTCGGGCAACGGGCGCATCGCTTCGCCCCGCTAACGTCGACAAACTCCTCGGCGGCTCTCTCCGCCGTCGCAAGGCACCGGGCGTGCCTGTTCAAGCTCTGATACCGAGTCAGGCATCGGAACAAGGGGACCTCCGGGAACGCGACTTCGACGTCTCGGGGAGGTTCCGCTGCGGTGTGCAGTCTGAGGCGTCCTCCGGGCTGAACCCCTTGCGGAGACCGTGCGCCGTGGGCTGGCGAGCGGTGGGCCGCCGAAAAGGGCGCCACGACCGCGGCCGGAGAGCCTGGCTCCGCTACGGCCGCTGACTGAGGGGCGTCCACGACAGGAGCCAAAGCAGTCCTGCAAGCGGATGGGTAGGCTGCGTTCGGCCGAAAGTCAGACCGCGCCGGACGGTCGCTGCGGCGGTTCGTCGCCGAGCTGCGGGGCCTACTGTTCCCGAAGGAGTTGTTCGTTCGCCGCACGCACGCACCGGGCAATGTCATGGAGGGCGAGTTCGGTCAGTCATGGGCGCGGATCGCCGGCAATGTCCCGGGTGTCTTCAACTTCGTGGAGACGCTGCCGCGTGTGTCAAGTCAGTTGCCGCCCCGAGGCTCACGCGACTTCGGTGGTCGGGTGGAGTGAATCGGAGCTGCGGCGGATTGCATCTACGCCTGACGAGTAGCGCGTCTGCTCTGTTCACCTGTCCAGAATGTCCTGTCAAACGTCCGCGGTGCCAGCGCAACAGCGTCGAGATCGCCTGGGCCCCGGATCGGCCCGATGCTCACCGCATCCACCCACGAACCCAGCCCTCAGTCCAGGGCCAGGATGATCGAGAGCCCCGACGTGATCGCGAACATCCCCTGGTAGGACCCGGCCGGATCGGCGACGGCGGCCTGGGCGAGGATCCGTTGGCCGGCCAGCGAAGGGATGGGGGGGATCGGGAAGGAGATCAGCGCCGCACCGCTGCCGGTCGAGACGGGCCAGATGATCGGGGGGCTGTCGACGTGCAGCCAGCAGCCGCCTCCGAGGGGCAGGCTCGTCGCGGCCAGGGAGGCGAGCAGCAGGGCTGCCGATCCCGGCACGGCGTCGGCGAGCTCGATCGCGTAAGCCGCGTTGCCGATCCTCGGTGCCGAAGCGCCGGAGAGGACGGGACTCAGGCCGCCGGTGCCTGGACATGCGGCGCCGAAGGGAACCGATGCGGCCATCGCCGGCATGGACCAGAGCTCCACGCCATGGACGCCATCGCGCGCGCGGAAGTAGATGCGGTTGATCCCGAGGGCCGGCGGCACGACCTTGAGCTGACCGGCGGTGAGACCGGGGTTCGAACCGAAGATCCCCGGACGGACATCGGAATGGAGCACCGTTCCTGCGTGGGTGCCGTCCGTGCGCCACAGTTCGATGCCGCCGCTCTGGCCAACGGCGGCGAAGATGGCCCGCTCGGCACCGGGCAGCGTCATGATGAACGTGGCATTCACGGTGACCGTGGGGAACGTCAGCGTGGGGAATCCGGAGGCTGCCCCGGGATACACGTCACGTACCATAGACGTTCCCTGTGCCGTGCCGTCGCTGCGCCACAGCTCCGACCCGTGGATGCCGTCATTGGCGGTGAACAGCAGCGTGCCCATGAAGTCCGTCAGGTTGCGCGGCAGTGAGGCATTGGTTCCCTGGCGGATGTCGCGTACGCGGGTGGTGCCGGCGACCGTGCCGTCCGTGCACCAGAGCTCGGTGTCCAGAACCCCCAACGTGCTGCTGTCCGCGGCGGAGAAGTACAGCTTGCCGCCGCTCGCGGTGAGGTCCGCGATCCCCGAATCCGCAATGCCGGGATGGATGTCCGCGAGCAACGACACGTTCGTGCCGTCGGTCTGCCACAACTCCTGGCCCGTGACGCCGTCCGTGGCGGCGAAGAGGACCCGATCGCCGAGCCGGGTCAGATAGAACGGTTGGGAACTGTCGGGACCGGGCCAGATGTCCGCAAGGAGGCTGGTCCCCGAAGGAGTTCCATCCGTCTTCCAGAGCTCGAAGCCGCTGGTCGCCGACCGTCCCACGAAGATCAGCTGCCCGTGGAGCATCGCCGTGCCGCGGTCGAGGTAGGCCGAGGTTGTGACCAAGACCGTGCCGGCTGCGGTGCCGTCGCTCTTCCAGAGGTTCGAGCCTTGACTGAACACGAAGCCGCCGAGTCCGAGCTGCAGGTACAGCGGCACCGAGCCCGTCGGGCCCGGAGTGAGGTCCTTCAGCAGGACGGTTCCCGAAGGCGTGCCATCCGTGACCCAGAGCTCGCCGCCTCGCGTGGCATCGATCGCGCCGAAGTAGACCTTGCCGCCGAAGGCCAGCTTGTAGTCCGATCGGTGCCGTCCGGCCGCATTCGCGTCCGGTTGGGACGAGTTGATGCCGGTGTAGATGTCCTTGAGCAAGGACGTGCCGCTGGGTGTTCCGTCGGTCCTCCACAGTTCCCAGCCGACGCTCGGCGCACTCGCCGTGAAGACGGTGAACGGAGTGCTGCCGCCGTCCGTGATGCTGACCGGTTCGGAATGGCGGGTCTCCGGAGGGGTGATGTCGGCCATCCGCGTCGTGCCGGCGGCCGTCCCATCGCTTGCCCACAGTTCGTCGCCGGTTCCGTCCGTGGCGGTGAACAGGACCCGCGGAGGCACTTCGCCATTGGGGCGTGGGTTCGAGGAGCCATTGGGATTGATGTCCTGGACGAGCTGGGTCCCGGCTGGCGTCCCATCGCTCCGCCAGAGTTCGTATCCGGCACTATTGCCTTGTGCGGCGAAGTACATGGCCCCCGCCGCGACTATCATCTGGCTGACGCCCGAGTCGGTCGGGCCCGGGTTGATGTCGACCGCGAGGACCGTGCTCGCGACGGTGCCGTCGGTCCGGAACAGCTCGTATCCTGTGGCCTGCGACGTGGCGGAGAAGAACAGGGTATTGCCCAGAGCCACGCCTGTGCTGGCGACGGCTCCCAGGGGCCCGGGGCTCAGGTGCTCCGTGAGCATGATGGTGCCATTGGCGCTGCCATCGCTGGTCCAGGGTTCTCCTCCATTGCTGTCCTGGCCGATGAAGTAGGCACGTCCGCCGCACGCGATCATGGCGGCGGGTGAGTTGTTGTTTGCTCCGGAACGGAAGCCGCTGGCGGCCCCTGGCGCGATGTCTCTCACCATGTTCGTGGTTCCGGCTGTGCCGGCGCTGATCCAGAGTTCCCGGCCAGCGCTGGTCTCCGCCGAGAAGAAAAGCCTCCGGCCGACTCCGGGGACGTCGACCTCGAGCAGGTCCTCGGCGAGACAATTGGAAGGGCCTGGGTTGATGTCGCGCACCATTCCGGTCCCGGTGACGGTGCCATCCGTCCGGAAGAGTTCTTGTCCGGCTGCGGCGGTGATCGCGGTGAAGAACACGATCGCACCCACTTCGGTGAATCGACTGGGAGGGGACGATGCGTTCAGGCCGGGGTACAGATCGACGAGCAACCTCGTGCTGGCCTCCGTGCCCTGCGTTGCCCAGAGTTCGGTGCCCGTGACGCCATCGTTGCCCGCAAAGACAAGGTCAGCGCCGACCGCGGCCATCTGTCCTTCGAACCCGCTTCCCGGCCCAGGAGTGATGTCCTTGACCATGTAGGTACCCGCGTCGGTCCCGTTCGAACGCCACAGTTCCGCGCCGTGCGTGCCGTCATCTCCCCGGGACTAGAGGATCCCGTTCCTGGCGATCATGGATTCGCCGGCCAGACCACTCCCTGGGCCAGGCAGGATGTCCTTGACGAGAGTCGTGCCGGCGGGGGTGCCGTCGGTGCGCCAGAGCTCCCAGCCCAGGCTCGGTTGGTGCAAGGAGAGATAGAGGTAGCCATTCAGGTGGAAGCCGCGCGCTGCGATCCCAGTGTTGCCGCCCCTGCCCGGCAGCGGCGTGTTCTCGATGTCCAGCACCAGGCTGGGGACGCCTTGGGCTCGGGCTTCGGCGAACGGCGAGGACACGAGCAGCAGAGCACCGATCAGCGAGCAGCGATGGAGATGAGTTGCCATGGGACGTCAGTGCCTCGACGGATCCGCGGCGCAGGTCCGCCTTCGCGCGCTCGACCGGCTCCGGTCGTCTCGCGGTCAGGTGGGCGCCTGACCCGAAAACGGAAACGGCGCGGCGTGCCGTCGCGGTTTTCGGTGGCGCCGACCGGGTCGGCCTCTGCGGCGACCACGAGCGTCGAGGTCGGCAGCGCTGGCTCGCGAGCAATCGCGCGCGGGGGAGCCGTCCCGACCGGCGAGAGTCGATGCCAGGAATCGACTCGGAGGATGCGGCGGTCTCGGAGCGGCGTGCCGCGGCGGAGCCGCTCAGGACAGCGCTGGCCCCAGCCCGTCAGATCCGCTCGTCTGCCGTGACGGCGCGAGGGCCCGAAGGGTGACCATGCAATCGCCTCGACGCGGCAAAGGGGCCGCGCGCCGGAGAGGACCCAGGTCCTGAAGTAGCGGGCGAAGGGGTTCGAACCCTCGACATCCAGCTTGGGAAGCTAGCGCTCTACCACTGAGCTACGCCCGCGCGTGGGCGGGGAGGCTAGCGCGCCGTCGCTCAGCGTGGAAGAGACTCCTCCGCCATCCCCGGAACTCGGGGCCTGGCGCAGGCGCGGGGTCGCGGTCACGCCCGCGGCACCCTCCGCGCTCGGCTCGCCGAGGCGCGCGGGCCGGAGCTCGATGCGCTCGGCGACGCCAGCGCCCGCGAGCTCGATCAACGCCTGGCGCACGGCGGCGAGGCGGGATTGGCCGAGGTCGAGGGCGGCGTCGCGGGTGCGGCGGTCGGCGCGGCGGTCGGCGCCGGGGCGGAGGAGGGCGGCGATGCGGTCGAGGGCGTCGCCGGTCTGGGCGATGCGGGCGTCGAGGGTGGCGACGCGTTGGTTGTGGAGCCAGGCGGAGCGGGGATCGCCGGCGCCGACCTGGGCGCGGAGATCGGCCTGGGCTTCGTCGCGCTCGCGGATGGTCTGGAGGAGGGCGCGGCGGAGGCGCTCGACGATGGCGGCGGTCTCCTGCGGGCTCGGGTTGGCAAGGGTGGCGGCGCGGTCGAGGTCGGCGGCGCTGAACTCGTGGACGAGGACGACGCCGAGGGTCTCGTCGCCGGCGAGGAGCTCGGCGAGGGGGGCGAGGCGCTCGCGCTGTTCGGCCTCGAGCGCGAGGTCGCCGGTGGCGAAGGGGACGCGCACGGCCTGTTCGGCGAGCGGCGTCGCCTCGCCGCCGCCGATGCCGAAGAGGCCGGTGATCGCGCCGGCGGCGCGGAGGGGAGCCGACGCGACGGCCTTCGTCACGACGGCGCCGAGCGCGCTGATCGCCGCGCTCGCGATCTGCCCGCTCGAGAGACCCTTGCCCTCGATGCGGACGTCGAGCGGGATGCGGATGTCGCCGTTCTGATCGCGCAGGGCGAAGATCACGGTGTCGAGCGGAGCGGGCAGCTTGAGATAGCTCGAGATCGGTCCGCCCGGCGGTTCGCTCAGCGAGAGGCTGTTGAAGGCGAAGCTCGCATCGGTGCGGATGCCGCGCTCGCCGTGGAGGTGGATCGTCGCGCCCGCGTCGAGCACGCCGTCGCCGATCTGCACGCCCGAACGCTTCGCCGGCCCGCGGAAGGCGCCGAGCTCGAGGCCGTTGATGCTCGCACGCACGCGCCCCGTGGGCTGCGGCCCGAGCGCGAGACGGCCATCGACCGCGATCTCGTCGAGCATCGGCCGCTGCTCGTGCTTGCGGTCGTCCTTCTGACCGGTGACCGCACCGGCGACCGCGCCGAAGGCCGCGCCGAGCACGCCGCTGACGAGCGAGCTCGCCTGGATGCGCTCGGGAAGGTCGACCTTGCCCGCGCTCAGGCTCGCGCTGAAGCGGAAGGGCACGCCGTCGGTGAAGGTGCGCGTCGAGAAGTCGCGGACCTCCACGTCGAGACCCTCGAGCGGGACCGCCATCGGCGGATCGCTGGTCTGATCGAGGTAGACGAAGTCGAGGCCGCGCACCGTGAACTCGTCGACGCGCAGCTCGCGCGCCGAGGCTGCCGCGGGCGCGGGCGCGGGCGCGGGCGACGGCGACGCGGCCGGCACAGCAGCCGGGGGACTCGCCGCCGCGTCCGCCGGCGCCGCGAGCCAGGTGATGCCCGCGGCGTGCAGGCCGCGCGCGTCCTGCGTCGCCCGCGCCTTGATGCCCGCGATGTCGATCAGGCCGATCTGCGTGAGACCACCCGGCACGATGCGCGGCGCCTCGAGCGCGATGCTCTCGATGCCCGCGAGCAGCTCGCCCTCGGCCGCGCTGCGCAGCTCGAGCTTGCGCAGATCGAGATCGATGCCGAAGCCGCGCGAGAGGTCGATGTCGGTCGGCGTGCGGCGCTGCAGATCGACGAGCAGCTCGAGCTCGCCGCGCAGCGCGCCGTCCGCGAGACCGCTCGCATCGATCCGCTCCTGCAGCGCGGGGAACACGGCCGCGAGCTGCGGGCCGCGCAACCCCGTCGCGAGCAGCTTCGCGACGAGCTTCGCATCGGGCTGCCACGGCGCGCACTCGAGATCGACGCGCAGCGCGTCGAGCAGCGGCGTCGCGGCGCCCTCGATCGTGAGCCGCGAGGGCGGCAGAGCCTCGGGTTCCGCATCGAGCAGCACCAGGGGCTCTTGATTGAAGAGGCGCACGCTCGCCTCGAGCGGCGTCGCGACGGCCTGCTCGTCCACGATGCGGAGCTTCGCCACGCCGAGGTCGAGCTTCTCGAGCGTGACGCGCGGGGGCTTGCCGACGCCGAGCGGAGCGGCCGGGGCCGCCGTCGGCACCGCGCTCTCCGCCACGGCCACGTCGGCGGTCGGCGGCGTCGCCGCGGGCGCCGACTCCGGCAGGATCACCACGCCGAGCACGGCGAGCGTGCCGTCGGCGCGGCGCCGCAACTCGAGCTGCAGCCCCTGCGTGACGAGCTCCTCGATCGCGATGCGCGCCCCCGCGGGATCCACCCGCGACGCGCGCACGCGCAGCGCGTCGAGCGCGAGCAACGCGGTGTCGCCGTCGCTCAACGCGAGCGCGCTCACGCTCGCTTCGAGGCTGCGGCCGCCGCCTTCCGCGAGCGCGGACCGCAGCGCGGCGTCGAGCGCGAGGCGTCCGTCCGTCCACTCCACGACGAGACCCGGCGGCACGTAGCCCGACAGCGGCCCCGCGCGCAGACCCTGACCGCGCAGCTTCAGGTCCGCGGCGAAGTCGCGCGGATCGAGCTTCAGCGCCGCCTCGAGCGTGAGCGCCTCGAGCGCGCCCTTCGCGGCGACGCGCAGCGTCAACGCACCGGGCGCGGCGCCCGCGGCCGTCGAGAGGTCGAGCGCGTGCGCGTCGAGCCGCAGCGAGGTGTCCAGCGCGGGCGACACCGCGGCATCGCTCCAGTCGATCTGCGCCTCGCTCAGCGTGAACTCGTGCAGCGCGAGCGCGGGCGGCGCGCCGCCGGTCGGACTCGTCGGCGTCGGCGTCGGCGTCGGCGTCGTGCTCGGTGCCGCGGGCAGCGCGCCCTGCGGCACGGCCCGCGCGTCCAGCTTCAGGCCGAGGGCGCGGAGCGCGCCGTCGGCGTCGCGCGCGACGCGCAGCCGCGGGCCGACGATCGCCACGCTGCCGACGCTGAGCGCGCCGTCCTTCGCGAGGACGTCGTCGACGCGCAGCTCGTCGAGCGCGAGGAAGGGCGGATCGTCGCCGTCGCCGAAGCTGAGCGCGCCGAGCCGCGCGTCCGCGTGCACGCCGCCGCCCGCGATGGCCTTCGCGTGCGCCTCCACCGTGCCGCGGAAGCGGCCCGCGCGCAGCGTCGACTGCAGGCCGGCGCGCTCGAGCCACTGCGCGAAGGGCCCGGCGACGATGCGGTTGCCGACGAGCTCCGTGCGCACGGTGACGTCGAGCGGCCCGGGTTCGCTGCGGATCGAACCCGTCATCGCGAGCTCCTCGGCGATCGCGGGCGCCACGACCCGCGCGCGCAGCTGCGCCTCCTCGGGCGCCGCGGCGGGGTCGGCGGCGTCGCCGCCCAGCGCGAGCGCGCGCACGTCGAGCTCGATCTCGTCGGGCGCGAACGCGAGCGGCGGATCGAGCGACTCGTCGACGAACGACACGCGCGTGCCGCGCGCGCGCAGGAGGCCGAGTTCGAAGCGCAGCGGCGTCGCGGTCTTGGCGCTCGCGGCGGGGACGCGCGGCGGAGCGACGTTCGCGGGGCGCGCCGCGGTGGCGGGCACGCGTCGCAGACCCGCGACGTGGAAGCCGCCCTGCGCGTCCGCGCGCATCGGCAGCGCGACGCCCACGACGTCGATCTCGCCGATGCGCAGCCGCGCCTGCTTCGCGTCGGCCACGACGACCTGCACGCCGTGGCGCTCGAGTCCCGCGAGCGTGCGCTCGCCGTCGGTGAGCGCGAGCGGGCCGAGCGCGAGGTCGGCGCGCAGCGCGCCGTCCTGCGCGGTGCGGGCACCCGCGACGAGCTTCAACGTGAGCGTGCCGTCGGCGAGATCGGGGGCGAAACCCGCGCGCGCGAGTTGCGGTGCGAGCGCCGCGAGCGTGACCTGCTCCGCGCGCAGCTCCGCCTCGAGCGAGCGCCGCGTGGCGAAGGGCACGATGCGCGCCGAGACGCCGATGCGCTCGGCGATGCCCGGCGCGAGCAGCGTCGCCTCGAGCGTCGCCTGCGCGTCGGGTGTCGCGGCGTCGACGACGATGCCGTCGATGCCGAGGTGCTCCACGACGAGCGCGAGCGGTACGGCGTCCGCGACGCTGCCGTCCTCGAACTCGAAGCGGCCGTCGTCGATGCGCAGCGAGCGCAGGGCGAGCGGCATGGCGCTGCGCGTCGTCGACGGCTTCGGCGCCGCGACCGGTGCTGCGGCGCCGCCGGGCACCGCGCGCAGCTCGAAGCCGAGCACGGCCAGGGCGCCGTCGGCGCGCGTGGCGGCGCGCGCGCGCAGCCCGCGCAGCGCGCGGCCCTCGAGCGCGATGCGATCGCGGCGCAGCGCGGTGCCGTGCGCGTCGAAGGCGCTCAGCGCGAAGCCGACGACGTCGTCGGCGCGCAGGGCGCAGCGCTCGAGCGTGAGGCGCGCGTCGATCGCCTGCGCGTCGGCGGCGTTCGGCGTCACGCCGGCGACCAGCGTGAACTCGCCGTCGAGGCGTTCGGCCTGCGGCGTGATGCCGAGCGCGCCGAGCAGGCCCGCGAGCGGTCGACAGCGGAGGCCGCGCACGCGCAGGGCGAAGCGCGCGTCGAGCAGGCGTGGGCCGGTGCCGAGCGTGCCGTCGAGCGCGAACTCGTCGAGCAGTGCTGCGCCGTGCGCGTGCAGCTCGACGCGGCCGACGCGATCGCTGCGGCCGATGTCGTTCACGCGGAGGTTCGCCTCGAGCCAGGTGTCGAGCGGCGTCGCCGCGCTGCGGTCGATCACGTGCACGCGCAGGTGTTGCGCGCGCAGCACGTCGATCCCGAACGGCAGGCGGAAGTCGAAGGGCTCGCCGGGCGCGGTGGGCGTCGCGCTTGCCGAGGCCGGGTCGTCGGCGGCGTTCGCCGACGGGAGGTGCCCGGCCCACACGAAGCCGCCGTCCTCGCGGCGTTCGACGCGCAGGTCGACGCCGTCGAGCTCGGCGAGCGCGAGGTCGAGCTCGCCGGAGAAGAGCTTCGTCGTGCGCAGGTCGACGCCGAGCAGGTCGACGCGCAGCAGGGCCTCGCCGCTCGGCTCGCCCTGTTCGTTCCGCGCGTGGAGTTCGAGTCCCTGCACGCGCAGCTCTCCGGCGAGGATGCCGAGCCGGAACTCACGCCAGCGGCACGTGAGTCCGAGCTCCTTCGCGTACGAATCGGCGACCCACGCGAGGGCCCAGGGCAGCGCGATGCGGGCCGCGATCACGAGCAGGAGCAGGGTCCAGAAGATGCGACGCCACCAGCGACGGCGCGGCTTCGGCTCGGGTGCAGCGCTCATCGATCGACGCCCTCCGCGGCGGCCCGTCGCGCGTCCTCGGCGCGCTCGAGCGCGGCCTTGCGCTCGTCGCGCGGCGCGAGCGGGACGTAGCCCTCGATCGCGAGTCCGCGTCCGGTGAGCCAGTCGTGCGCGCGCACGCGCGAGGCCGGGTCACTGGTCGCGAGGAACGCGAGGTTCTCGGCGGCGAGCGCGGCGTCGAAGGCCGCGGCCGTCTCGCTGGAAGTCAGCATCGCGGTCAGGCCGCCGGGGAAGCGACCGACCTCGCCCGCGCGGCGCAGCAGGAAGCCGCGCTGTGCGTCGTCGAGGCGACCGGTGTCGAGGCGTTCGGCGAGCAGGCGCCACGCGATGGCGTCGAAAGTCCAGGGCAGGGCCGCGGCGCTCGCGAAGCCCTCGGCGCGCGCGACGGATTCGCCGACGCGCGTCGCCAGCTCCTTCAGCGTGGGCTCGTCGCAGACGAGCGCGAGGTCGAGGAAGACGTCGGCGTGCGCGCGCTCGCCGACGAACACCAGCGCGCGGCGCAGGTCCTGCGGGCTCGCGAGCGGCGCCGTCGTGCTCGCGAGTGCGCGCGCGAGCGCCGCGTCCTCGCCGAGCGCGCGCAGGGCCTCGCGCTCGAGCTCGCCCTGCAGGCGCAGGTCGTCGAGGCAGGCGGCGACGGCGGCGCGATGCGCGGCGTCGTCGGGCGGCGGCGTGCGCGCCTCGAGGCGCACGAGGATCACCGCCGGGGGCAGGGCGCCGACCGGCGTGAACGGCGTGGGCAGCGCGAACCAGAGCGGTGCACCGTCGACGACCAGCTCGGGCGCGAGCGTGAGGAGCTCGTCGAGCGTGCTCGTGCCGTCGACGTCCTTGCCGCGCAACGCGAGCGCGATGCGCAGCCGGTCCGCGTCGGGCTCCGCGCTGCGCGAGACGAGCACGCCCAGCGGGGCATCGCTGATGGCGCCCGCGCCCTCGGCGGCGCGCTCACGGCGCGCGAAGTCCGCGGTCACGCCGCGCGGCAGCGCCGCGGAGAGTTCGGCGAGCGGCGTCTCCCCGGCGGCGGCCCGGGGCTCGCCCTCGCCGAAGCGCGCGCCGGCCGCGAGCCGTGCCACGCCGAGCAGCGGATTGCCCGCGCGGCGCGCGACGATCATCGTCGTCGCCGGTGCGAGCGCTTCGCCCGCGAACTCGGGCAGCGCCGCGGGCGCGAAGCGGAAGGTGCAGCGCACGTCGAGCGTCGCGGACTCGGCGAGCCGTTCGGCGGCGTCGGGCTCGGGCCGACGGCCGCTCAACGCGGTGCCGCTGAAGTGACGCAGCACGCTCGTCACGCTCGGCGGCGCGGCGGGTGGACTCGGCGGCGTCGCGCACGCGGCGAGGAGCAGTGCGCAGACCCAGGCGGTGTCGCGGGCGAGGGCAGGAGGCGTCATCGCGGGGCGACGAGGATAGCGTCGCCGTCGGACACCACCGAGGCTCTGCCGGAGCTCAGGTCTTGCGACGCGGCGGGAAGCGTTCCGCGGCGGCGAGTGCCTTGCGCCCGCGCTCGGCGACCTCGAGCTCGGCATGGATCGCGGCGAGCACACCCTCGGGAACGCAGAGGCACTGCGTGAGCACGTCGGCGAGCGCGCCGAGCGGGACCGTGCTGGCGCAGTCGAGCGGCTTGCCCGTGCACTTCTCGATGCCGGCCACGAGGCCCGGGCGCAGGCGCTCGTCCTCGTCGTCGGTCGCCTGGATCTCGCCGAGCGCATCGACGAGCACGCGGCGATAGAGGCGATCGCTCGCGACCTCGGCGATCCGCACCCGCGAGAGGCCGCAGAGCCAGATCACGAAGCGGCCGTCCTCGAGGCGCTCATGGCGCGCGATCTCGCCGATGCCTGCGATCGGCAGGACCGGGGGGCGACCGGGGAGTGCGTCGCGGTCCTTGTCGACGACGGTCGCGATGACGATGCGCCCCGGACCGTCGAGCGAGTCCGTGATCATCTGCCGGTAGCGCGGCTCGAAGACGTGCAGCGGCAGGATCTGGCCGGGGAAGAGGAAGAGCCCCGGCAATGGGAACATCGGCACGGGGCTCGTGCCGAAGTCGATGCCGCTCGGGGGCGGCCAGGCATCGGGGACGTTCGCCATTCCGGGGACGGGATTCGTTCGGCCTGCGCGCGGGGCGCTGGCGTGCTGCTGCGGCTGGGCTGGGCTACTGCGGCGCGGGATTGCGACGGGCGGCGTGATCGAGCAAGGCGAGGCGGATGGTTTCGGTCTGGATCGCGACGCTGTCCTCGATCTTTCGACCATAGCCGCCCGCCATCGTGACGACGATCGGCACCTCGTGGGCTCGCGCCGCGGCGAAGACCCTGGCGTCGCGCGCGGCGAGTCCGGCCTTGCTCAGGGCGAGGCGGCCGAAGCGGTCGTCGCGCCAGGGATCGGCGCCGGCGAGGTAGATCACGAGCCCGGGACGGGCAAGCGCGAAGGCGCGCGGCAGCGTGGCATCGAGCGCGGCGAGGTAGGCGCTGTCGTCGGTGCCGTCGTCGAGGGCGACGTCGATCGTCGAAGGCCACTTCACGCGCGGGTAGTTCCGCGCGCCGTGCAGCGAGACCGTGGTGACGCGCGGCTCGCGCGCGAGGATCTCGGCGCTGCCGTCGCCCTGGTGGACGTCGAGGTCGAGGATCAGCACGCGCGCGAGGCCGTGCTCGCGCAGCGCGACGAGTGCCACGACCGCGCTGTCGTTGAACACGCAGAAGCCGCCGCCGCGCGCGCGGCCGGCGTGGTGCGTGCCGCCGCCGAGGTAGGCGCCGATGCCTTCGTCGAGCGCGGCGCGCATCGCCGCGAGCGTGCCGCCGCAGGAGCGCAGGCTCCGCTCGACCAGCTCGGGCGACCAGGGGAAGCCGATGCTGCGCTGGAGCTTCGGCTCCAGGCTCCCGCTGCGCACCGCGCGCACGTAGGCGGGATCGTGTGCGAGTTCGAGTTCGGCGTCGCGCGCCGCGTCGGGGACCTCGAAGCGCGCGTGGCGCGCCTCGGGCAGGCGCTGCACCGCCTCGCGGAGCATGCGGTACTTCGCGAGCGGGAACGCGTGCGTCGGCGGCAGCGGGATCGGGAAGCCGTCGGTGTACTGGATGCGCATCGCGCGCTCGCGCTCAGGAATCGCCGAGCAGCTCGGGGTGGATGCGGCGCAGCGCCTCGAGCATCGCCGCGTTGCGCGCGGCGGCCTCGCGCTCGCGGGGCTCGCCGTGCGCGGCGTCCATGGGGTCGTCGAGGAAGCGCTCCGGCAGCGGTTCGCGCTCGCGCGGGGCGAACTCGCGGCGCCAGTCCGGATCGACGGTCGTCGGCAGCGCGCGGTCCGCGAGTGCGCACCAGAGCATCGTCCAGGCCCGCGGCAGGACGCGGATCGGCTGATAGCCGCCGCCGCCGGTGGCGACCCAGCGGCCCTCGCAGTGGGTGTCGGCGAGGCGACGCGTGAGGCGTGCGGCGAAGTCCGCACTCGCGGTGCTGAGCGAGAGATCGGCCAGCGGATCGGTGAAGTGCGTGTCGCAGCCGTGCTGCGTGACGAGGAGCTGCGGCCGGAAGCGCGCGATCGCCGGTTCGAGCACCGCGGCGACGATCGACTGCCAGCTCGCATCGCAGGTGCCGGACTCGAAGGGCACGTTGATCGCGCTGCCGAGCCCGGCGTCGCTGCCGCGGTCCTCGACGCGGCCGGTGTAGGGCCAGCGCGCGCGCGGCGTCTCGTGGAAGCTGATCGTGAGCACGCGCGGATCCGCGCGGAACACGAACTCGACGCCGTCGCCGTGGTGCACGTCGAAGTCGACGTAGGCGACGCGCTCCACACCGCGCGCGAGCGCCTCCTTGATGCCGATCGCGAGGTCGTTGTAGACGCAGAAGCCCGAGGCGAGTGCGGGCATCGCGTGGTGCAGCCCGCCGCTCGCGTTCAGCGCCGCACGCGCGCGGCCCTCGAGCACGTCGCGGACGCACGCGAGCGTGGCGCCGGCGATCGCCGCGGATGCGAAGTGGAGCCCCGGCACGATCGGGTTGTCGGAGCTGCCGAGGCCGAAGCGCGGCGCGGCCTCGATCGCGTCCCAGTCGTCGCCGCCCTCGAGCCGCTGCAAGACCTCGACGTAGGCGCGCTCGTGCACCGTGCGCAGCTCGTCGTCGTCGGCCGACGGCGTCCGCACGAGTTCGGTCGCCGCCACGAGCCCGTGCGCGCGCAGCAGCGCGAAGAGCGGCCGCAGCCGATCGGCGGCGAAGGGATGCCCCTCACCCAGGTCGTAGACGGGCAACGCGGGCGAGTCGACGAGGATGGCGGACGGCATCGCGGGGGAGCGTAGCGAACGAGGGTTGAGGGTCGCGGGTCGCGGGTCGCGACGCGGTGGGGGTGGCGCAATGCGCCGCCTGGGCGCGGTGCTCGGGCGCATGCACGACAGCGAACACGGCGCGCGGCCCACGATCAGCGCGGGCTCGGGGGCTGGTTTACGACGGTGCTCCCCGACCGGGAGAGGAGCGGGCAGCCGGTGTCGCGGAAGGCCGAACGCCACGAGGCGAATGCGACGACCCTGTTCGCGTGGCGCCAGCGGAGAAGGCGGACGCCTGAGTCCTGCGGATTCGGGATGGCATGCGACGCGGCGACTTCCGGAGCGTCGCGGCCCTCGTGCAAGGTAAGCGCCCGGTAGACCGCACGTCGGTGTGCTCCCGGATCGACGTGACGGCCGAGGCAGTCAGTTTCCTGCGGCGTGATCGCGCACAGCCTTCCACAGCCGCGGCGTGAGCTGCGCGGGATCTTCG
>JADLHO010000101.1 GCA_020848735.1 Planctomycetota bacterium | reverse complement strand
CGGTGTAGCCACCGAAGCGTTCGAACGAGGTCTGCTGCGCGGCGAGGTCGCTGAAGTCCGCGAGGTCGAACGGGGCGCGGTTGATCTCGCGCTCGGGATTCCGGAGCGCGACCGCGACGATGCGGTCCGCGTCCTCGAAGGGCAGGCCCTTCAGCATCGCGCCGTAGATGATGGAGAACATCATCGTCGTGAGGCCGATGCCGAACGTCAGCGCGATCGTGGAGACGAGGACGAGGCCGGGGGACTTCCGCAGAGTGCGGAGGCCGAGCTGGATGTCGCGGGTGACCTGGGCCATGCGGCGGACCGGAGAGGGTGTGCCTCCGGTACGGTCGGCCCCAGGGGCCGGGTTTCAGCTGTGGCGAACGGACACGGATGGATCAGAGTCGCGCGAGCGACCGCGCGAGGTTCTCGCGTGCCGGTCGCTCATCGTGATCGAACGCCCCGCTCACATAGATGCATGGGTGAGCGAGGAACGACTCGAGCACGGCACGTCGCTTGCGCCGGAACAGCGGACCGGGGACCCATGCGTACTCCTCGCGCACCTGTCGTTCGTACTCGTCGAACCGCGCCGGCGCGGCGGCGAGGATGCCGAGATCGACGTCGACGAGCAGCGCCTCATCGGGCGTCGCCGGCGGCTCGATGTGGCGTGTCGCGAGGATGAGGGCACGCACCCTCGCGATCGCGTCGGCGGGGACGGCGTGCGCGCGCATCGCCTCCTCGGCGAGGTCGGCGCTCCGCGCCTCGTTGTCGGCGGCGAGCGGGTCGTAGACGGCGTCGTGGTACAGGAGCGCGAGTTCGACCTCGTCGGCCCGCTCGGCACGGGCGCGGACCGCCGAGAAACGCGCACGGCACTCGTCGAGGTGCTGGCGCGTGTGATAGCGCCGGTGCGGTTCGTCGTAGCGCGCGAGGAGCGAGACCCGCTCCGACGCCGAGATCGTCAGCATCAGGCGAGGATCCGCACGATCGGCTCGAGCGCCTCGGCGAAGGCGGTGATCGTCGCCACGGTCGGTCGCGGGCCGCCGTGCGCGTCGGCGATCGCCGCGAGCCGCTCCGCGTGCGCGTCGAACAGGACGCGCGTGGTCGCACCGGCGATCCCGGTGCGGAGGATCCCCGCGCCCGGGTCGTCGCGCACCGCGCCCTCCGCCGACGTGAGGAGCAGCGTGCCGTCCACGAAGTGCGTCGCGAGCAACACCTGCACCTCGCCGGGCGCCGAGCAGAGCATCACGCCCCAGGAGGTGCCCCCGTCCCGTGCATAGCCGCGCAGCGCGATGTTCGGGAAGGCATCGCAGACGAGATCGCCGACGTGGGGCCAGCGTTCGGCGCGGAAGGTCCGCTCGCCCAGGGAGATCCCCTCGGCGACCCCGTCGGAGACCAGCATGGCCATCGTCTCGTGATAGGCCCGGCCCGCGGGCGCTGACCAGACGTGCGGACCTCGCACCGGCGCCTCGTCGAGCACGTCGTCATCGTCGTCCTCCATCCCGCCGGTCGCGCCGAGGTGCTCCACCGGCCAGATGCCATCGAACCGCTGCGCGAAGACCGACGCCGCGGCGAGCGAACGATCGTGATCGCCCGCCGCGGCGCGCGCGAGGTCGACCGCGGCCGTGAGCGTCGCGGCGTCGACGGCGGGGAACGCGGCATCGATCGTCCACGCACCGCTCCGCACCGCACCGCGGAAGCGCATGCGGCCCGCGTCGCCCGGTTCGCCGCGCAGCGCACTCGTCGGCGCGGCCGCGAGTTCGAGCACGGTGACGCTCGGCATGGTGGCGACCACGCCGGCCATCTCACGCAGCCGCGTGAAGAGCTCATGCGGTGCGACGTCGGCGCTCATGAGCACCCGCAGCACACCGTCCTCCTCGACACCGATGACATCCGGCGGCCACGTCAACGACGCGACGTCGGCACCCGACGGCGCGGTGCAGCGAAGCTCGAACGCGACCCAGCGCGAGGCGAACCACCCCAGCCGCGCGACGCTCGTGAGGTCGTCGATCGTCAGCTCGAGCGGACCACCGGTCACCGTCATCGGCGCCGACTCACCGAGCATCGCATCGACGTCGCGCACATAGGTCCACGATCCCGACTCCTCGCGCACCCGACGCAGCACGTCCACGCCCGCGATCCCGCTCGGACACCGCTCCGGCTTGCGCGCCTGCTCCCATCCCGTGAACCACCCGGACTCGGGAAGCGCCACGAGCTCGCGCTTGGAGGGCGCCTTCTCCACCGGCTCGAGATGCAGGAGGAACTCGACGAGGTCCTCCTCCGTGTCGAAGTCGGGCATCGGCTCATCGGGGCGGGTGCGTGCCCACCAGGATGCGGTCGCCTCGTGCGAGTCGTATCCGCCGCCGGCGAGCTCGTCGAGGACCGCCGCGCCGTTCAGCCCGTGTGCGTGCGTGTAGAGCGTCGCCCGATACCGCCCCTTCGGCACGGCGATCTCGACGACGAAGGCCTCATGATAGGACTCGTCCGCGTCGTAGTCCTCATTGCTGAACGGCGCCCCTCCGGTGACGCAGAGCCTTCCGTCGCCGAGGTTCAGGTGCCACTCGACCCGCCCGACCCACTCGTCCCGCTCCTGGTCGCTCAATGGCGCGCCGGCGACGACCCGCAGGACGAACGAGTCGTCCTGCACGAGGCTCAGCGGAAGTAGGTCGCCGCGCGCGACCGCCTTCATCCAGGCGTCACTCCCCTCCTCGAGGGTCCGTCCGGCCATGCGCCGCGACGTGCAGACGAACCCGGTGGCCTCGTTGTACACCCCGAGGTCGCGGCGGATGGGGAAGGACGGTCCGGCCGCGGGCTCGTCAGCGGCCATCGTCGCGGCGATCGCGCGAGCGGCCTCATCACCCGGGCGCATGCCGTCCGCGAGGTGCCGCAGTACCTCGGCCTCCATCGCCGCCTGCGCCGCCTCCGCGCTCGAGCATCGCCGGTAGCCGGGGAGTCGCAGGTCGCCACCCGCGTTCTCCTGGGTCCGGAGCGTCGCGCCCTGTCGCGCGATCTCGATGACCTGCTGTCTCTTGCCCTGGCCCCGTTCGAGTCGAGCCATGGTCCCTCCGGATCGCAGGAAGGTACAGGCGGCGCGGGAGGTCAGCGATGCCGCTCGTGACTGCGCCGGATGAGCGGTCGGGACACCCAGGTCCCGATCACGACACCGATCACCGCCACCCCGACCAGCAGCGCTCCCATGTCACCGGGGAGCGCGAGCGAGGTGACGCCGAAGGACGCGAACAGACCGGAGGCGATCAGCAGGCCGCGACGTTGCGTCCCCGGCGCGCAGGCGAACCCTGCGGCGGTCGTCAGGCTCGTCAGGCCCACCGCCGCCGCGGCGCAGAGCGCGGCGCCCCACGACGCGAGCAGTCCGACCGCACCCAGGAGGAGCGCGACACCGAGGGTCGCTCCCACGGCGAGCGCGCCGCGCCGTTCGTCGCCGCCGATGAGCCGACGGCCCTCCGCCTTGGTGAGCAGGGCGAGATTGAGCAGCGGGTCCGCGAGCCAGGTCAGGAGGACGAAGCCGAAGTAGAGCCAGATGACCGGCGTGATGAACGGTGCGAGTGAGGGATTGGCCTGGGCGACGCCGCGCAGCACCCGCGTGCCGAGCACGCCGCCGATCAGCACCGCCGTCTGCGTCCCCGGCGGGAGCGACTGCAGCCAGAAGAAGAACCGCAGCAGCAGCGTGTAGCCCGGGTACCGTGCCTTGAGCGCGAGGACGAGTCCCTCCTTGGCCCACGGATCGGACGGGTCGAGCGCGAGCG
>JADLHO010000100.1 GCA_020848735.1 Planctomycetota bacterium | reverse complement strand
CGGCCGTCGGCGCTCAGGAGAACGCGATGCTCGCGAAGTTCGTGGTCGAGACCGGCAGCGGGTTCGCCGCCGCGGGGTCGATCAGGAAGGCCTCGACGTGGAGCGTGCCACCGGCCATCGCCGGGACGCTCGGCACGACGAACGCGCTCGTGCCGCTCAGCGGGTCGCTGCCCTGCAGGTCAGGGAAAAGGAGCAGCGCGCCGAACTGCGCCCCGATCTCGAACTCGACGACTCCGGGCGCCAGCGACGGCAGCGCGAGGGGACTGACCGCGAGGCCGATCTGCGTCGTCGGCGGCAGCCCGCCGCGCGAGACGAACACGCGGAAGGCCTCGCCGGCCGCGACCTGCGCCGGCGCCACGAGCACCGGGTTCGCGTGGAGCACGATCGGCAGATCGATCACGTTGCTGCGGCAGGCGCGGTTGCCGACCTGCAGGCTGTGGTTGCCCGCGGGCAGGCCGAGCGGCGGATACACGCGGATCCGGCCGTCGTCGACGAGTTCGCAGCGGCCGTCGCCGAAGGGCGGCGTCGTGCCGATCGGCAGCGCCTGGCCGTCGAACCAGACCCCGTCGACGTCGGCGAGATCGGCGCCGGCGATCTCGAAGGCGGCGAGGCTCAGGTTCGGCAGCGCGGTGGCGTTGGTCATGCCGCGCAGCGACGGGCAACGCAGATGCGTGATCGAGTCGCTGGCGGTCGCCGAGACGTTGCCCGCGTGGTCGCGCACCTGCACGCGCAGGGTCTTCGATCCCTCGTTGGCATTGCCGCCGGGACCGGTGAGCTCGACCCCGAAGGCGGTCGCGGAGTACGGCGTCCAGGCGGACCACGCGAGCCCGTTCCAGGACCAGCGCATCGACCAAAGACCGCTGTGCGCGTCGATCGCGTCGATCGCGACCGCGACCGCGGTGGCCGTCACGAAGGCGGCGCCGCCATCGAGCTCGACCGACGCGATCGCCGGCAGGACGGTGTCGATGCGCACCGGGCCATGGATCGAGCGCACGTTCGCATTGCCGTTTGCGTCGATCGCGCGCAGCGCGATGTAGCGGTCCTGCGCGCTCGTGCCGAGCTGGAGCTCGAGCGAGCTCGCGTTCGCGCCGAGGGTCGGCGTGGTCGACGGCGTCGTGGGCGCGCCATAGGCGACGCTGTAGGAGTAGCCGGCGAGGCCCGCACAGCCGACGTCATTCGTCGGGGTCCACTGCAGCACGAAGCTGGTGCTGTTCACCCACTGGCCTTCCGGGTGGCTCGGGCTCGCGACGTTGCCGATCAGGAAGGGCGGCTGGTCGTCGACGCAGATGGTGACGCAATCCTGCGGGCTGCCGACGCGGTTGTCGGCCTGCAGCCGCGAGCAGAGCTGATAGCTGCCGTTGGTCGCGGGGGCTTCGAGCGTCCAGGTGAGCTGCCGGTGGGCGGCGGCGAACCAGTGGCCCTGGGCGCCGAGCGTCCAGTCCAGCGGCGTGCTCGCGCCCGAATAGAGGCGCGGCAGTCCCGCGCGGTCGACGAACTCGAGCTGCTCCACGTCGACCGCGGCCGGCAGGACGAGGTCGACGAAGGCGTTGCTCTGCACGTATTCCGGCACGTCGAGCGTCGCGGTGAGCGTGAAGCTCTCGTTCGGGACGAGGAGCGTCTTCGAGACGCTGGTGTCGATCGAGCCGACCGGGCTCGTCGCCCCGCGCGGGATGAGGTAGGCGACCCCGTAGCGCACGGTGTCGTTGCCCGTCGGCGCGACGCGCGGGTGGATCTTCACGCGCACGCGCTTGCCGCGGACCTGGTCGATGGAGGCGACGTTGCCGTACCAATCCCAGGTGTCCCAGGCGCGCGTCGCGTGGAACTCACCCGTGTCGTAACCGGCGCTGAAGGGCTCGACGTCGAGGTGCAGGTCGAGGTCGTGCACGCAGGCGCGCACCGCGCCCTGGCTCGCGGGCTTCTCGTCGAAGGCGAGCACGAAGAAGGTGCGCTCCGCGTCCTGGGGGACGTCCACCTCGAACCAGGCGCCGCCGTCCTGCGCGTCGAAGGTCCCGTAGACGCGCCCGGCGAGGTAGCCGCCCGCCTCGTCGCGCTGGTAATGCGCCTTGTAGGCGTCGATCAGGCCCATGCCCTGGCGGTGGTAATAGGAGTCGTCGCCGCTGGCGGTGCTGCGCGTCGCGTCGTACGGATTCGTCGTCGCCGCCATCACGGCGCGCGTCACCGCGGGCTGCGACTTCATCCACGGGTAATGCGTGTGAAGACCCGCGATCACGCCGGTGACGTGCGGCGTCGCCATGCTGGTGCCCTGGAAGGACACGTATTGGTCGGCGGTGCCCGCCTGGACCGAGCGGATCCAGCGACCCGGCGCCATCACCTGCGGGCAGAGGCGGCCGTCGCCGGTCGGACCCTTGTTGCTGGTGAAGTAGGGGCGGCCGGGCAGGCTGCCGTTCTCCTCGGCGTCGAGACAGCTCGCGACGGTGAGCGAGAGCTTCGCGACGGCGGGCTGCAGCACGCCGTTGAGGTTCTGGCTCGCATAGCTCGCGCCGCCCTGGTTGTGCGCGGCCACGACGTGGGTCTGGCCATCCAGAAAGACGCGCTGGTCGAGCGCGATCGAGAGGCTGTCGGTGCCGGTCCAGCCGCCCGCGGGGAGGTTCGAACTGCCGACGCCCCAGGAGTGGTTGATCACGCTCGGGATCGGCGTGGTGATGCCGCTGATCGTGATCGGGGTCGCGAAGCGCGAGACCGCGCTCAGCGCGTTGTTCGAGGACGAGTTCGCGCTCGGGCCGTCGAAGATGCCCGCGATGTAGATGCGGCGGTCCGAGCTGCTCCCCGTGGCGGGGGCCATGCCGCGATAGCGCGAGTCCGCGGCGCCGGTGCCGGAGATGGTGCCCATCACGTGCGTGCCGTGGCCCGTGGAGTCGGTGTAGGGGCTCTGGCCGTCGTAGCCCCAGCCGGCATACCAATGCGAGGACACGTCGAGATGGGTCAGGTCCATCCCCGAGTCCATCATGCCGACGACCGTGTCATGGCCGTCGTTCGTCGCGAGGCTGCGGACGTAATCGACCCCGATCTGCCGCGTGCTGCGGTCGTGCGCCGCTTCGATGCGGGCGTCGGCCTCGACGCTGTGCACGAAGTCGAGCGCGAGCAGCGCCTCGACGGCGCCGACCGGCAGGTCGAGCGCGAAGAGCCGCAACCCGTCGTGGTAGTCGATCACCTCGGCGCCGAGCGCCTCGAACGCGCGCTGGCTCTCGCCCATCGGCAGCGTGCGGAACGTGCCGAGGATCGCCGCGCGCTCGGTGCCGCCCGCCTCACTCGTCGGGATGCGCAATGCGGCCGGGCTCAGATCGCCGCGGTAGCACTTCACCAGCACGCGCACGCGGGGCGCGGTCGCGTCGCGGTCGGCGAGCCGTTCGGCGAGCGACGGCGCGAGCTTCTGCCAGGGCCGCGCCCAACCGACCCAGCGCACGCAGTCGAGCTGCGCGAGTGCAGGGAGCGCGGCGAAGGGGATCGTCGCCGTCATGCAGTTGAACGTGTGGTGTTCGCGGAGCACGAGACCCAGCGCCTCGAGCTTGCTCCGTTTGGCGCTCGTGATGCGCCCCTCGAACATCACGAAGCCGTACGTCTCGCCGACGCCGCCCTGCGCGCGCATCCTGGCCTCGATCTGCGGGTCGATCCGCTCGCCCGCGGGCGGCACGTACTCGCCGCCGACGAAGGCGAGGCGGTACGGCGAACCGAGGAGGAAGGGCCGCAGCGCCTGCTGGCCGAACTCGTCCCCGGGGAAGCCCGGCTTCGGCTGCTCGGCGAGCTCCGCGGTGGAGCTCTCGTCGAGCGGCAGCGCGGGAAGCTCCGTGAGCGCGTGCTCGCGGTGCGGCGTCAATGCTTCGGGCCGGCCGCCCGGCGCCGCGGCCTTCTGGCCCGAGGGCGGGAGGGGACTGCGTTCCTGCGCCGAGAGCGGCAGGGTGATGGTCGCGAGGAGCGCGGCGCCGCCGAGCTGGGCGAGCGCGCGTGCGAGGAAGGCGGGGATCTGGTTCATGGCGTGGACTCCGGTTGGGGTTCACGACCAGGAGCGGCGGGGGCGGGCGCGTCCCCAGGTGGATTCCGAAGGAATCCTCTGTCGCCACGGGAGCGGCCCTGCTGCGAATTCCGCACGACGGAGGAGTCGCACCATATCGCTTGGCTTGGGCAGACACCGGGCCGAAGTTCGGCCGAGCCGTGGAGCACAAGTCTCTACCAGAACAAGGCTTGCAATCAGTGACTTGCGCCGAACCAAGCTCCCTAACAGCAACGGAGCCCGCCCGAGGTGTCCTCCACCCGCGCTGAGGTGGTCGATCGTCTTGCTCCGCAGAGTCAGATGCGGTCTCGAGAGCCGACCGGTCGCCAGGTGGTCACGCGGGGCGGGGCCAGCCTGTGCGACCGGCACTGCTGCTGGGACACGTGCTCCGTTGGCGTGTGAAAGTTTCCAGTGTCAGAACGCGCGCTCAGCCGGCAGCTCGCAACCTACGTCACCGTACTTCCCGCTCAAGGTGATTGACGGTAGAAGTGCTCTCGCTAGAAGAGCAGCGGTCGGCCCGCGTGGGTCAGCGCAACCGGTTCGCAGCACCTCTCTTGCGAGAGTCCATAACGAACGCCGCAAATGATTGCCAGCAATGAGTGGTTCGACGACGAAAGTCTTGCGTACACCTACGCCCGAGAGGACTTCCAGGAAGCCATTGACCGCGGTTTGAAGAGCGCCAAAGACGTAGAGCAGGTGTCTCGCGCCGCGAGCTCGATGATGATCCGAGCCCTGGCGGACGAGCAGCCAGTCCTGCTTGTCGGAGCCGGACTATCGAAAGCCGCGCGAGGATACCCTTTGTGGTCCGAGCTCCCCCCGCATAGTGCCCCAAGTAGGTCCAGAGAGTCCGCTCTGATCGCCGGCCAGTTGAAGACGACAGAGAGCGATGTGTCGCAGATTGCGGCCTCGACCGCAAGTGACGACAGGCGACGGGAGAGTCTTGTGAAGCAGTGGGAGAGGCTCGCTAACAAGCCTCAAACCCGCAAGTCCAAGACGTTGTATCGTAGTCTATTGCAGTTGCCCGTGAAGCGTGTGCTCACAACCAATTGGGACATGGAGATTGAGCGTCACTGCTCCCTTGCATCGCACGACCGACGAACCGCCAAGTTTCTGTCAGAGCCAGGGGATGACCCTTGGTCTGTGACGAGGCAGATCATTTCATTCACTGCCGAACCAGAATACGCGCGGCACCACGCTGCCTTCGCTTGTGCGGGTCCATCGCAGTCTGCCTTGCAGGTGCTTCATGCGCATGGATCGGTCGAGCGTCCGCGTGGGATGGTAGTCACCCATGTCGACGGCGGCGTGAATCCGCCTGATTCCGGCGGTCTGGGTTGGATCTGATTCCCTCCGGTGCAGCGCAGCTCTTGGGTCTGGTTCCCCGGCGACGGCGGCGAAGGCGTTGGCGACCGGGTTCGG
>JADLHO010000099.1 GCA_020848735.1 Planctomycetota bacterium | reverse complement strand
TTGCCCGACGTGGAGTACATGTTGTCGCCGATGCGCATGAGGCCGCCCGGGTTGTTGAAGTCCGAGAGGATGATCTGCCCGAGCGGCTCCGTGGTGCCGTTGGTGAAGGCCCCGACGATCGTGCCGGTGCGGTCGATCGAGAAGTCCTGCAGCGTGCCGGAGGTGTAGCCGTCCTGGTCGCGCAGCACCGAGTTGTGCGTCCCCGCGAACTGCGTGAGTCCGTTCACGCCCGCGCCGCGCGGGTCGATGGTGATGGTCACGTCGGCCGCACCGGAGTTCGGGCGGAAGGTGATCTGCGGCGGCGTGAAGGTCGCCGGGTCGGTGTCGAGCGTGCCGTCGGGGAGGAACACGAACGGGTTGCTGCCCGCGTCGATCTGGATGCCGCCGGTGCCGAAGGTGTTGTCGATGTCCATCCCCGCCGGGTCGACCTGCCAGTTCCACTCGCTCGGACCGGTCTTGTAGAGCACCAGCTTGAGCTCGTGCTCCTCGCCGAGCGAGTCGAAGACGGTGATCGAGACGTCCTTGTAGGATCGCTCGTTGCCGGTGACGGCACGCTGCGCCGGGTCGAGCGGGTCGAGCGTGGCCGCGGTGCCCTGGTCGAACACCTGGGCCCCGGCGTCGACGTTTCCGGCGAGCGAGGTGTTGGTGGTGGCGAGCGCCGCGGTCTTCTGGCCGAATGGCAGCCGGATGTCGCTGATGCCGTCCCGGAAGACGCCGTTGACCGCGGTGCGGCCCTGGACGACGAAGCCGTTGGACGGCGAGACGAGACGGCCGTCGGCGTCGAGCTGGAAGTTGCCCGAGCGCGTGTAGAAGTACTGGCTGCCGTTCGACACGACGAAGAACGAGTCACCCTGGATCGCGAGGTCGGTGGCGAGCCCGGTGGTCTCGACGTTGCCCTGCGAGAAGAGCGTGTCGACCGACGCGATCTGCGAGCCGAGGCCGACCTGGATGGGATTCACGCCGCCCTGGCCGCCCGGGGGACGCGTCGCGCCGGAGACGAGCTGGGCGAATCCCTCCTTGAAGGCGACGCGGCCGGACTTGAACGCGATCGTGTTGACGTTGGCGACGTTGTTGCCGATGACGTCGAGGCGCAGCTGGTGATTGCGCAGGCCGGTGACGCCGGAGAAGAGCGAGCGGAGCATACGGACCTCAGATGAAGGACGAAGGAAGAAGGCGGAACGCGCGGAATGAGGCGGGAGCGGACGGTGCGAGCCGATGCCCTACGGCATCGGGACGAGCGGCACGAGGCCCATGTTGTCGAGCTTCTCGTTCATGCTGACCAGCTGCTCGAGGCTCGAGAACTGCGCGAGCTGCGCCGCGAGCTGGTCGGGGGAGGCGGGGTTGGTGGGATCCTGGTTCTTCATCTGCGCGACGAGGAGCTTGAGGAACATGTCCTTCGTCTGCTTCGCCTTGGTCGACTGCGACGCGCTGGACGGCAGCTCGCCAGTGCCGCTGATCGTGCCTGGGATGTACGGGATGGTCATGGGAGGTCCGGTCGAGGGAGAGCGAGGATCAGAAAGGGTGCGGACGGCGGGAGCCGAACTGTCGGGCGTGCTGCTGGTCGCGCCGGGCGTCGTGCGCGGCATGTTGCTCGCGGCCTTCACGGGACGCGTCGCTGTCGCCGCGGAGCTCGCGTTCGCGCGCGGTGGCTTCGGTGGCAGCGACGGTGTCGAGTGCGGTCGCGCGCGCCTGCTGCGCGGCATCCACCTGCACCGCGATGCGCGCGGCATCGAAGCCCTGACGCTCGAGCGAGCGCGTGAGCGAGGCGATCTCCGACTGCAGGCCGCGAGCGAAGCCCGCGTCCGAGGTGCGGAGCGTCGCGTCGAGCGCGCCGTTCTGCAGGGCGAGGCGCACCTCGTGCAGGCCGTCGCGCACGGGATCCATCGTGAGCCGCAACTCACCGAGCGCACCGGCCGGCTGCGCGTCGCGCGCCGCGAGCAACTCTGCGACCCGCTCGGCGGCCAGGCTGCCGGGCTGGGCGATCGGCGAGCTGCCGGAGAGCGGAGCGCCGCGCGTCACGTGGATGGGCACGGAATCGCGCAGCCCCTCCATCCCGGCGCGCGACGTGGCATCGCCAAGCGGGGCGGTGGCGCGGCCGCGTGCCTGGCGCACGGCGCGTGAGCCGGACTCCTGACGCGACTGGTCGCGACTCGCCTCGCTCGACGTGCGCGAGACCGTCGGTGCCGCGGGCGCGGTGGCCGAGTCCTCCGTGGGGACGGTGGACTGGGTGAGGTCGCGCATGGCGCGCGCGCGCTCGGTCGCCTCTGGGCCGCTGGCGCCTGCGACGCGCGGTCCCGCACCCGCCGCCACGGACCCGGCGCTCGGCACCCGAAGCGCCGGAAGGCTCGCGACGCGCATCGGCCGCTCCGCGTCCGCGGCACGCGCCGCCGCGCTCGCCGCGAGGCTCGAAGCGCCGTGCGGCGCGCTCGGCGCCGCGACTCGCGCGACGGTGGCGACCTGAGCGACCTGCGCCACACGAGCCACGCGTGCGACCCCGCCCTCCGTGAGCACGGTCGGTGATGCCGCGTGGCGATCGGTATCTGCGGTCGTCCTCGGCAACTCGAGATGCCCCGGGTCGCGCGCGCCGAGGGTGCGCAGCCCTTCCTCCTTCGCGATGGTGTGGAGGAGGTCGTAGCCGGGACCCGCGGATCGGCCATCCACGCGCACGTCGGCGGCCTTGCCCGCGAGGTGACGCGAGTCGCGGGTCCAGGTGACCACGGGACCGGCGGTGGTGCGACCCCGCTAGTACAGCGCCTGCTGACGCTCGGGCGTCCGAAGCGTCTCGCGCACCTCGACGCGGTGTCCGGCCTGCTCCATGCGGTCGATCACGCGCTCGAGCTTGTCGGCGAAATCCGCGTCGAGTGCGCTCGTCGACGCGATCACGTTCGCGGTCGCTGCGGCGGGCGCGGCCGTCGGCAGCGCCGCGCCGGGAGCATGCGCCGCGCCCGCGGTCCCTGCGACGCGGCGCGGGCTCCGCTCCGAGGAAGGGCTGGCGGCGTTGGAGCTCGCGGAACCCGCGGCGAACGCGGACTCGACGCGCGCGCCGTTCGCTTCGCGCGCGGCGGCGGCACGACTCTCGGCCGGGTTCGCACGCGCCTCGGTGTTCCTCGCCGTGTCGAGCGTCGTGTTGAGCGCCGCGTTGGTCGGCGTGTTGGTCGGCGCCTTGAGCTCCGCGTTGATCGCCGCATTGATGGCGGCGTGCGCGCTGGCAGCGGCATCAGAAGCGCCGGAGCGCTGGCCGCTCGGCGTGCGGTCCGCGGTCTCGACGGATGTCCCGCCCTCGTGGCCCTCGGCGGCATCGCCAGCGGCCGCGTCGGCGAGGTCATCGACCGCGACCCGCGTGACGACCGGAAAGGTCCCAGCGACCGGCGGCTGCATCATCGCGCCGAGCAATGCGGCGAACTCGCGCGCGGCGGCATCGTCGGCGCGCGCCTGTCCCGACGCGGACGCGCCCGGCGCGGCCGGCTCGGCGAGTGGCGTCGCCGGAAGTGGCATCGAGGCGGGGATCATGGGGCGGCCGTTCGGGGGGAGATGGCGAGCGCGGCCCGCAGGAGTGCAGCGGCCTTCTCGGGCTTGAGCTGCGTGAGCACGGCCGCTGCCTGCTTGTCGTTCATCGCGGCCACGGCGCGCGCGGCGTCGCCGCTGCTCATCTGCTCGACGGTTCGCGCGGCTTCGCGTGCCCCCATCTTGGCGAGCAGGCTCGCCATGCGGGCATAATCGGGCTGTGTGTCGCCGCGCTCCGGCCCGATGCTGCCATCGGGACGCATCGTGACGGTGGCGCCGGTCTGGTCGCGAACGAGCGCCTCGATGGTGAGCGGGGCCGGACGCGTCGTGGCGTTCATGGCGCCGGGGACGCTCGCCCTGGGCGCCGGCGTCGCCGCGTCGATCTCGACCTTGTGCGGTACGACGGTGGCGGAATCCGCGGCGTGATCCATGGTGGCGGCGTCCGCGGCGGGATCGGCGTGGGCGGAGTCGCCCGCTGGCGCCGCGTGCAGCGAGTCGGCCGTCGTGGAGTCGCTCGCGGTCGGCTTCATGGCGTACGCACCCGCGCCGCCGCCGATACCGAAGCAGACGACGAATGCGATGAGGGGGAGCATGAGCGGCTTCATGCGCCCTTCTCCGCCTGGTCGGACTGTCGGGCATGGCGCTCGATGGCGAGCGCGTCCATGGCGGTGCGCTCGGCGCGGGTATGCGAGAGCCGCCACTCGTCCTCGCGCCGCTCGCGGAGGCGGGAGATGATCCGGCGGGCCTGCATCGCGGCGTTGAGTTCCTTGCGCGCGGAGTCGACCTCGGCGTCGCGCGCGGCGACCTCGTGCTCCGCCACATCGAGATGCGCGTCGAGCGAGGCGATGAGACGTTCCTTCTGATGCAGTGCGCCGACCGGTGTCGCCGCGCCGTGCGCACGGGCGAGGTCGGATCCGCTGGCCACGCGGACGGCGGCGAGCGCGTCCATCGCGGCGCGCGCCTCCGTGGCCGCCTCCGCGGCGGCGCCCAGGCGGCCGGCGACCGCCTGCTCGTGCTGCTGGCGCAGGTCGAGCACGCGCTGCAGTCGGAAGGAGAAGCGACTCGAGGGAGCGGTCACGCGATCATCCTCTGGGTATGAGCCTGCGGATCGAGGCGGGGAGCGGTGCCGGGGCGCGGGATCGCGGCGGCGCCGCGCAGGCCGATCTCGGCGAGTTGTGCGACGGTGCGGTCGAGCGGCGTGTACTCCTCGGGCGGCTGCTGGAGCAGGTCGAGGATGGGGCCACGCAGGTCGATCGCCGTGTCGACCAGCGGGTTCGACCCGCGCTGGTAGGCGCCGACCAGGATCAGGTCCTCCTTCTCGCGGTACGCGGCCTCGAGGCGCTGCAGCATCCCCGCGTGGTCGCGCTGCGCGCGCGAGATCACGTGGTCGCGCACGCGGCTCTTGGAGTCGAGGATGTCGATCGCCGGATAGTGCCCGGCGCTCGCGAGGCGGCGCGTGAGCACGATGTGGCCGTCGAGGATCGACCGGCTCGCGTCGGCGACCGGCTCGGAGAAGTCGTCGCCGTCCACGAGGACCGTGTAGATGCCCGTGATGCCGCCGACCGCGGCGTTGCCGGCGCGCTCGAG
>JADLHO010000098.1 GCA_020848735.1 Planctomycetota bacterium | reverse complement strand
GATCACCTTCGTCGCGCCAGTACCCGGGCAGGGCGGCGTCGCCGCGTTCGACGTCCAGGAAGAGCGCGCGCAGGCGAGCGAGGCGTTCGAGCTCGTCGCGCGAGCTGCTCATCCGTGTTGGGCCTGGTTGGGTTGGGCCTGGTCGGGTTGCGCTCCTTCGAGCGGCGCCGAGAGCTCCGCGACGCGGGCGGCGAGGTCGTAGCCGCGCGCGGCCTCGGACGCCGCGTCGAGTTCGCTCGCGATCCAGACCAGGTCCTGGGTGGCGATCGCGGCGTAGCGCTTGGGCCGGAAGGGCTCGCGTCCACCCTTGAAGGTCTTCACGTCGCGGAACCAGGGCCAGCGCGTGAGCTTCCAGCGCGCGGCGAAGCTCGCGACGAATGCCCGCGGATCGCGCGCGACGTCCTCGTAGCGCACGGCCAGGTGATGCCGGACCCGCAGTCGCAGCGCCGCCCAGGCCCGCGCCTTCGCCGTGCGCAGGCGCATCGGGTTGGCGAAGGGCTCGCGGGTCTGCGGATCCCGCTCGTGCAGCATCTCGGTGCCGTGGCGGGGATCGCTGCGGTCGAGATCGGTGTCGGTGCCCCAGAGGCAACGCCACGGTGTGCGGAGGAAGCGCGAGATGGGCACGCCGCGCAGCTCCGGTGCCGCGTGCCAGGGCTTCTCGTGGAGGCTGCGCAGCCAGTCGAAGGGATCGCGGCTGACGACGAGGAACACGCAATCGGCAGCGCGTTCGACCTCGCCGTAGACCCAGCCGTGCTTCCAGCCGAACTCGTCGACGATCCTCAGCCCGGTGAAGTTGCGCTTCAGGAGCTCCGCGACGTAGTTCGTCCCCGAGCAGCGCTCGCCGTAGATCTGCACGCGCGAGATCTGCACGCGCGCCGGGCTGGGATCGGGGGAGCTCATCGTTCGGGGGTGCCGGCTACGCTGCGCATGCGATGTCCGAGGGCTACCAGCGCCGCGATGCGGAGATCGTCGACTACGAGCTGTGGCGCGCAAGCCCCGACGGTGATGCGCTCCGCGGCCCGGCGCCGAAGGAGCTCGAGCCCGGCAGCTACTTCGTCTGTCTCGGCGCAGCGCAGACCTTCGGCTGTTTCGTCGCGATGCCCTGGCCCGCGTTGCTCGCGAAGCGACTCGGCATGCCGGCGCTCAACCTCGGCGTGGCCGGCGCCGGTCCGCGCCTCTTCCTCGCACCGCAATGGCGCGCGCTGATCGACGGCGCAGCGTTCGCGATCGTGCAGGTCATGTCAGGGCGGAGCGCGGACTGCTCGCTCTTCGCGAGCGGCGGACGCGAGCGGCTGACCCGCAGGGACGACGGGCGTTGGCTCGGCGCCGATGCCGCGTGGTCGGAGCTCCTCTCCGCCGACCTCGCGGGCATCCGCTCCCCGCTTCTACGCGGCTTCGTGAATCGAGGTCGCGCGTGGTTCGGTCGCAGGGCGCTGCGGAGGCTCGTCGCGGAGACCCAGGCGTCGTGGACCGCGGACTGCGTCGGGCTCCTCGACGCGATCGCGGCCCCGAAGCTGCTCTTCTGGTTCAGCAGGCGTCGTCCGCGCCATCGGCCGCGCTTCCACTCGCTGCGCGCGCTCTTCGGCGAGTACCCGCAGCTCGTCGACGAGCGCATGCTCGCGGCGGTCGCGCGACACGCCGACGGGCTCGTCGAGTGCGTCGGTGCACGCGGTAGCCCGCAGCCGCTGCGCAGTCGCTTCACGGGCGAACCAGCCGTCGTGAGACCCGCGGACGCCGGCACCGGCGAGGATCCCTCGCAGGTCTGGACCCACAACGCCTACTACCCCTCACCCGAGATGCACGAGGACGCGGCAGCGGTCCTCTTCGAGCCCTGTCTCGCGATCAGGTCCCGAGCCGCAGCACGAGACCGTTCGAGGTCGCGAACGTCAGGTTGAAGAAGTCGAGCGCGACACCCTGCGCGGTCAGCTCGTAGCCCATGAAGGCGAGGTTGGCCGGGATGCCGAAGGGCAGCGTCCCGCCGGTCGTGATGCCGAGCACGAAGGTCGTGAAGTCCCCGTAGAGGAAGCAGCCGCCGCCGAGTGGCAGCGGGGGGACCTGTTGCAACGCGTAGAGGTTGATCGCCATCACGGCGCCGGTCGGCCCGCCGCTCAGGTTGAGGGCGAAGCTCGCGTTGGGCACCCGCGGGAGACCGCTCGCGCCGAGCAGCAGCGGCGAGGGGCCGCCGCCGTTGCAGCCGCTGCCGACGCTCGTCACGCGCGCGGCCGGCGGGAGGTAGCCGATGACCAGCGCGGGGCGGTCGGCGGTGCTCACGCTCTCACGCGAGTGGAGCGCGCGCGAGGTCGTGATCACGTTCTCGTCGGTGCGCAGCAGCCAGCCGAAGTTCGCGGCCGGGGCGTCGAGCATCGACTGCACGTCCGCCACGAGCTGGGCGGAGCTCCAGGAGAAACGTCCGAACGCGCTCAACACCGTGCTCGCGCTCGCGCTCGCGTTGAAGTCGCCACCGGGGTGCTGCCAGGGCGTGTTCGGCCAGAAGGCGAAGTCCCAGGTCGCATCGCCCGGCTGGGCGATGCCGCCGCCGCCCTGACCGCTGCCGGCGATCGAGCCGGCCTCACCCCAGTTCGAGTTGAGGCGGTGGAGGGTGACGGCGCGGTTCGTCGAACGGGTCTGCGCCATGCTGAGCTCCAGACGGGCGCTCACGATGGTCGAGCCGGCGGGGATCGCGGCGGCGACGTCGAAGGCGATCAGGCCGCGACGGATCGTGAGGCCGAGGTCGGTGCCGCAGAAGAAGCGGTCGCCGGCGCCGTTCGAGCCGGTGGCCGGATCGACGGAGTAGATCGTGTTGTCCTTGGCCGCAGCGAGGGTCGCGGTCAGGGACTGAGCGGTGAGGGGAGAGAAGGTCGCGAGTGCGAGGGCGAGTGCAGGAAGGCGCATGATCGGTCGGTGGGTCGAGGTCGAAGGCGCGAGACCTTAGCGAGCGCGTCGCTGGCCGGGGGGCTCCGGCGTCGTCGCCCGCTGTCCTGGGCATGCTGCCCACCGCAAGCCGCGTCCCGCAGCCTGCGGCAAACCGCGACCGTGGATCACGTGTCGCAGTCCCTAGGATCTGCGGCCCATGACCCCAGTACCCGACCTCCGCACCTGGCTCGCCGAACACGCCGCCGACAGCGCCACGCTCACGCTCGGCCGCCACGAGGTGAAGCTGCTGCACGACGAGCTCCAGCGCCTGCGCCAGAGCAACGAGATGCTGCGCAAGCAGAACAGGAAGGTCCGCGGCAAGGTGGCCCGTCTCCGCGGTGACGAGGGGGGCGAGGCGACCGATCCCGCCGCGGAGGGCGACGGCCAGGACGGGCCGATCCAGTGCGGGGACTGACGCTCCGCCGGCGGCCGCGGGGTCCGCTCTCGGGACGCGATGCAATCTCGACGGGGGCCTGGTCGTTGGGGCTCCGCACCGGTGATCGGACGGCGTGATCCTCGCACGGGCTCCTGAACTCGCTCGCGTCGCCGGAGCGAGTCCCTAAGCTCTTTCGGCCATGGAACTCGTCACGGGCCCGACCGAACGCCCCGTCGTGCAGCCTGAACGAAAGGCAATCATGCAGAACGCGAAGCTGATCCTCGAAGGCAAGGAGTACGAGCTGCCGGTCGTCGTCGGCACCGAGAACGAGAAGGCGTTCGACTGCCAGAAGCTCCGCGACACCACCGGCTACGTGACGATGGACCCGGGGTACGGCAACACGGGCGCGTGCCAGTCGTCGATCACGTTCATCGACGGCGAGAAGGGCATCCTGCGCTACCGCGGCTACCCCATCGAAGACCTCGCGGAGCACGCGAGCTTCCTCGAGGTGGCGCACCTGCTGATCTACGGCGAGATGCCCTCGGGTCCGCAGAAGAGCGACTGGCAGAGCTACGTGACGCGGCACACGCTGCTGCACGAGGACATGAAGAAGTTCTTCGAGGGCTTCCCGCGGCACGCCCACCCGATGGCGATCCTCGCGGCGATGTTCTCCTCGCTCTCGACCTTCTACCCCGAGAACAACGAGAACGACCTCGAGCAGAACATGGTGCGGCTCCTCGCGAAGGCGCCGACCATCGCCGCGTTCTCCTACAAGAAGAGCGTCGGCCAGCCGTTCATCTACCCGCGGAACGACCTCGACTACTGCGCGAACTTCCTGCACATGATGTTCGCGGTGCCGGCGCAGGGCTACGCGGTCTCACCCGCGGTGCGCGACGCGCTGAATCTGCTGCTCATCCTGCACGCGGATCACGAGCAGAACTGCTCGACCTCGACGGTCCGGATGGTCGGCAGCAGCCGCGCGAACCTCTTCGCATCGATGGCCGCGGGGGTCTCCGCTCTCTGGGGGCCGCTGCACGGCGGCGCCAACCAGGAGGTCATCGAGATGCTCGAGGGCATCCGCGACAGCGGCGGCAACGTCGCGAACGCGGTCGCGGCAGCGAAGGACAAGGCCTCCGGCTTCCGGCTCATGGGCTTCGGCCACCGCGTCTACAAGAACTTCGACCCTCGCGCGAAGATCCTGAAGAAGGCGGCCGACCGCGTGCTCGCCGAGCTCGGCATGAAGGACCCGCTGCTCGACATCGCGAAGTCGCTCGAGGAGGCGGCGCTCGAGGATCCCTACTTCGTGGAGCGCAAGCTCTACCCCAACGTCGACTTCTACTCGGGCATCATCTACCGGGCGATCGGCATCCCGACCGACATGTTCACGGTGATGTTCGCGCTCGGCCGCCTGCCCGGCTGGATCGCCCACTGGCGCGAGCAGCGACACGACCCGAAGGCTCGCATCAACCGGCCGCGGCAGATCTACACCGGGCCGACGCTCCGCCGGCTCAAGTGAGCGGTCGGCGTCGGGAATGCTTCCGCGGCGGGCGCAGCGCGGAGGCTTCGGGGCAAGAGACCTGCGGTGGCTGCTTCCGACGACGACGCGCTGTTCGATCGCTTCTGCCGCACGGGTGATCCCCTCGCGCTCGGGGAGCTCTTCGACGCCGTCGCCCCGCCCCTGCACCGCATCGCGCGCCATCTGACGCGCGACGCGCACGACGCCGAGGACCTGCTGCACGGGACCGTCCTCGCGGCGATCGAGAGCCGGGAGCGCTGGGATCGCGAGCGCGGGTTCTTCCCCTGGTTGGTCGGGATCCTCGTCCACCGCGCGAAGGCGCTCGCGCGACGGCAGCGACGCGTGATCGACGCGACGCGTCTGCGTCACGAGCCGACCGGGGATCCCGCGCGCCTCGCGGAGCAGCGCGAACTCGAGGACGCGCTCGCCGCGGCGCTGCTGCGGCTGCCCGAGTCCTTCCGACCCGTCGTCCACCTGCACCTGACGCATGGCTTGAACGCGCAGGAGATCGCCGCCGCGCTGGATCGCCCCGCCGGCACCGTGCGCACGCAGCTCGTGCGCGGGCTCCGACGGCTCCGCGAGTGCCTGCCTCAGGGCATCGGCTCCGCCGTCGCGTTCGCCGAACTCGGACCCGGCTCGCTGGCGGCGTTGCGCGAGCGTCTGCTCGCCGCGTTGCCGGCACCGGCTGCTTCCGTCGCAACCGTCGCCGTCCCCTTCGTCATGATGGCCATGCAGAAGACCTGGCTCGTCGTCGTCGGACTCGCCCTCGGCGTGATCGCGCTCTTCGTCGTCCCCTGGGCCTGGGACCGTTTCGTCCCGCAGCGGCAGTTCGACGACGGACAGGCCGCGGCCGCCCGCGTGGCCGCGACGCCGCGGCGCGACGGCGAGCCCCTGCCGGCGCGCGATCGCGTCGGCGTGGCGAGCGGGGATGCGGCGCCGGATGCCCCAGGCGATGCGCCGCCCCTCGCGACCGGCTCGCTGCGCGTGCGCGTGCGCTTCCCCGCGGCCGCGGGTGGGCGACCCAGTCCCGGCATCCTCGTCCGCGTCTGGCGCGGCGGGCCCTGGTCGTCTCCCGATCGCGAGGCGGGGCTGCGGAGCGAAGCGACAGGTCTCGCGGGCGAGGCGCGCTTCGAGGGCCTGTCCCCCGGCGATCTGCGCGTGATGTTGCCGAGCCTGGAGCCGGGCAACTTCATCCCGGAGACGATCGGGGTCCGCGTGGAGGCCGGAGTGGAGACGGAGCTCGATGCCGAGTTCAGCGCCGCGCGGGCGGTCGAGGGCCGCGTCGTGGATGCGCGCGGCTCGCCGATCGCCGGCGCCGTGATCCTCACGAGCAGCGAGTCGTGGAACTGGAACGCCTCGCAGGACCACCGCGTGGTCGGTTCGAGCGGCGTCGACGGCCGCTTCGTGATCGACACGCTCGGCCACGAGACCCTGGTCGCGGCTCTCGCACGCGGTTTCGCCCCGAGCCCGACCCTGCGCTTGCCCGAGCCGGGGACCGAGCTCCGCATCGCGCTGACGACCGAACGCGGCGCGCTGCGCACGCGGGTGAGCGATGCGCGCGGAGCTCCGCTCGCTTCGGCAGCGGTCGACGTGCGTGCGCTCGATGCGTCGTCCTGGCCCGTCGCGGGTGACGGCACCCGCCCGTTCCTCCTGCCGCCGGGGACGACCGGCGTCGATGGCGTGTGCGAGTTCGGCGACGTCCCCGTCGGACTCCAGAGGTTCCGGGTGCGATGCCTTGGCTTCGTCGACGCCTGGCGCGAGGTGGAGATCCCGCGCGACGGACTCGTCGAGCTCGAGGTCGTGCTCCTCGCGCCCGGAACCGTGCGAGGGCGCGTCGTCGACGCGGCAGGCGCTGCCGTGGCGAGGGCGCGGGTGGTGATCGGTCATCGCCTTCCCCTCGGCGCGTTCGTCGCGGCGGACACCGGGCCGGATGGGTCCTTCGTCCTCGCCGGCGTGCCGCCCGGGGATCACGAGATCGAGGCGACGATCGGCACGGAGAGCCGCGAGGCCCGCGCCTCGGTGACGGTCGAGGCCGGGCGCGAGCTCGTCCTCGATCTCACCCTGCGCGCGGCGCCGTCGATTGCCGGGGTGGTGCTCGATGGCGCCGCGACCCCGCGCGCGGGTCTCGTGGTCGCCGCGATCGAGCGGGGTGCCCGTGGGCGGACCGTGCAGGTGACGAGCGGCGCCGACGGCCGCTTCGTGCTGGAGGGCATCGCGGCGGGGCGGCATCGGGTCGTCGTGTTTCCGGCGACGGGCGATCCGGCCCTTCCCGCGGCGGCGATCGACGACGTCGTGCCCGGTACGCAGGACCTCGTGCTGGTCGCGAGCGAGGCGAGCGCCCGCGTGCACGGCTCGCTGATCGGCGAGGACGGGCGGCCATTCGCGGGCCAGACCATCCGCCTGCGCGCCGCGACCGAAGCGGAAGGACTCTGGCGCGAGACCGCGGCCGACGGCGGCTTCCGCTTCGAGTCGCTGGCGCCCGGCCGCTATCGGCTCGAGGCGATCCACTTCGGGCTGCCCCGGGATCTGGTCGAGCCCTTCGAACTCGTCGTCGGGGAGGAGCGCACATTTGGACAGCGCGCATTGCGGCCCTGCGGCAAGCTCATCGTCGACTGCGTCGACGAGAGGGGTTCGCCCTGGACGGGCAAGCCGCCGGCCCTGCTGCTCACGAACGCGGAGGAGCGCTCCCCGTGGCGGCTGCAACTGCCGCTGGACGCCGCGGGTCGACCCTGGGCCGAACTGGGCACCGCGCGCGTCCGCCTCCGCATCGACAATGAGCAGACGCGCGAGCTCGCCTCCGACGATTGCGAGTTCGCCCTCGAGCCGGGCG
>JADLHO010000097.1 GCA_020848735.1 Planctomycetota bacterium | reverse complement strand
TCTCCTCGCGAGAGATCCTCACGAGCTCTCCTCGCCGACGAGGCTCGAGCGGCGGCGCAATCCTGTCCTTCGCGAGCGACCCACGGCGCGGGCAGCGGCCCAAGACCGGATCGGCCCTGGATCGGCCCGCGCTGACCCCTTCTCGCTGTCGGGCGAGCGCAGGCCTGCCTCGCGCGCGCATTCTCCGGGAAGGGAAGGGAAGGGAAGGGAACACCAAGCTCCACCTCAATGGCTCTCGGGCTCTCGCTCGCCGAGCTCCGGCGCAGGGTACCGAGGCGGAACGACTCGGCAAAGGGGGGCAAGGATCGCGAGACTCCGTGGCCTCGGACGGACAACGCGGGTGCCGTGCAGCCCCTGGCTCGTTCTCGAGCGGCACCGATGGCCGCGACCCGGCAAGCCAGCGCCTCGCCAGCTCGGCCCGCACTCGCCGCCCACAGCCTCTCGCGCCCCCCCACCCGCTCAGCGCATCAGCCGCAGATCCGAACCCCGCAGCTCCAATCCGAGCCGCTTCGCCTCGGCCGCGGTGCCGATCCGCGCGGCCAGGATCGTGACGATGCGCTCGCGAACCACACGGCCGGTGCGCGGGTCGAAGCGGCGCGTGACGATGCGCATGGGGCGGCGATAGCCGGGGGCGAGTTCGCGATCGTCCTCGTAGCGGTGTTCGAGGACGAGGGTGCCGTCGGGGCCGAGCACGGCGAGCGAGCGCAGGGTCGGCGGGTCGCTGCGCTCGTCGACGAGATGGCGGACGGTGCCGAGCAAGCCCTCGTCCGGTGCGGACTCGTCGACGCGCACGAGCTCGCCCATCGGGGCGATCTCGCAGACGAGCGCGGAGCAGGGCGCAAACCAATAGGGATCGCGGGCCCAGGCAATCAACGGCAAAGCGACGCGCGCCTCCGTGCGCAGGACGTCGCTGAAGCGCGGATGGTCCGCAGGCCACACGCAGCGCGTGGGCCACTCGCGCACGCCGAGGCTCAGAGCGCGCAGATCGCAGGCGAGCTCGAAGGCGACGGTCACCGTCTCGTCGTCCTCCGTCAGACACTTCGCGCGCGTCACGAGCTGGAAGCGGCCGTCGGCGGCGACGCTGCCCTCGAGTTCGTCCTCGCTGCGCAGCGGCTCCTCGCCCTCGCCCGGATGGCTCGTGTCCTCGATGCGCGCGCGCAGACCGACGACGAGCGGGATCGGCGGCGCGTGCGAGGCGATCTCGCGCAGCGGCGAGGGCAGGCTCTCGCGCGCGGCATCCAGATACGGCGCGTGCCAGCCGGCGAGGATTGCCGCGTCCGCGGCGGGTACTTCGATGCCGGATCCAATGGCGGCCGGCGCCGCGCCGGGTCCTGCACCGATCGCGACGATGCGACCCTGCGCGTCCCGCTGCACGGCGACCTCGACGCTGTGCTCGACCGCCCTCCGCAGCAGGACCGGCGGATCGCAGGACAGGGGCTGGAACGCCTCGTCGAAGTCCTTGGGAAGGCCAAGTGGCAGACGGGGCCCGAGCCCGCGCGGCGGCGGGCCATAGAGCATCACCGGAAAGCCGAGGCGCTCGCGCCGCACGCCCTCGCCGTCGCGACCCGCGCCGTCGGCGGCGTGGTCCGCCGGGCGCGAGACGAAGGAGAACAGGGCCCGCGCCGGCGAGACCCGCGCCTCACCGAGCAGCGTCACGACCATGCGACCGCAATCCTGGTCGTGCACGTTCGACCAGCCGGCCGTCGCGAACGGCGCGCGGTCCTGGGCCCGCAATGCCGGCCAGAGCAGCAGCGCGAGCAGGCCCGCCCGCGCCAGCTTCATCCGAGGTATTGGCCGATCAGGCCCGCGAGGCGGCGCTTCGCATCCGCGCTGATCGCCGACTTGCTCGAGAGGATCGCGTGCTCCATCGCACCGCGGCACGAGATGCGCTCCTCCATCGCGGCGAGGCGACGCGCGACCTCGACGATCACGCGCTTGGCCTTCTCGACATTGGCGAGCAGCACGCGCACGACCGCCGCGACGTCGACATCGGCCTCGGTCGCGTGCCAGCAGTCGTAGTCGGTGGCGAGCGCGATCGTCGTGTAGGCGATCTCCGCCTCGCGCGCGAGCTTCGCCTCCTGGAGGTTCGTCATGCCGATCACCGACGCCCCCCAGCTCCGGTAGAGATGCGACTCCGCACGCGTGCTGAACTGCGGACCCTCCATGCACACATAGGTCCCGCCGTCGTGCACGGTGGCGCCCGACGCGGCGCGCGCCGACTCGAGCGCGAGCCGGCGCAGGGGCTCCCAGACCGGATCGGCGAAGTGCGCGTGCGCGACGCAGCCCCGCCCGAAGAAGGTCGACTCCTGGGTGCGTCCGCGCGTGCGGTCGATGAACTGATCGATGAGCACGAGATCGCCCGGGACGATCTCCTCGCGCAGGCTGCCGACGGCCGAGATGCCGAGCACGCAGTCCATGCCGAGCTGCTTCATCGCGCAGAGGTTCGCGCGGAAAGGCAGCTCGTTCGGCGCGAGCCGATGCCCGCGGCCGTGACGCGGGAGGAACGCGCAGCGCACGCCGTGCAGGCGGCCGGTGACGATCACGTCGCTCGGCTTGCCATAGGGCGTGTCGACGTCGATCTCCGCCTTGTCCTGCAGGCCGTCGAGTTCGTAGAGGCCGGAGCCGCCGATGATGCCGAGGGTCTTGTCGTTCATCTGTCGTGGTCGTCCGCATTGCGGCGCGGACCGCGCGGCTTGCTCGGCCGCAGCGGCGCGCGCGAGGGCGAGGGCCGCCGCCGCGGGTTCTCGGTGTCGTGCGCGCGCCCGGCCGGGTCGGCGAAGAGATGCTTGATCAGCATCGTGGCATAGGCGCCGCGGGGCAGTCCGAAGCGGAGCTCGAGCTTGCTGCGGCCCGGGTAATGGTCATCGGGTTCCGCGGCGGAGACCCGCAGGCGGCGTGGGACCACCACGAGCTGCCGCGGCTCCTCCTTCAGGACCATCCCGCTGATCTTGTGCTGGTAGAAGCAGTCGTCCGCGATGTGCGCGTCGCGCATCACCTGCCGCATCGCGCGGTCGAAGCCGGGTTCGCCGCCCTCGCCGTCGGGGGCATAGAGCGGCGTGCGCGCCGCCGCGAGGCGCGCGGCCTGGTCCTCGGCGAGCTTCGTCCAGCTCACATAGGCGCCGGCCTCGGTGCGCACGCGGATCTGCCGGTACGGCGGCACCTCGGTCTTGAGGAAGAGATCGATGGCGCGGTTCCAGAGGTAGCTCTGGTACGCATATGCGTGGATCAGCTTCGTGCGCTGCGGCAGCAGCTCGAGCGCGCCGCGGAAGTCGTCGGGGTGATCGAGGAGGTGCTGGAAGAGCCGCTGCCAGACGGGGCCGCGCGCGACGTTCTTGCAGCGCAGCCAGTCGCCCCAGCCGAGGTGCAGCAGCTTCTTCAGCTTCACGTCGCCGCTGATCGCGGTCGGCGACGGCGTCGCGACGAGCGCATGCAACGCCTTGTCGAACTGCCCGAGCAGCACGTGCTTCATCGGGAAGCCCTGGCCGTGGCGCAGGCAGGCGAAGCGCTGGTCGTCGAAGTAGTTGGCGAAGCCCTGCGTCTCGATCGTCGGCAGCCGCTCGTCGAGCTTCCGCAGCTCCAGCGGGCCGAGCGAACGCACCACGATCGCGAAGTCGTTGCCGCGCGAGAGCTTGCTCGTCACCGGGTCCATCGAGCGCCCGACGAAGGCGACCTCGAGCCCCGGACCCCGCCAATCGACGCGCGCGCCCTCGATGCTGATCCACTGCTCGGTGACGCCCTGCCGATCCTTCAAGCCCGCGAACGAGATCTTCGTGCGGTCGATGTCGGCGTACTCCGCGACGAGCCGGATCGCCTCGAGCGTGTCGAGCTTCTCCTTCCGCAGGCGATGGATGAAGTACGGGCCCTGCCGGTCCTCGACGAAGTCGAGGGTCTCGCGCACGCGGAAGTCGCCGGGGGCGTCCTTGAGTTTCATCGGGGAAGAGCGGGCCGCGCAGCGTAGCGGCAGCGCTACCAGGTCGCGACCGCGGACTCCGGCAGCCAGCCCTCGTATTGGCCGCCGGCGAGCACGCGCAGCCAGCCCTCGCGGCGCTCCTGCACCACGAGCTCGGCCCCCTCGCGGAGCGGCTGCTCGTAGCGCGCCTCGTGGCTCTCGCCCGGACCCGTCCGCAGGACCGCGGCGTCCGCCACGACGACCCCGCCCTCGCGGGCCTGCAGGCGCTGCCAGTCGAGCAGCGCCGAGACGGCGAACACGAGCGCGATCGCGGCGAGCGCCAGCGCCAGCGGGCGGAGTGCCGGAGCGCGGCGCAGGACGAGCAGCCGCAGCGTCGCGAGCGCGAACGCGAGCAGGCCCGTGCCGAGCGCGACGTCCAGCTCCGTGCGGAAGGGCAGCTGCTCGCGCCAGAACGCGATGCGATCGAGCACGCGGCCGGTCGCCGGTGCCGAGAGCGGATCGCGGCGGGCCGCGAGCGCGCGCGCGAGGTTGACGGCGAGATTCGCGTCGTTCGGGATGAAGAGGCTCGCGCGGCGGTACGCCGCGATCGCGTGGCCGAGCCGGCCGGCGCGGAGCTGCGCGTTGCCGAGGTCGTAGAGCACGTAGCCGTTCTCGTAGCCGTCGACGAGCATCGCCGCGAGGGACTCGGCCGCGCGCGCGTGGTCCTTCGCCTCGAAGGCGGCCTGCGCCGCGTTGAACGCCGCGAGGTCCTGGGCACCCGCGGGCGCGCCGCCGAACGCCATCGCGAGGCCGAGAGCGAGCGCGCGACCGACGGGCGCGCGCGAGGGCCGTGCCGACCGTTGCGCCGCGATCCGTTCGAGACCGTCCAGCAGGCCCAGCTCGACGGCGCTGCCCGCCGCGCCATAGCGCGCGGCCTCCACCGCCGCGCCGAGCCGCTCCACCTGCGCGCAGAGCGACGGCTCGTGGCCCGCGGCGCGCAGCCAGCGCAGCAGGTCCTCGCCCGTCATCGCAGCCTCGTCGCGGCCCTCGTGGTCGGCGACGAAGCCGCAGAGCGCCTCGTGGGCGCCGCGGATCGCCGCGAGCCCGCCCGCCTGTCGGGCCGCGCGCAGGCGCGCCAGGCAACGCGACGCGGCACGGGAACGCCGCAGCAGGGCGGGGTCCTCGCGCAGACGACGGCGCCGCGTCACGACGAAGGCGAGCACCGCATACGCCGGCAGCAACGCGATCAGCAGCGCGAACTCGCGCCAGGGCGTCGCCGCCTGATTGCCGAGGCGATTGAGGTCGGTGACGTTCGCGGCGAGCGCCTCGGTCGCGACGAGCTCCACGTCGCGTCGCGTCGAAGCCGTCCCCAGCACCACGCCGGAATCCAGGGCCCCGGCCTCGACGACGAGGGGTGCCGGGGCCGTGCTCGCGCTCGCGTAGGCGCCGCGCTCGGGGTCGTACCACGCGAAGCGCAGGGCCGGGATCGCGTCGATCCCCGCCGACTGCGGATAGAGCTTGAAGTCCCACTGCCGCCAGAAGCCCGCGCGGTCGGGGAAGCCCGGTGGCCGTTCCGCCCCTGCGGGCAACGAGTCGGTGATGCCGACGCGCTCGACGCGGAAGCGCTCGCCGAGCTGCGCCGCGAGGTCGAGATCGACGCCCTTGAGGAAGCCCTCGCCGCGCACCACGACGGTGAGGTAGACCGCGTCGCCCACGCGCACGCGGTTCGGCGTCGGCGGCGTCGCCTCGATCGTGAAGCGGCCGATCGCGCCGCCGAACTCCGGCGGTCGGCCCTCGCTCGGCGCCTCGCGGACCTCGAGCGTCAGCGGCGCCGAGCTCGCGAACGCGTCGCGCCAGACGAAGCGCTGCCCCTCGCGTGCGACCAACGCGCCCTGCAGGGTGACCGCCGCGAACTCGTGGCGGCCCGCGACCTCGCCGCGGATCGGCAACGTGAAGCGGTAGCGCCGATACGCCCGCTTGTGCCCGGCGGCATCGCTGCGTTCGACGTCGAGCGGCTGACCCTCGAGGAAGCGCGCGTTGCGCGCCTGCGGGAACACGAAGCCGCGACGCACCTGACGCGCCGTCGCCCAGGCCTGCAGATCGATCCCGCCGAAGCCCTGCGGCGGGGCGGCGAGCCAGGGCAACGCGAGCGAGGGCGGCGGCGTGCCGGGGTCGAAGAAGCCCGAGCCCTGGTCGTACAGATCGAGCGGATCGCGCGCGCCGAGCTGCGCATCGGGAGCGAGCAGGTCGACCTCGACGACGAGCTTGCCCTCCTGGCCGAGGACGAGCGCCGGCGGTTCCGCGCGGAAGACGACGACGGCGCGGTCGTCGCTCGCGGGGTCGTCGACCACGAGCACCGTGGGCTCACCGCGTCGCTCGGCTCCGCCCACGCTCACGCGCGGCGGCGGGATGACGAAGCGCCCCGGGCGCGCGGCCTTCACGCGGTAGACGAAGAGGTAGTTGGCGCTCTCGTGCACCTCGCGACGCCCGTTGACGATCGAGATGCGCGTCGCCTGATCCGTGAGGCCCTCGCCCTCGAGTTCGAAGCTCAGGCCGTCGACGGGCTCGAGCGTGCAGTCCGCGTCGCGCTGATCGGCGACCTTCACCGCGTAGCGGATCTCCTGGCCGAGCCACGCGCGCGACGGTTCGACCTGCGTCTGGATGCGCTGCGCCCGCAGGTTCGCGGGACCGGCGGCGAGACCGAGGCCGACGACGAGGAGGATGCGCGCGGCGAGGCTCACCAATCCTCCTTCACCGCGCTGCGTGCGGCGGGCTTCGGCGCCTGACGGTTGCGTTCGCGCACGGCCTGGATGAGGCGCTCGCGCTCCGCGGCGCTGCTGCTCGCCGGCTCGGGCTCCGCGCCGCTCGACGGCTGCTGCTCCGCTTGCTGCTGCTGCTGCTGCTGCTGCTGCTGCTGTTGATCCTGCTGCTGCTGCTGGTCCTGCTGGTCCTTCTCCAATCGATCGAGGATCGCCTTCAGCAGGCGATGCGCTTCGTCCTCGCGGTCGACGAGGTCGTTCCAGGCCCCCGCCGCCAGCGCCGAAGTCCCCTCGCGCATCGCCTGCTCCGCGGCCGGCAGGTTGCGCTTCGCGAGTTCGACGAGCTCGGGTGAGAAGCCGCCACCCGGCGCCGCTTGCGGCGCTTGCGCTTGCTGCTGCTGCTGTTGTTGTTGTTGCTGCTGTTGCTGTTGCTGCTCGAGCTCGGCCGCGAAGCGCTGCTGCAAGGGCGGCAGGAGTTCTGCCGCGCGGCGATGATCCAACACGAGGTCCTCGCGCTGCGTCGCGCTCGGCGGCGTCGCCGCGGACTCGCGGCTCCGCTCCAGGAGCCCCGCGGTGTCCGTCACCGCGCGCTCGAGCAGGGGCTGGAACTCCGCGAGCGCGGCCCAGAGTGCCTGGCTGCGGTCGAGCGCGGCGTCGACGGCGCTCTGCGCGTCAGCGTGATCCGTGCCCGCGAGACTCGCCGCCGCCGCCGCATGCGTCTGCTCGACGCCCGCGACGAGCTCGCGAAGCGCGGCCTCGGCCTCCTCGTCGCGCTGCGGCGCCGGGTTCGCCGCGCCCTCGCCGCGCGCCGCGTCGGCCGCCGCGCGGAGCTCCCGCTCGAGGGCGCTGCGGAGCCGCGCGACGAAGCTCCCGGTCTCTCGCGCGCGCGCGGC
>JADLHO010000096.1 GCA_020848735.1 Planctomycetota bacterium | reverse complement strand
TGGCCACAGCGCGGGCAACCCGACGACCATCCTGGTGCGTCCGGGCAGCTACGCGGGCAACGTCGCCTTGGCGGCGGGCATCCACCTGACCGCGGTCGTCGGCGCGAAGTCCTTCGCGACGCAGATCTCCGGGCAGGTGACGCACACGAGCGGTCTCGTCTCGATGACGGGCATCGACATCAGCGCCTCGAGCGGTGATGCGTTGACCGTCGCCGGCGGCGTCTCCGGCACGCAGCTCTATCTGGCGAACTGCGTGGTCTACGCGCAGGGCGCGGACAACTGTCTCGAGCTCAACGTCCCGACGGCGGATTCGTCCGGCGTCATCATCGACAACGTCAACTTCCGCATCGTGGCCGGCGGCAGCGGTGTGGCGGTGAACGTGCTGAGCGGAACCCTCCAGGGCACGAGCAGCGCGTTCTGGCCGACGCTGCCGACGACGGCATCGCTGTCGATCGGCGGCTCGGGCGCGAACCGCGGCCGGGTCTGGGTGCGCGACTGCGACGTGTTCGGCAAGGTCGTCGTCACCAACGGTGGCGAGGTCTCCTTGGCGGCCGGCCAGGTCCGCTCCGGCAACGGCGTCTGCGTCGATGAGACGAGCTCGGGTCCCGTGACGCTCTTCAACGTCTCGCTGCAGCCCGACGTCGCCTTCGTCGGCAACGTCGTCAACACCGACGGCAACCTGTTCTTCGGCCAGCTCAGCTACATCACGCCCTTCCAGACGATGCCGGCGACGGCCACGCGTCTGCCGGCCAGCGATGCGCTGAGCGCCGAGACCTTCGTCGCGGGCCTGACGAACCAGGCGACGTTCACGGGTTCGCTCGCGGCGGTCCCGACGAACCTCATCTACTCCAACATCCAGCAGAACACGGCTCCGCTGACGGTCTTCGACCCGCAGGTCGACGGCAGCGTCATCATCCGTCGCGCTGGTGTGCTCACGATCAACGCGAGCACCTTGATCGGCCTCGTGGGCGCGAACGCGGACCTGTGGCTGAACGTCAACGGCACGCTGCGGGCGGCGACGCAGATCAGCGTCGGCGGGACCTTGGCCGGCGCCCTGCAGTGGACCGTCGCGGCGAACGACGTCGTGTCGATCCAGGCCTTCCCGAGCCAGATCGCGACGATGTCGGGCTTCCCGGCTCAGAACGTCCTCTCGCTGACCTGGCAGGGCTACCGATGAGAGTCATCGCCATCCTCGGCGCGGTGCTGGGACTCGGCACCGCGCTGGCGGCGCAGTCGTCCGCCAGCAGTTCCACCTGGTTCCTCTCGAGCATCGAGCTCGCGAGCGGCGAGGAGCAGGACACGCTGCTCTACAAGCTGAGGCCGCAGCAGGGCGCGGGCCTCGTGGCGCATCCGTGCGCGATGTCGGCGACCTACGTCCTCGAGGGCGGCTTCCCGGCCGCTCTCGATGCGACGGTGCTCGGCTCGCCCTGGTTGACGGGCGTGCGGCCCTACTACGTGCCGCAGCGCGGCAGTCCGACCCTCACGTTGCACGGCACCGAGCTCAACCTCGGGCCGACACCCATCGTGACCGTCGGGGGCCAACCGGCGACCGTGGGGGTGCGGGCCAACTCGCAGCTCCAGATCACGATGCCGGACCAACCGGTGCCGGGCTACCAACCCGTCCTGGTGACCAGCGTCTTCGGCAACACGATCCTCACCGAGGGTGTGGGCGTGCTGCCGATGATCGAGCTGCTCTGCCCGATGCTGTCCGACACGCCCAATGGCCTGCGCATCCGCGGCACGCAGAACGACGTGATGGTGCTGGCGATGAGCTTCGGCCTCGCCGGTTCGCCGTTCGCGCTCCCGCCCTACGGCTACTCGTTCCAGCTCGACTTCGGCCTGCTGGTCCTCAGCAGCGGCTTCGTGCTCTCGGGCGGTGACACGCTCGACCTCATCGTTCCGCCGCTCGCGCTGACGGGGCTGATCTACGTGCAGACCTTCACGTTCTCGTCGAGCAACCCCGGCTATGCGCCGGGCTCGTTCAGCAACGTCGTGCGGATCTGAACCGCGGCTCCGCGTCGCCCCCGGCCGACCTGGCCGGGGGCGAGCGCCTGCCGATCACGCGAACGACGCGATCACCGGCGCGTGGTCGCTCGGGGACTTCCCGCGACACGCGTCGAGGTCGACGTCGACGGCGTTGCAGGCGTCGAGGGCCGGCCGGGTGACCAGGAAGTGGTCGATGCGGAGGCCGGCGCCGCGGGCGAAGGCGCGCGTGCGCATGTCCCACCAGGTGTGGATGCCGGCTTCGGCGTGGTGCTTGCGCAGCGCATCGAAGAGGCCGAAGTCCATCACGCGGCGGAGCGCGTCGCGCTCGGGCGTCGAGCAGAGGATCTGCTCGTGCCAGGCCGCGGGGTCGTGGATGTCCCGGTCGTCGAAGGTGATGTTGAAGTCCCCGCAGACGACGATCTGGTCGTCCGCGCAGAACGCCGCGTCGAGGTACCGCCGCAGGCGCTCCAACCAGGCGAGCTTGTACTGGTACTTCTCGTGCCCGACCTCGGCGCCGTTGGGCACGTAGAGGTTGAGGATGCGCCAGCCGTCGATGGTCGCGGCGATCGCGCGGGCCTGGGCGTCCTCGGCGTCGTCGGGGAAGCCGCGCACCACGTCGCGGATGCCGCGTCGCGCGAGGATCGCGACGCCGTTGTAGGTCTTCTGGCCGTGGGCGACGACGTCGTAGCCCTGGTCCTCGAGGTAGGACGTCGGGAAGAGCTCGTCGACGACCTTGGTCTCCTGGAGGCAGACGACGTCGGGGCGATGCTCCTCGAGCCAGGGCAGGAGGCGCGGCAGTCGTGCGCGCACGGAGTTGACGTTCCAGGTCGCGATCCGCATCCCGGCATCGTGAGTGGGGTCGGGATGGCGCGCAATCCTCGCTTCCGTGTCGATGCTGCGCTGCCTAAGGTGCGCCACGATGTCGCGCATCCACCCGATCCGCTTCCTGTTTCCCTCGCTGCTGCTCCTGTGCGCGTGCGGAGCGAACCCGCCCCGCTTCGCGGACACGCTCGACGAGCTCGCCGGCTACGACGTCGTGTTCCTCGGCGAGCAGCACGACAACGCCGTCGGGCATCTGGCGCACCGCGAGATGCTCGAAGGCCTCCACGAGCGGCGGGGCGAGCTCGTCCTCGCGATGGAGATGTTCGAGCGCGATGTGCAGCCGGTTCTCGATCGCTATCTCGCCGGCGAGATCGAGGAGGCGGAGTTCCTCGCGAACTCGCGGCCCTGGCCCAACTACCACAGCGACTACCGGCCGCTGATCGAGTTCGCGAAGTCGACGCGTCTGCGCGTGATCGCCGCGAACGCGCCGCGGAGCCTCGCGAAGCAGGCGTCGTCGAAGGGGGCCGCCGACGTGGTCGGCGATCCCAACGTCGCGGCCATGACGACCGCGCCCGAGGGTCCGTACCGCGCGAAGTTCGTCGAGTCGATGGGCAGTCATCCCGGTGTCACGCCGACGATGATCCAGCGCTTCTACGAGGCGCAGTGCCTGAAGGACGACACGATGGCGGAGTCGATCGTGCGCCTCTTCGAGGATGGGAGCCGGCCGCTCGTCGTGCACGTCGCCGGTGACTTCCACGTCGCGGATCACCTCGGCACCGTGGAGCGCGTGCGTTGGCGTCGCGGCGACCTGAAGCTCGCCGTGGTCTCGATGCCGGTCCCGGAGCCGCAGCTCCATCGCCGTGGCCGCGACACCTGGGAGATGAGCGTGCCGGTCCAGCTCCCCACGCCGCCGGCGCCGAAGCCCGCGGCGAAGCCGGCCGCCGAGAGCGCCAAACCCGTGGCCGAGGAGCAGAAGGAGGCCAAGCCCGAACCGGTGGCGGAGGAGCCGGAGGCGCCGCAGGGGCGTCCCGCTCTCGGGTTCATGCCGGACTACGAGTCGGGCGATGCCGGCGTGCGCGTGACCGCGCTGCGACCCGGTGGTCCGGCCGAGACCGCCGGTCTCCGCGAGGGCGACGTCATCGTGAAGATCGGCGACCAGGAGGTCGGCGACGTCGGCAGCTACATGGAGATCCTCGGCAACCTCGCGATCGGCAAGAAGATCGAGGTGACGGTGAAGCGCGGCGAGGAGACCAAGGTCTTCGACGTGGTGGTGGGCGAACGCATCCAGTGAGGGTGCGGGCGCCGGGGGCGCCGGATCGACCTCTCCCGGGCGAGGACCCGATCGGGGTCACGCTGCGTGCGGTCGCGCGCCGATAAGCGCGGGAAGGACCGCCCATGACCGTTGCCAGCGAGCCGATCCAGTCCGTCACCGCGTCCGAATCCGCCGAGCACTGCGCGCGCGCTCTGCGGGCCCACCCCGCGGTGGCGGACGCCTGCGCGGAGCCGGACGGAAGCCGCCTCCGCGCGTGGTTCGTCCCCGATCGCGGCCGTGGCCGGGTGCCGGCGCGCGGCGCCTGCACGCTCGTGGACGAGAACGGTGTCGAGTACGGCGGTGCGCTGGTCGACGTCTCGTACGACGGAGTGCGCGTGCGCTGCGCCGACGCCCCTCCCGAGGTCGGCGCGGTGGTGCAGATGGTCATCGAGTCCGAGGTGCTCGGCGGGATCGATGGTCGTCTCGGTCGCGTGCGCTGGCGCCGCGGCCACGAGACCGGCGTGGCCTTCGAGGGGAACTTCGACGACGCGCACGGCCTCGTCCGCTTCGTGCAGGCCTTCATCGACGCCGCGTGCGGAGCGAGCAGCGAGTCGCCGGCGCTCTCGCCGCAGCTGCGCGCCCGCTGCGAGGTCGCGTGCACCGTCGACCTCGGCAGTGCGGGTGCCTGTGCCGGACGCACGGTCGATCTGTCCGCGAGCGGCCTCCAGGTCGAGCTCGCGCTCGTCCCCACGGTCGATTGGCGCGATCAGAAGCTCGTCGTCCAGCTCGCGATCCCCGGCGCACCGCCCTTGCGCGGCTCGGTGGTGAGGCAGGCGGGCAATCGCCTCGCGCTCTCCCTCGCCCCCGACGACGTCGCCGCGCGCTTCCTCACCGAACTGGTCGCCGCCAGCGTGCGCGACACCGCCGTGGCGCGGACGACGCTCCTGGCCTGGCTCCGCGCACAAGGCGTGAACACGCCGGTGAGCCTGCACGCGGTGGAGTCGATCCCGCGCGACGCGCAGGGCATGGTCGACGCCCGCGCCTTGCCGCGCACGTGAGCCCGCAGTTCGGATCTCAGCGCGAGAGGGCGCTGGCGATCAACGCGGCCTCGTCGAAGCTGAGGGCCTGACGCAGCAGTTCGTCGTCGCGCAGCAGGTTCGCGAGCGTCGCAGACGGGCGTGCGATCGCGGCGGTGACGAACGCGGCCCGCACCGCACGTCTCACGAACTCGTCGCAGACGGCCTCGAGGTCCGGATCGAACTCGCGCGTGAACGCGTTGCGGAACTCGGTGACGGCGGCACGCGCGCGTTCGAAGTCGGCACGGCGTGCCGCGATGTCGTCGACGGCATCCGCCGCGGCACGCGCGCGCGCCGCGAGATCGGCTCGGCCGAGCCGACCGAGGCTCGCCCCGAAGGCGCGCAGCAGGGCGACACACCGCGTGTCGTCGAACGTGATCCCCTCGTCCGTGGCGACGATCGGCGACGGCTCGCCGAGCGTGTCGCGGAGCACCGTCGCGGCATCGGGTCCCGGAGGCGTCAGCCACCACCAGCCGAGGGCGAGGACGGCGAGCACGCCGCCTGCAACCGTGGCGATGCGCGCCGTGCGCCAGCGGCCCCGCACCGGACCCCCGCGTTCCTGGCGCAACGCGCCCGCGGCGAGCTCCGCGCGATCGCTCCAGGCCTGGATCAGCGCACGGACCTGACGGCTCTCGCCTTCGTCGGCCGAGTCCGGCACCGCGTGCAGGATCGCATCGAGCGTGCGCTGCGCGATCGCGCGTCGTTCCGCGACGTGCCGAGCGCTCGCGAGGCGTCGCTCGCCGTCGGCAGCGGTCTCGCGCAGGACGTCGAACTGGACGTCGCGCAGGTCCTGCACGTAGGGCGCACCGCGTTCAGGGCCGAGATTCGTCGCCAGGAACGCGAGCGTCTGCTCGCGCTCACGCAGCACGGCGAGGCGTTCCTGCGGCGTCGAGCCCGGCGTGTTGGTGAGCTCGCCGTAGCGCGCCGCGAGGACATGGCTGCGCTCGAGCGCCTCTTCCACCTCTCGCTTGCGTCGCAAGGCCGCTTCGTACTCCGCGGCGAGACTCGCTGCGGCATGGTCGTCCACGCCCTCGGCGAAGCGGTCGACGGCGCGCTCCATGTCGTAGATCGCGGTCGTGAGATGGCCGCGGTCGAGGGCCTCGCGGGCGCCGCGTGTGATGCGGTCGCGCTCCGCCCGGGCCTGTTCGATGCGCGCGCGCAGGCGCTCCATCGCGTCGGCCAGATCGGTTCGCGAACCGGCGGCGACATCGACGAGCGCGTCGAACTGGCGGAGGCGATCGAGCACGTCGAGCGCCTCGACGAGCGGTCGGATCGGGATCGGCGGTGTGGCGAGCTTGTGCTCGGCATCGCCCAGCAGCGACCACGCGCGCGTCGTGATCGCGGCGAGTGCCTCGGCGACGCAGCGCCGCGCCGGGTCGACCGTCGGTCGCATCGCCGGGAACTCCTGGGCGACGTCCTCGAGCGCGCGCAGCAGTGCGCGCGGCGCGCCGCCTGCGTCCTCCGTGCCGTTGCGCTCCGCGAACGCCTTCAGGGGCTCGAGATCGACCTCGAGACCGAGATCCGCGGCGATGTGCTCGATGCCGCTCCGCGCGCGCGCGAGGCGGCGCAGACGTTCGACGTAGAACTCGAGGCGATTGCGTCGGTCCTTGCTGCTCGCGACGACCGGGGAGGCGCCGCCGTAGGTGGCGGTCAGTTCCACGATCGCCGCGTCGATCGCCCCGAGATCGGCCTTGGCCTCGCCGGCCTCGATGCGGCGCAGGATCGACAGATGTGCGGCGTACGCGGTCTGCAGGTCGCGCCGCAGGCGTTCGAACGCGCGCGGCGGGTCCCGTTCGATCGGCGTGATGCTCGCGGCACCGGCGGGGACGCCGAGACGCCCGGCGCGCCGCAGCGCCTCGAGCGCGAGTTCGCACTTCGCGAGCGCCTCGTCGGGACGCCCGGCGCGGCGCAGGCGTTGGAGCTCCTGGGGCAGCTCCGTGAGCAGCCGCTGCGCGGCCGCGACGCAATCCGAGCGCAGCTCGCGCGCCGCGCGGAGACGCGGCAGCAGGCGCAGCTGGCGGTCGAGCGCGCGCAGCACGCCGGGCAGGCAAACGGTGAGTTCGTCGATCGTGAGCTCCTGATCGAAGCGCGGCAGCGGCACACGCCGCGCGAGACGTGCACGTCGTGCGAGGCGCGTGCGGAGCCGTGGATCCGAGGCGAAGGCCTCGTCGAGCTGCGAGACGTCGCCCGCGAGCGCGGCGAGGCGCGCCGCGTCGCGTCGGGCGCGGGGGCCGTCCTGCGTCGCCGCGATGCGCTCGAGCTCGTCGGCGAGCTCCGCGGCGGCGGGGCGCGCGTCGACGAGCGGCGAGAGGCAGCGCTCGAGACAGGCGATCAGCCGCGGATCACAGCCGTCGAGTCGCCAGCGCGCGCGGAGCCCTCGGCGCACGGCGCGCTCGGCCTCGGCGGTGCTCGTCGGCGCGGCGCCGCGCGGAGATGCCGCGAACGGCGGCGTGCCGCAGAGCAGTGCGGTCATGCAGGCGCCGAGGCCGAAGACGTCGGCCGCCGCCTGCAGCGGTCGCCCCTCATAGGCTTCCGGTGGCGCCCACCCGTGCGTGCCGCCGGAGAAGCCCGCGCCCGGCGTCGCGCGCGCGCCCGGCGCCGGCGCGGCTGCCGCGTGTTCGAAGTCGACGAGCAGGACCCTGGGTGGCGCGAGATCCAGTTCGCCCCCGACGAGCAGGAGATTCGAGGGCTTGAGGTCACCGTGCACGAGACCGTGCGGTGCCGCATCGACCCGCAGGTCGGCGAGCCGCGCCAAGCTGCGCGCGACCGACGCCCCGATCGCCGCCACCGTGCGCACCGCGAGCGCGCCTTCGCGGCGCAGGACTCGTTCGAGGTCGCTGCCCTCGACGAAGTCCATGAGCACGCCGGGCGCGCCGGTCTCGGCATCCGTGCCGGTTCCGTGGACGGCGACGACGCCCGGTCCGGCGGCGAGTTGCGCGAGACGGCACTCGCGCTCGGCGTCGAGTGGCGCGCCGCTCTCGTAGCGCTTGAAGAGCCTGGTGCTGCCGTCGAGCTCCCGTCGCGCGAGCAAGCTGCGATCCGCCGAGACTCCGACGATCCACGGCTTCGAGCGGGTCTGGTCCTGCGGATTCGCGCTCATCGAGGGCGTGGGGAGCATAGCGCGCCGCGAGTCCGAGCAAAGCGCCCGGCGGAATCCCGACGCCGGGCCTTCCGATTCAAGAGGGGCGTGGCGAGAATCCGCCGCATGGCAGTGCACGTCGAGGTCACCGACTCCCTGGGTTTCCGCGCGCAGACGGTCGACGCGGAGCAGTTCTGGATCGGCTGTGCGCCGTCGTGCTCGGTGCAGGTCGAGATCCCCAACTGCCGCTCGCGCGTGGTCGAGGTGCGCGCGGCGGCCGATGGCTCACTCCACGTGCGGACGGAGCCGGGGCTCGGCTTCCCGGTGCGGAGCGTCTCGGGCAACGTCGGCGCGCGCTTCGAACCGTGCCTCGACGGCGACGTGCTCAACGTCGGCCCCGCGCTGGTCAAGCTCAGCCGCGTGCAGGCGAGCATCGAGGGGAAGGCGCAGGAGCTCGATCTCTCGCGCGTGCGCGGTCCCGGCACACCGGTGGGCACCTGGTACGAGACCTTCATGGGGGTGGCCGATCACCTCGAGGCCGTGCGCGATCCCGAGCGCGGCATCGCGGCGGCGATCGATGGCATCCTCGCCGCGACGACCGCCGACCGCATCCACGTCGCGCTCGACGCGGAACACGCGATCGCCGGCCGCACCGCGTTCTTCCGCACACGCGACGGCGGCAGCACTCCCTTCCGCATCTCGAGCGGCATCGTCGAGAAGGTGCGCGAGGCGGGTCGCGTGGTGCACGTGCCGCTCGCCTCCGCCGACCCGGTCGCGTCGCAGTTCGTGTCGGTGCGGCGCGAGGGCATCAGCGCCGGCATCGCGCTGCCGCTGTCCGCGCTCGGTCGTGCGATCGGCGTGCTCTACGCGGATTGCGTGCGGGAGGGGGCGGTGCTGACCGCCGAGGACCTCCAGCGCGTCGTGTTCATCGCCCGGCTCCTCGCGCAGTCGCTCGGCAACCGCGATCTCGTCGCGGCTCTCGTGCGCACTCCGACCGGCGGCGAGGCGCCGATCCATCAGGCGCTGGCGACGGCCTCACCGTCGTGCACGGAGATGATCGAGCGCGTCAAGCTCTACGCGCCGACCGACTACACGGTGCTGCTGCGCGGCGAGACCGGCAGCGGCAAGGAGGTGCTCGCGCGAGCGATCCACGAGCTCAGCAAGCGCAAGGACGGTCCGTTCGTCCCCGTCAACTGCGCCGCGATCCCCGAGCAGCTCATGGAGAGCATGCTCTTCGGCCACGAGAAGGGGGCCTTCACCGGCGCGTCCGCCACGCGGCGCGGTCACTTCGAGGAGGCGCACGGCGGCACGCTGTTCCTCGACGAGATCGGCGACATGCCGCTCGACCTCCAGGCCAAGATCCTGCGCGCGCTCCAGGATCGCGTGGTGACACCGATCGGCAGCAGCCGCCAGGTGCGCGTCGACGTCCGCATCCTCGCGGCGACGCACCAGGACCTCGAGAAGATGGTCGACGAGCGGCGCTTCCGCGAAGACCTCTACTACCGCCTCCGCGAACTCGAGATCGCGCTGCCGCCGCTGCGCCGCCGCCGCGAGGACATCCCCATGCTCGCGCACCGCTTCCTCGAAGAGGCCGCGCGCGAGCTCGGCTTCCCGCAGGTCCCGGAGCTCACCAAGCACGCGCTCGAACTGCTCGAGGCGCGGCCCTGGCGCGGCAACATCCGCGAACTGCGCCACGTCGTGAAGGCGGCCGCGCTCCGCTCCGGCGGTTCACCGCTGCGTCCCGAGCACTTGGACGCCGCGCCGTTGCTCGCACGCGATCGCGGCGCCGCGGGCGCGGAGGAGCTCGATGCCTCGGCGACCTGGAAGGAACGCCTCGAGGCGCAGGAGAAGGCGGCGCTCCAGCGAACGCTCGAGGAGGCGAGCGGCAACCTCACCCGCGCGGCGAAGCTCTTCGGCGTGCCGCGCACGACCTACCGCGAGCGGCTCGTGAAGCACGGCCTGCTCAAGGAAGGCGAGGAGTGAGCTCGCCGGCGCGCGGGCTCCGTCTCGTGGCGGGCTGCACGCTCGCGCTGGCCGTCGCGATCACGGGGTTCGTCGCACTCCTCGTGGCCATCGTGTTCCTGTTCAGGGACCCTTCGCAGCCGCTCGAACCCCTCACCGCCGCCGAGCGCGATCGCAGCGCCCTCGTGTCGCTGGTCGCGTTCCTCGTCGTGGCGCCGCTGACCCTGATGGGGGTCGCCGTGGTCCTCCGCTGGACCTTCGCCGGGCGGCGAGCTCCGCCGCGATCGCGGCAGACGTCGACCAGGCGCTCGTCGCGGCCCGGCGCGCGCGCGCGCGACGTTCAACCGCCGAGCACCGCAGCGCCGCCGCCCTGATTGCCTTCGAAGCAGGTGAAGTCGACGAGGAAGACCGCGCCGATCAACAGCGGGCGCAGGATCTCGAGATCCGGGAGATCCTCGTACTCGATGCCGAAGGCATCGGCGTCGGTGAAGAGCTCGCGCAGCACTCCGCCCCATTGCTTGCGGATGACGCCGACCTCGCGCTCGCCGAAGCGGAGCCGGAAGGTCCAGAACGAGAGGAAGGGGCTGACGATCTCGAAGACCGCCTCGCCGCGGGCGTTCTCGACGGTGAAGCGGCGGTTGAACCAGGACCAGCGACGTTGCACGGCGCCGAGCTTCCGCTCGCCGTCGTGGAGCTCGAGGCGGTGGAAGAACCACGTGAAGGGCTTCTCGCCGCGCAGGATCGTCCGGCCGGTCTCGTCGAGGACGTGCAGCGTCGCCTTGCGCGAACTGCCGAGGAACATGCGGCCGAGGACGCGGCCGACGCCCCCGCCTTCCTCGGCGGCGTGCGCGATGCGCCGTCCGCCTTCGTCGAAGAGCTCGTAGCGGTTGCGGGTCTCGATCCCGACCAGGATCTCGCCCCACTCCTTGGCCTGGCGGATCAGGATGCGCTTGCGCGGCTGGCTCATGGTGCTCGGGTCGTTGCGACCGGGCTCCGCCGCCCGCGTGGGCCTGCCGGTCGCAGCGGCGCAGCATCGGCGCCGCGCCGAGTCCCGTCAAAGCCGCGGAACGGCCGCGGCGGGTGACTTTCCGCGTGAACTCCGAGCCCGAGAGACTATGAGAGTGCCGCCGCGCCGATGACGTCCCACGCCCGCCCGTTCCGCATCGTCTTCGTCGGCGACGTCCATGGTCACTGGACCGACGTCGACACGCGGTTCCTCGAGGAGGGCGACCAGGACCTCGTGGTCTTCCTCGGAGACCTCGGTGACGAGGACACCGTGATCGCGCGTCGGATCAGCGAGATCGACACCGAGCTCTGCGTGATCCTCGGCAACCACGATGCGTGGCAGAGCTTCACGCAACGTGCCTCGACTCCGGCCCTCCGCGAGATCCTCGACCTCTTCGGCGACGATCACATCGCCTACTCGAAGCGCGAGCTCGCCGGTGCGGGGCTGACGCTGATCGGCGCGCGTCCGTTCTCGTGGGGTGGCCGCGACATCCGCAGTCCCGAGCTCTACTCGGAGCTCTACGGCGTGAGTTCGCACGACGAGTCGGCGGAGCGGATCCTCTCGCTGGCACGTCAGGCGGAGCATCGACATCTGCTGATCGTGGCCCACAACGGGCCGCTCGGCCTGAGCGAGTCCCCCGGGGACATCTGGGGCAAGGACTTCGGCATGCGTCCCGGTGGGGACTGGGGTGATCGCGACCTGCGCTTCGCACTCGATCGCATCGCGGACACCGAGAAGCGCGTGAGCGGTGTGGTCGCAGGCCACATGCACGACCGCCTGCTCTTCCCGCGCGGTGCATCGCGGCGGCGCTTCGCGCGCCGCGACGGCATCGACTTCCTGAACGCAGCGGTCGTGCCCCGCATCCGGCGCGATCCCGAGTTCGGCGACGTGCATCACTTCCTGCGCACCGACTGGCTGCACGGCGCGCTCGTCGAGGTCGACGAGATCTGGGTCGACGAGAAGGGTGCCGTGCGTCGCCGCACGCGCCCCGATCTGCACGTCACCGACGAGGAGTGAGGGGCGCGCGCTCTCTCAGCGCTCGACGAACACCGACAGCGGCATCACACGCGCGCTGAAGATCCCGGCGCGGACCGCCGGGTCCTCGTCCATCATCGCGCGGGCTTCCTCCATGTCGTTCGCGCGCACGACGACGATGCCGATCGGCGACGGCAGCGCGAACGCCACCGCGTGCTCGCCGCGCGGCGCGAAGCTCTCGCCGATGCAGGGCCCGGCGATGACGACGCGCGCCCGGTCGGCGAGCGTGGCGATGTGATCGGCGTGCTGCGCCAGGATCGCCGACTCCTCGTCGGTCGGGTGCATCACCGTCTCGACGCGCGTCGGCGTGACGAAGATCACGAAGCTCTGCGCCGGCGGCGCGTCGGCGACCGCGGTGCCCTCGAACAGCGGGCCGTCGCGGAAGCGCTTCTCGAGGTTGCCGAGCACGAAGGGCCAGGCCTTGGTGAAGTAGGCGTGCACCTTGGCCTGGCCCTCGCCCGCGGCGAAGCCGCCGTGCACGAGCTCGACCTGCGTCGCGCGGCCGTCGTCCGCGTCGCTGAAGCGCAGCACCACGAAGGTGCGACGGGCACGCTCGTGACCGAACGAGGGCGGCGCCGACCAGGAGAAGCTCAGCATCTCCTGATCGATCCAGGCCAGGACCTCGCAGCCCTCGGAACCTCGCGAACCGGCGGCAGCCGTGGGGTCGAACCAGATCTCGAAGGGTCCGCCGACCCGGAGCTCGACGCGCGCGCGCGGCGCCATGAAGCCCATCAGGCCCGCGCTCGTGGTCCAGGCCTCCCAGACCGCCGCGCGCGGTGCGGGCACCGTCTGGCGCACGACGATCGGCGCGGGTCGCGTCGCGGCCGGCGCTGCCGCCTGGCCGGCGAGTGTCGCCGGGCCTGCGGCGCAGAGGATCAGCGCAGCCGCGAGGGCGCGCAGGGATGGGGAGCCGGGTTCGGAGCTTCGCATGGGCGTGATTGGTCTTCGACGAGCACGGTTCGTACGCGCGGGGCCGCATCCTTTCGCGACGGGCCGCGGCGCGCGAGCGGCCTATGATGCGCGCCCTCGCATGCGACGGAAGCTCGCTCTCGTCCTGATCGGCCTTTGCGCGGCGCTCGTCGCCATGGAACTCGTCCTGCAGGTCGGGGCCTGGATCCAATGGCAGCGGCTGCAGGCCGCGAGCAGCGCCGGAGCGGGGACCGGCGCGCCCGGCGAGACGGTGCTCTGCGTCGGGGACTCGTTCACCTATGGCCTGGGTGCCACGGACCCGGCGAACGCCTACCCCGCCGCGGCGGAGCGGGAGCTGCGGGCGGTCGAGCCTTCGAGCACCCTGCGCTTCGTGAACGCCGGGTGGGCCGGCAGCGACAGCGAGGCGGTGCTCGCGCGACTCCCGCAGCAGCTCGCGGTGAATCGGCCGCGCTTCGTCTACGTGCTGGTCGGCTACAACGACTTCTGGAGCGAGCGACGCGTCGACCCTGCCGACGCGCAGGCGTTCCCGATCGAGCTGCGGACCCTGCGGCTCCTCTCGCTGATCGTCGCCTGGCTCCGCGGCGGACCGACCGACGAGACGCCGGCGACGTCGGGCCCGGGGACGCCGGTCGCGGACCGCAATCTCGCGCCCTTCCTCGGGCCCTGGAATCGCGACGGCGTCTGGGTCGAGTTCCGCCCCGACGGCCGCATCGAGACCTCGAACGGCGAGCTGCCCGCGCTCTGGAGCCACGACGCGCGCCAGATCCACCTCGACGACCGCGAGACGAAGCGCCGCACCTCGATCGACTGGCGTCTCGCCGACGGCCTCCTCGCCGTGCAGGGCGGACCGTTCCCGCAGGGCTTCGTGCTCGAGCGTGGACTTCCCGAGCGCAGCAGCCTCGAACGCGGTCGGGCGCTCCGGCGACGCGGCGAGCTGGGCAACGCCGAGCGCGAGCTGCGCGCTGCGCTCGACGACCCCTCGTTGGCAATCGACGCGCGGCTCGAACTCGCGGGATTGCTCGCCGACACGGGGCGCGCGGCCGAGGCCGCCGCGGTTCTCGAGCCCGTGCGCCGCGCCTTCGACGCGGGTGCCGAGGCCGCGCTCGGGCGGCGGCTGGCCGATGCGCTGCTCGCCGCGGATCGACGCGACGAGGCCACCGCCGTGCTCGTGCGATTGCTGCTGGAGCTCCCGATCGACGACGTGCTCGTGCAGCAGCTCGCCCGCGTCGGGCTGCGCACCGACACCCGCGCGCTGGATGCGGCGGTCGAGAAGGCGCTCCATCGCGAGGGCTTGAGCAAGACCCAGCGGATCGGCCTGCTCGGGCTGCGTCCCGTGCTCAACGGCGAAGACGAGGCGATCACGTTGCGCTGCCTCGTCGAGGTCGCGCGCTTCGCCGGCGACGACAGCGCCTTCACGCGTACCGTCGTCTGGAATCGCGCGCGCTTCACGCGCGAGGGCTTCGTCCAGGCCGTCGACGCGGCCGGGCTCGTCGGCGACGAGCGCGAGCGCGTGATCGCCGCGTTCGACGCGGCGCATGCGCAGCAGGACCTCACCGGCGAGGGGCTCGCGGGGAATCTCGCGCGCATCGTCGACGTCTGTCGTGCGGCCGGTGCCGAGCCGGTGCTGATGGACTACCCGCTCGATCGTCCGTCGATCGCCCAGGCCGCGGACGAGGTCGCGCGCCTGCGCGGCGTCGCCCGCGTGAGGCTCTGGGACGAGTTCCGCACCCTCGTCGCCGGATCCCGTCGCGAGGATTGGTACATCGCCGACGGCCACTGCAACGACCGCGGCTACGCGGCGATGGGGCGCATCGTGGCGCGCGACGTCGCCTCGAGGATCAGACGATGAGAGCGAAGCTGACAACCCTGTGTCGATCCGTGGCCGCTCTCCTCGTCGCGGTGCCGCTCGCCGCGCAGGTCGCACCGCGCGAGGGCGTGTTCGGCATCGTGCGCGACGAGGAGGGGCGGCCGTGTCCCGGTGCCGCGGTCGAGCTCGTCGCGCGGCCCTGGCCGGACTCGTGCGCGATCGGCAATGCCGACGTCGTGCGCGCGACGACCGACGCACGGGGTCGCTTCCGCGCCGAGCTGCTGCCGGGGATGGCCTATGCGGCGTGGGCCGCGATCGTGCGCGAGGGGCAGCCCTCGCGCGCCACGCCGATCGTGGAACGGATCGTGCCACGCATGCCCATCGTGCTCGAACTGCCACCCGCGCCGGCCACGGTGCTCGAGCGCGTCGAACTCACGGAGCTCGAGGGTTGGCCGCTGCCGCTCACCGTGGAGCTCGAGTCGGCCTCCTCGCCGCGCCTGCTGATCCGACTCGAGCGCGTCGACGACCACAGCTTCGTGGTCGGACCGCTCCCCGCGGCGCGCTTCACCCTGCGCGTGCGCAACGCCGCGGGGGTACCGCTGCGCGAGGTGCCGCTCGACGGCGCGTCCGCCGGCCGCCCGTCGCTCGAGGTCGCGATGGGAAAGGCCACGCCGACGAAGCTCGCCGTCCGCGACATCGAGACCGGCAAGGGCGTGCCCGGTGCGAAGATCCTGCTCGCGAGCGGTGGCGACGCGCTGGCCGTGGGCGAGACCGATGCCGATGGTTGCGCGGAGCTCCTCGTGCTCGCCAGCAACGACCTGCGCTGCTTCGGGCCCGGCCTCGCGATGGCGGGCATGCAGCAGCGCGAACATGCCGGCGGTGAAGCGGGGTGGCCCCAACTGCGCGAGGGCTTCGAGCCGCAGTGGGTCGCGCACCTCGGTCCGTCCGTCGAACTCCGCGGGAAGGTCCTCGCGTTCGGCAAGCCCGCGGACGACGTCGCGCTCGTGCTCTCCGAGGGTGCTCTGCACTTCAGCCAGAAGAACTCGCGCAACCTCTGCTGGGGGCGTCGCACGTTCGCGCTCGATGCCGCCGGTGCGTTCGTCGTTCCCGGAGCGATGGTGGAGTTCCCGCCGGATCTCGTGC
>JADLHO010000095.1 GCA_020848735.1 Planctomycetota bacterium | reverse complement strand
GGCAGGCGCAGCGAGATCGTCTTCGTGGAGGGTTTCAGGTTCGGCAGCACTGCGCGCTGCGCCTTCGCCCAGTCCAAGTATTGCGTCGAGTCTCTGCCCTTGGCTTGCCAGAAGGCGCGCTCTTCCGCCTCGTTTTTGAAACGGGGCAGTGGCTTACTCTGCTTGCCCATGGACGTTCCTTTCCTTCCGGTGTATGTCGCGAGCTGAGATCACGCGGATCAGCGTGCCGTCGGCGCGCAGGGTGAATATACATCTGCACTCGGTCTCCCTTGACGAGCGCGGCGTGTCGCTCGGGAATTGGCCACCCTGCCTGCGGGCAAGCTTCCGGTTCTCCGCTACCGCCCGGTCGCGCCGGTGCGAGGTCGAATCGTGCGATGACGCGCACCGCGCCTTCGCGGCCGCCAGTCTGACCGCGGCCGGATGCCCGTGGCGGGACTCGGCCGGCGGATGGCCGCGGCCCGAGCGTCCGTCGCTTGCCGGGCCCGCCCGCTCGCAGTGCCCCCGCCTTGCCTCTCGCCCGGACCTTTTTCTCGCTCCTTCGGCACCCGGCAGGAATCTTGCAGCGCCGGGCAGCATGGCCGCGCAGCGTGAACTTCCTCTTGCCTTTCCGGAGCTCTCCGCCGAGGCGCCTTTCATCCCGGTGCGGATGGTCAACGAGTTCGTCTATTGCCCTCGCCTCGCATATCTCGAATGGGTGCAGGGCGAGTTCGCGCACAACGCGTTCACCGTGGAGGGGGCGCTGCGCCACAAGGCCGTCGACAAGCCCGACGGCGAGCTGCCCGCGGCCCCGGAGGAGGGGGAGTCGATTCACGCCCGATCCGTGTCGCTCAGTTCCGCGCGCCTCGGAATCACGGCGAAGCTCGATCTCGTCGAGGGCGAGGGGACTGTCGTCACGCCGGTCGACTACAAGCGCGGCAGGCGCCCCCACGTCGCTGCCGGCGCCTACGATCCGGAACGGGTGCAGCTCTGCGCACAGGGCCTGCTCCTGCGCGAGCACGGGTTCGAATGCGAGGCCGGCGTCCTGTACTTCGCCGCCTCGCGCGAGCGGGTGCGGGTCGTGTTCGACGAGGCGCTCGTCGAGCTCACCCTCGCGGCGATCCACGGCCTGCGCGGTGTCGCCATGGCCGGCCACATTCCGCCGCCACTGGAGGACAGCCCGAAGTGCCCACGCTGCTCGCTAGTGGGGATCTGCATGCCGGACGAGGTCCGGTTCATGGCACGTGCGCAAGGTGAGCCCCGGCAGCTTTTCGCATCGCTCGACGAGAAGCTGCCGCTCTATGTCCAGTCTCCGCGCGCGTACGTTCGAAAGGACGGCGAGCGCTTCGTGATCGAGGTCGAGAAGGAGAAGGTCGCCGAGGCGCGCATCGGAGAGGTGTCGCAGCTCGCGCTCTACGGCAACACCAACCTGTCGTCGGCAGCGTTGCACGAGTGCTTCCGGCGCGACGTGCCGGTGACGTGGCACACCTATGGCGGCTGGTTCGTCGGGCACACGGTGGGCACGGGCCACCGCAACGTCGAGACGCGCACCCACCAGTATCGCGCGAGCTTCGATCCGCAGGTCTGCCTGCGCCTCGCGCGCGGTTGGGTGCACGCCAAGATCGCCAACTGCCGCACCCTGCTGCGGCGCAACTGGCGCGGCGGGGCGAAGTGGGAGTCTGCCGATGACGGAGGGGCCGACGATGCCGATGCCACGACCGAGGCCCGCACCACGATCCCCCGCGAGTTGACGATCGCGCTGCGCGAGGACATGGAGCGCGCGCAGTCTGCCCGTTCGTCCGAAAGCCTCCTCGGCATCGAGGGAGCTGCGGCCAGCAGGTACTTTCAGAACCTCGCGTCCATGCTGCGGGCGGAGGACGAGGCGAGCTTCCAGTTCGACTTCATGGGCCGCAATCGCCGCCCGCCGAAAGACCCGGTGAATGCTCTGCTGTCCTTCGCCTACGCGATGCTCACGCGCGAGATGACCATCGCGCTCTCCGCGGTCGGCCTCGACCCGTATCGCGGCTTCTATCACCAGCCGCGGTTCGGCCGCCCCGCACTCGCGCTCGACATGATGGAGCCCTTCCGGCCGTTGATCGCCGACTCGGCGGTGCTGACGGCCATCAACAACGGCGAGGTCCGGCCCACCGACTTCGTGAGGGCCGCGGGAAGCTGCAACCTGAGCGACGGCGGCCGCAAGCGGTTCATCGCGGCGTTCGAGCGGCGCATGAGCCAGGAAGTCACGCACCCGCTCTTCGGCTACCGGCTGAGCTACCGCAGGTTGCTCGAAGTGCAGTCTCGCCTGCTGATTCGCAACCTGTCCGGCGAGATCCCCGACTATCCGAACTTCGTCACCCGTTGACGACGATGGAGCACCTGTACATCATCAGCTACGATATTTCCGACCCGAAGCGGCTGCGGCGGGTGTTTCGCATCATGAAGGGTTACGGCGAGTGGCTGCAGTTGTCGGTGTTCCAGTGCAGGCTCACGCGCATGCGCATGGTGCAGCTCGAATCCGATCTGAGCGACGCGATGAACCAGCGCGACGACCACGTGCTGATCGTCGACGTCGGCCCCGCCGAGGAGATCCGGCCGCGGGTGCGCAGCCTCGGCAAGGCGTTCGAGGCCGTCCGCCGGGAGGCGGTGATCGTCTAGCAGCCCGCCGGCGCGGGCGCGAGCGCTCCGGTGCCCGGCGCGTGCGCACCACCGCTCGCGAAGCTGCATGCTCTTGAACAATCAGGCAGAATTGGATGCGGGAGCAGGGCGCGCGAACTGCTCTCCGGCAGCGCCCCCGCTCGCCCGGCGGAGCGCTCGCAAGGCGGTCCGCAAAGCCTTGCCAGCTCTGGATTCCGGCGAGCGGGGTTTTCCGAGGCAGCGATGCCTCGGCCTCCTTGAAGCTGCGTCGACGCGGCAAGCGTCATGACTATTTTACGGTTTTCCGAGGCAGCGATGCCTCGGCCTCATTGAAGCCGCCCGCG
>JADLHO010000094.1 GCA_020848735.1 Planctomycetota bacterium | reverse complement strand
CCTTCGCGATCTTCGTGATCTCGCTGAGTTCGCGGCAGACCCGCGCACGGCCCGTGACCACGCCGTTGCTGGCCGCGACACCGCAGAGCGCGCCCTCGGCGTCCTTGACCTGCGCATCGTCGAAGGCATGCCAGCCGCGCACGTACTTGGGCGGCGCGCGGTGGCGGTACTTGTCGTACAGCCTGCGGCGCGCGCGCACCCGGAGCGCCACATCCTTCGCCGTCAGGCGGCCCTCGTCGATGGCATGCAGCTCCTGCTTGCCGATGAAGAACATGTCCTCCGGGTCCTGCATCAGGCCGCGCGCGACGAACTTGCGGCCGATCGCGAGCAGCATCGGGCGGTGGTGCATGAGGTTGCGGTTGTTGTTGAAGCGCTCCCAGTCGCGGTAGTAGAAGTAGTCCTGCACGAGCTCGACGTACCACTTGAAGAAGGCGGCCTTGAGCGCGCCCGCCTTCTGGCGGCGGATCTTCCGCAGGCAGTCCTCTCTGGTCTTCAGCATGCGCTCGCGCAGGCGCGTCTCCAGCGCCTCCGGGTTGCCCTCCTCGCCCATCGCGCCGAGTGTGCGGATCGACGGCAGCAGCTTCTCGGGCTGCTGCGCCCAGCGCAGATAGATCGGATCGCGTTCCTCGGAGCCACCCTGGCCGTACTCCGCGAGGAAGGCGTCGACCTCGGCGCGGAATTTCCGCCCCTCCTCGGACTGCTCCAGCGAGGCGAACACGGTGGCGGGGTCCCCCTGCAGCACGATCTTCGAGAGCACTGGCGAGGATCTCGCGATCCGCGACAGCCGCCAGATCGCCGAGTTCTGGTCGCTGAAGCGCGTGTGCAGTCCGGAGGTCAGCGTCGCGAAGATCGAGGCGTCGTGATCCTCGCACCACAGTGCGCAGAGCTTCTGCAGGCCGTGCGGCAGCCAGTAGAGGTAGTGATTGAAGGGCATGGCCACGTTGGCCTCGAGCAGCACGACATGGTCGCCCGCGCGCAGGATCTCCCCGGAGCGCGTTGCGGCCGCGACGATCTCCTTGACCGTGGCCTTTTCCATGTCGAACTTCGCCCAGACCTCGTTGCCCTTGCGGATGTCTTCCTCGAAGTGCTCGTAGAGGTGGTGCGTGCTGCCGAGCAGCGACCGTTCGGGGTGCTTGAACTCGAGCCGGATCAGCTGCGCGATCCACTCGAACCAGTTGAAGGGCATGTTGCGGATCTCTTCGCGGTCCTCCTCGGGGAAGGGAATGAGGCAGGTCGCGTCGCGCGCGAACGGCGGGATGAAGCGCCGGATCCACTCCTTCTCGAAATACGTGTTGTAGTAGGCGCGCGAGCAGTACCAGCGGAAATAGGGAATGTCCCAGATCTCCTCGGTCCTGTAACCCGCGAACTCCTTGACGCCCATGTACTGCAGCGCGAGCAGGCGCGTGCGGATGCGGTGCGGCTGCGCGCCCGTGTACATGAAGGGACTGGACGGCCCGGTCTGCAACTCGTCCGAGTAGGAACGCGACCACACCCAGCGCTCATCGGTGAGTCCCGCGAGCGCCTTCGGGGTCTGCCAGGCCTCCAGGCCCTCCGCGAAGTCGAGGTCGGCGGCCGTCACCTCGCGGCTCTGCAGGATCGCGAAGCGCCCGCCCGCGCAGCCCCACTCGATGTCCTGCGGAAAGCCGTAGTGCTGCTCGATCCTGACGCCGATGGCCGCGAGTTCCCGGATCTTTGCATCGGGCAGCGTCGCCGAGGAGCGCTTCTCCGCGGGCACCTCGGCCTGGCGCGTGCCCTGCCCGTCCTCGCGCCGCACGGTCATGTGGAGCTTCTCGTTGAGCTCGCAGTCCTTGATGGCGAGCGAGGCCTTGTCGACGATGTAGCGGTCCGGATTGACGTGCCCCGAAACGATGGCCTCGCCGAGACCCCAGCTCGTGTTCAGGAAGATCTCGGCGGGGTTCGACGTCACGGGGTTCGCGGTGAACATCACACCCGCGACCTCGGAGGGGAACATCTCCTGGATCACGACCGCGAGCTCGACGTCCTCATGGCGGAATCCCTGCCGGTGCCGGTAGGCGATCGCGCGGGCGTTCCAGAGCGATGCCCAGCAGCGCGGCACGTGCGCGAGCACGGCATCCACGCCGCGGATGTCGAGGTAGGTGTCCTGCTGCCCCGCGAAGGACATGCCGGGCAGGTCCTCGGCCGTGGCCGAGGACCGCACGGACACGTACAGGCCCTCGCCCAGCCGGGACTGCAGCTCGACATAGGCGCGCCGGATGTCCGCCGCGACGTCCGCGGGCAGCGCCGCCCGGGTGAACAGCTCGCGGATCGACGCCGCCCGGCGCTCGATCCCGGGGACGTCGTCGTAATCGAGCCCGTCGAGCAGCTTCGCGATGGCGGCATCGAGGCCGTTCGCCTCGATCACGCGGCGATAGGCCCGGGTGTTGATGCAGAAGCCCTGCGGCACAGGGAACTGCGCGCGCGTGAGCTCGCCCAGGTTCGCGGCCTTGCCGCCGACCAGCCCGATGCTCGACGAATCGATGTCCTGGAAGAAGCAGATGTACTCGCTCACGGTGCCCGCACTCCCCTCGAGTTGTCGCATGCGTCGCTGGTG
>JADLHO010000093.1 GCA_020848735.1 Planctomycetota bacterium | reverse complement strand
GGCACCGTGCGACGCATCGAGACGACCACGCCCGGTCGGCTGGTCGAGCGCGAGAGCCCGATGCACCGCCGCCTCGACACCCTGCGCGTGCAGCCCGCAGGCGAGGCCGCGCTCGAACTGGTGCTCGCGAGCAGCGAGGGCTTCGACGAGCAGGGGCGCAAGCTCGACGCCGCGGCACCCGCGAAGGCCAAGACCGACAAGGACGGCGAAGCCCTGTTCCTGCTGCTCCTCGCCGGCGGCGGTCTCGCCGGTCTCGGCCTGCTCGCCGCGCGCCGCCGCGCGCCCAGGCTCGCCCTCGCATGAGCGCGGCCCCGCAGCTCCCGCGCTCGACGCGCGCGATCCGCTTCGCGCGCACCGGCGGGCCCGAGGTCCTGGAGTTCGTCGAGATGCCGCTCGCGCCCCCCGGCCCGCTCGAGCTGCTGGTGCGCAACACCGCGATCGGCGTCAACTTCATCGAGATCTACCACCGCAGCGGCGTCTATCCGCTGCCGCTGCCTTCGCTGCTCGGCAACGAGGCCGCGGGCCGGGTGCTCGCGGTCGGCGAGCGCGTCACCGGGTTCGCACCCGGCGACCGCATCGCGACCTGCTCCGGGCCGCGCGGCGCCTATGCCGAGCATCGCGTCGTGCCGGCCGAGCGCTGCGTGCGCCTGCCGGACGCGATCCCGGACGAGACCGCGGCTGCGGCGATGCTCAAGGGCATGACGGTCGAGTACCTGATCCGCCGCTGCTTCCCCGTGCAGCGCGGCCAGACCGTGCTCTGGCACGCGGCCGCCGGCGGCGTGGGCCTCATCGCCTGTCAATGGCTCGCGGCACTCGGCGTGCGGGTGATCGGCACCGTCGGCAGCGAGGCCAAGGCCGAGCTCGCCCGCGCGCATGGCTGCGCGCACGCGGTCGTGACGGCGCGCGAGGACTTCGTCGCGGTGACCCGCGAGCTCACGGGCGGCGCCGGAGTGCCGGTCGTCTTCGACTCGATCGGCAAGACGAGCTTCCTGCGCTCGCTCGACTGCCTCATGCCGCGCGGCACGCTCGTGCTCTTCGGCAATGCGTCGGGCAAGCCCGAGCCCTTCGATCCGATGTTGCTCTCGAGCAAGGGCTCGCTCTTCCTCACGCGGCCCTCGCTCCACGATTACGTCCATCACCGCGACGAGATGCTCGTCGCGGCCGACGCCCTCTTCGACGTGATCGCGCGCGGCACGGTGCGCGTGCAGCCGAGCCGCCGCCTGCCGCTCGCCGCGGCCGCGGAGGCGCACCGCGCACTCGAAGCCCGCGAGACCAGCGGTTCGACCATCCTCGTCCCGTGATCCCATGCTCAGCCTCCTCGACCTCCTCCCCGACATCGCCCCCGATCCCGCGCCGGTGAAGGACCCGCTCCTGCTGATCGTGATCGCGGTCGCCGCCGTCGCGATCCTCGGCTACGCCTGGTCGCGACGGCGAGCCCGGCGCTCCGACGCGGGCCCGGGTTCCGCGTGATCGCGCGCGGCGCGCTCGCCCTGGCGGGTGCGCTCGCGACCGCGCTCGTCGCGACGGCAGCGCCGCTCTGGACCTACGCGGTCTCGCTGGCGCTCTTCGGCTTCGTCCACGTCGCGGTCGAGCTGCGCTACGTCGACGAGCGCTTCGGCGCGCGCACGGGTTCGCGGCTCGCGACGCGGCTCGCGGTCCCGCTCCTCGGCATCGCGCTCGTGCGCGTCGCCGCGATCGCCGGACTGGGCGACTCCAGTTCGCGTGCGGTCGCCGAATGGTCGCTCGGCGCGCTGCTCGTGCTGCTCGTCCTGCCGCTCCTGCGCGGGCGCGGGGTGCTGCCGTCCGTGCTCGGCGCCGTGGCCCTGGGTCTCGTCGCCTGGGCCGTGCTCGCGGCGCCGCTCGATGCGCTGATCCTCTTCGCCCTGCTGCACAACCTGACGCCCATCGGCTTCCTCGCGGAGCGTCTCGCGGGAGCGACCCGGCGCCGGGCACTCGCGCTCTGTGCGGTCGGCTTCGTGCTCGTGCCGCTCGCGATCCTCTCGGGTGGCGCCGCGCACGCGCTCGAGTCGCTCGGCGTGCCGATGACCGATCTCGGGCCGGCGACGGCCGGCGAGCTCGACCTGCATCTCGCGGTCTTCGTGCCTCGCGCGTGGCGTGCGGAGGATCTGGCGATCGACCTCTTCCGCGCGGGGGCATACCTGCAGTGCCTGCACTACGCCGTGGTGATCCACGTGCTGCCGAGGCTCGGCGGTGGCAGCGAAGCCGCCACGTCGCAGCTGCGCTGGCCCGCGCCACGGCAATTCGGGTACGCCGTCGCGCTCGCCGCGGCCGCGCTCTTCGCCGGGTTCGCCGCGGCCTTCGCACCGGCGCGCTCCGTCTATGCGGTCTTCGCCGCGATCCACGCCTGGCTCGAGGTCCCGGCCCTGCTGATCGCGCTCGCGTGCGCGCCGCGGTCACGGCCGCGCCCGACGGAGGCGGCGGCGTGATCGAGTGGCTGGGCTTCTTCCTGCTGACGATCGCGATCGAGATCCCGATCGCCGTGGCCCTCGCGCCCAGGATGGCCCGCCGGCGCATCGCACTCGATGCCCTGCTCGCGAACCTCGTCACGCATCCGGCGGCGTGGTTCGCGATGGCGCATCTGCGACTCGACTGGAACGCGATCGAACTGCTCGTCGCCCTCGTCGAGTGCGGCGTCTATGCGCTGGTCACGGCGCTGCGTTGGCCACGCGCCGCGCTCATCGCCCTCGTCGCCAACGGCGTGACCGCTGCACTGTCCTTCGCATTCTGAACGCGAGCAGGCGCAAGTGAGACTGCGAGGAGTCGAACACCTCGCTATGGTCCGCTTGCTCCCTCTCGCCAACGAACGATGCGAACCAATCTCTTCGCCACCCTGCTGGTCTCGTCCCTCGTCACCGCACAGAGCTTCGTGGTCCCGCCAGGCACGACGCCGGTCAATGGCACCTGCAATGCCTTCCCCTTCAGCACGTCGGACATGCGCTATCAGGCGCAGGTCCGCGCCGTCGAGCTCGGCAGCACACCCGGGATCATCTCGGGCATCGCGTTCGCGCCGTGCACGTCCGGCGTGCGCAGCATGCGCCAGATCCGCGTGCGCCTCGCGCACTTCAACGGCGGGACGATGTCGACGACCTTCGACTCGAACCTCAACACGCCTGGCCCGGCGCAGACCGTCCTCGACACGACGGACCACCGATGGCACATGGTCGCCAACGCCTGGAACGAGATCGGGCTCCAGGACGCCTTCTTCTACAACGGCGTCGACGACCTCGTGGTCGAAGTCCTCGTGATCGGTTCGTCGGGGGCCTCGGCCGCCACGCACCGCGAGGGGACGAACCAGCGCGTCTACCTCGGCAGCTACACCGGACAGGCCACGGGCACGAACGGTGGCAACACCGCCTTCAAGCTGAAGCTCGTCCTCGGCGACGCCAACACGCAGCTCTTCGGCCAGAGCTGCCAGGGGTCTGCGGGCATCCCCGCGTTCGCGCTCAACGGCACGGCGCAGCTCGGAACCAACCTCGACCTCGTGTGCAGCTCGGCTCCGCCGAGCTCGCCGGTCTACTTCATGGTCGGCTTCGACACGCACCTGCCCTTCTTCCCCTTCGATCTGGGCTTCGCCGGCGCCAGCGGCTGCACGCTCTACCACGACGTCACGGCCTCCGCAGGCGTGCTCACCGATCCCGCGGGGACGGCGACCCTCACCCTCGCCATCCCCACCGCGGCGCCGATCGCGGGCATCGCGCTCTACGCCTCGGCGCTCGTCCTCGATCTCGGTGCGAACGCGGCCGGGGTCACGACGACGAACTACGGGCGCGCGCTGCTCGGCAACTGAGACGCCGAGCCTGCCGGCGCGCGCCCGCGCCGTGCCGCCTCACTGGATCGTGAAGTGGTACGGATTGCTCGTGTTGCCGCGCGGGAAGGGATTGCCGAGCCCGATGAGCTGGAACGCGAACGGGATCGGTCCGACGAGGCTGCTCGGGATCGTGATCGGCGCCGAGCCATTGGCCGGCCAGACGATCGCGTCGAAGGGCCCCGTCGGGTCGACGAAGAGCGAACCCAGGTTCAGCACCGGCAGGCCGGCGTCGAAGGGCAGGCCGAGCGTGAGCACGACGATCGGCAGCTGCGGGCTCGCGATCGACGCGACCTGGAGCGTGCCACCGGGGCTCGAGCTGCCCGAGACGAGCAGGATCAGGTTGTCGAACTCGTAGGCGCCCATGTCGACGCGCTGGGAGCCGTCGACGTTGCCGTCGAGGAAGCGCGGGAAGCCGATCCCGTCCAGGCCCGTCGGTGCATCCAGCGGATCACCCGCTTCGACGCAGGGCGAGAGCGGAGAGAGGCGCAGGTCACCGGCACCGGCCGAGACGAAGAGCGGGTCGGCGTTCAGGTTGCCGCTGCCCCCGACGATCCCCGGGCCGTCGGACCAGGAGATCTGGTTCGCGGCGAAGTTCACGAAGCCGCCACCGCCATTGCCGTGCGCGATCGTGCTGCGCACGACGCCCGTCCACCCGGTCTCGCGCCGCACACCGGCGCCGGTGTTGTAGGCGCTCGTCGCCCGCCGCAGCGCGAAGCCGCCGCCGCGCAGGATGAAGCCGTGGCCGACGTTGGCGAAGGCCACGAGGTCCTCCGCCACGGCGGCATCCCCGAGGTCGAACGCGCCATAGCCCCCGAGCTCGACGCGGCAGCGCCGCAGCGAGACGAGACCGCTCTGGCTCTCGAGCGCGGGGAAGTTGCCCCAACCCGTGCAGCGCACCAGGCCGAGCTCCATCGCCACGGCCGCACCCGCGAGGATCTGGATGCCGTACCACTGGGACGTCGCCGCCGCGGACGCATTGCCGTTGCCATTGGTGTCCCCGCCGTGCAGGTCGTCGTGCATCGACGTGAAGACCACCGGACCGTGCACGACGAGGTTGCCGCGGACGTAGAACACGAGGGGACTCGCCGCCTTGAGGATCACGCCGGGATCCAGGGTCAGCGTGAGTCCGCTCGGCGCGGTCAGGTGCACCGTGTAGACGAGCACGCGGCCGATCAGGTTCTCCGGCCGGACGCTGCACGAGGCCTGGGGCGTGCCGTGGTCGACGCGCGTGTAGTTGCCCCCGGGGCAGTCGGCGGCCGTGTTGCTGTCGAGCCCCGCGAGGGCATCGAGCGTGAAGCCGCGCATGGCCGGCTGGCCGTTCACGCGCGCGAACTCGCAGGCCTGCATGACGGGACGGCTGTTCGAGTCGACGAGGATGCCGCCGTACCCCGCATCGGTGAACCGGCACGACGTGAAGCCCGCGGCGCTGGAGCCCAGGTTCGCGCATGCCCAGTTGCCCCACCCGCAACCGCGCAGGTCTGCGAACGTGAGCTGACTCTGGTCCGATTCGGCGCCGAAGTCCATGCCGTACCACTGGCTGGGCGCGAGCGCGGTGTTGCTGCCGTTGCCGTTCGTGTCACCGCCGACGCTGTCGTCGTGGATCGAGGTGAACACGACCCGCTGACCCGCCGTGCCGTTGGCCACGAGCGTGCCGTTGACGTAGATCGCGAGTGGACTCGCGGCCTTCAGGGCGATGCCCGCGCCGAGAGTCAGGCTCGTGGCGAGCGGAATGGTCAGGTGGCTCGCATAGACGAGCACACCGTTCGGGCAGTTCGCGCGCTGGATCGTCGTGCTCGCACCGAGCGTGCCGTGGTCGATCTGCAGGTAGTTCACGGCGCAGTTGGCGATCGTGTTGTCGAGGAAGTCGGGGACCGCATCGAGCGGCACCCCGCGGATGGCCGCGACCGACTGGATGCCCTCGAAGTGGCAGCGCGTCAGCGCCGGGCGGCCGCCAGCGCCGAGCTGCACGCCCCCGTAGCCCCCATCGCTGAAACGGCAGTCGGTGAACTGCGGCGTCGAGCCGTTGATCGTCGCACAGCTCCAGTTGCCCCAGCCCGTGCAGCGCACGTCGGCATACGCCAGCGCGCTCGAGCTCGATCCAGGGTTGAACTCGAGGCCATACCACTGACTGGCCGCACGCGCGGTGGCGGCGCCGTTCTGATTGGTATCCCCCCCCGCGCTGTCGTCGTGGATCGACGTGAACACCACGCGGTTGGCCACGCTGCCGTTGGTGACCAGGGTCCCGGCCACGTAGAAGGCGAGCGGCGAGCTGGCCTTGAGCACGAGGCCGGCCTGCAGGGTGAGGACGGCGCCGGCGGCGACGCTCGTATGTCCGCGGTAGACGAGCACCGACCCGATCCCGTTGCGCGGGCCGAGCGTGAGGTTGCCGGTCACCGACGGCGTGTCGACCGCCATGTAGGCACCACCGGGGCAGTTGCTCGCCGTCGTGTCGAGGAAGCCCGCGGCACCCGCGTAGCTCAGGCCGCGCACGGCGGGAACGCCATGCACGCGCTGCAGGTCGCAGCGCGTCACGGTCGGCAGCGCCGAGGCCGAGACCTCGATGCCCCCGTAGCTCGCGTCGCTGATCGCGCAATCGACGAGGCTTGCCGAGCTGTAGAGCCGCACGCACCAGTTGCCCCAGCCAATGGCGCGGATCTTCGTGTGCGTGAGCACGCTCGCGTCGGAGCCCGGCGCGAACTCCATCCCGTACCACTGCCCGGCCGCGAGCGCCGTCCCGCTGCCGTTGCCGTTCGTGTCGCCCCCCACCGAGTCGTCGTGCAACGACGTGAGGTAGCAGGGCTGGGCCGCCGTGCCCTGACAACGCAGCGTGCCGTTCACGTAGAAGACGTGGATCCCGAACTTGAGGATCGCGCCCGGCTGGATCGTCAAGGTCTGCCCGGTCGGGACGGTGAGGTGCCCGGTCGCGTAGTAGACGTTGCCGGAGAGCAGGGGCCCGCCGGCGCCGTCGTAGACGTTGCCCGTGAGCGCGGTCTGGGCGGCGGCGAGGCCGGTGAGCAGGGTCAGGGCGAGACTGAATGGGAGCTTCCGCATCGGTGTTCCTGGTGATGAGCGAGTGCTCCTTGCCAGGAACCGGGCCGATCTGACGGACTCTCCGCCGGATGTCGCCGTCGCCCTCCCCCGACCGCGACCCGCGACGGCCCCGCGCGCTCAGCCCTTCGGCTTCTCGAGCTTGCCGAAGGCCCGTGCGAAGGCGTTCTTGACCTCCGGCTCCGGCCGTCGCGGCGGCTGCGGCGCGCGCGGCGCCTCGCCGCGCGGGCTCTCACGCCGCGGCGCATCCCCGCCGCTGCGCTTGCTCGGCTGGCCGGGCTCGTCGCTCATGCGCATCGAGAGCGCGATGCGCTTCCGCGGAACGTCGATCTCGAGGACCTTCACGCGCACGACCTGCCCGGCGCGCACGACGCTGCGCGGGTCCTCGACGAAGCGCTCCGAGAGCCGGCTCACGTGCACGAGGCCGTCCTGGTGCACGCCGATGTCGACGAAGGCGCCGAACGCCGCGACGTTCGTGACCGTGCCCTCGAGCTGCATGCCCGGCTGCAGATCCGTGATCTCCTTCACGTCCTCGCGCAGCGCTGCGGACTTCCACTCGGGACGCGGGTCGCGGCCGGGCTTCTCGAGTTCGCGCAGGATGTCCTGCACGGTCGGCTCACCGAAGCGCTCGTCGGTGAAGCGCTTCGCGTCGAGCGTGCGGAGGAAGCCGGAGTCGCCGATCAGCTCGCGCACCTTGCGGCCCGTCGCCTGCTCGATGCGACGCACCACGTCGTAGGCCTCGGGGTGCACGGCCGAGGCATCGAGGGGATCGTCGCCGTCGGGGATGCGCAGGAAGCCCGCGCACTGTTCGAAGGCCTTCTTGCCGAGGCGCGGCACCTCGAGCAGGTCCTTGCGTCTCGCGAAGCGGCCGTTCGCGTCGCGATGACTCACCACGTTCTCGGCCAGCGTCGGCGAGAGACCGGCGACGCGCGCGAGCAGGGCCGGCGAGGCGGTGTTGAGGTCGACGCCGACGCCGTTGACGCAGTCCTCGACCACGGCATCGAGCGCCTTGCCGAGCCGCACCTGGTTCACGTCGTGCTGGTACTGCCCGACGCCGATCGACTTGGGTTCGATCTTCACGAGCTCGGCGAGCGGATCCTGCACGCGCCGCGCGATCGAGACCGCGCCGCGCAGCGAGACATCGAGGCTGGGCAGCTCCTTGCTCGCGAGCTCCGAGGCCGAGTAGACCGACGCGCCGGCCTCGTTCGCCATCACGCGCACGACGCCGAGGTCCGCGACGCGGCGCAGGAGCTGCCCGACCACCGCATCGGTCTCGCGCGAACCCGTGCCATTGCCGAGGCTGACGAGGGTGACGCCGTGGCGGCGGATCAGGCTCTCGAGCGTGCGCAACGTGCCGTCGACGTCCTCGCGCGGTGGCGTGGGGTAGACGGTCGTCGTCTCGAGCACCTTGCCGGTCTCGTCGACCACCGCGACCTTCACGCCGGTGCGCAGACCGGGGTCGAGGCCGAGGATGCGCTTCCGCCCCGCCGGTGCGGCGAGCAGCAGGTCGTGCAGGTTGCGCGCGAAGACCGCGATCGCCTCCTCCTCCGCGGCCTCGCGCAGGCGCGTGACGAGCTGCGTCTCGACGTGCGCCGCGAGCTTCACGCGCCACGCGAGCCGCGCGGTCGCGAGCAGCCAGGCATCGCCCTTGCGCTTCTCGTCGCGGATCGAGAAGCGCGCGAGCACGGCGCCGAGCCCGAGCCCGCGGCCGTCGTCGGCGAGCTCGGTGTCGTCGGGCGCGGTGCAGAGCGCCATGCGGAGGAAGCCCTCGTTGCGCCCGCGCAGGATCGCGAGCACGCGGTGCGACGGTGCCCGTGCGAGCGGCTCACGGTGCTCGAAGTAGTCGGAGAACTTCGCCGCCTCCACCGCCTTCGCCGGGTCGGCGATCGCGGTGCGCAGCTCCGCCGCCGCCCAGACCCGCTCGCGCAGGGTGCCGACGAGCTCGGGGTCCTCCGCGAAGTCCTCCATCAGGATCTGGCGCGCGCCGTCGAGCGCGGTCTCGACGTCCGGCACCTCGCGCGCCGTATCGACGTAGCCCTGGGCGAGCTCGTTCGGGTCCTGCGTGGGATCCGCGAGCAACGTGCGCGCCAGGGGCTCGAGCCCGCGCTCGCGCGCGATCATCGCCTTCGTGCGGCGCTTCTGCTTGTAGGGCAGATAGAGGTCCTCGAGCCGCTGCTTCGTGTCGGCGGCGAGGATCGCCGCGCGCAGCTCCGGCGTGAGCTTCTTCTGCTCCTCGATGCTCGCGAGAACCGCCGTGCGCCGCTCCTCGAGCTCGCGGAGGTAGACGAGGCGCTCGGCGAGCGTGCGCAGCTGCGCATCGTCGAGCCCGCCCGTCACCTCCTTGCGGTAGCGCGCCACGAAGGGCACGGTCGCGCCCTCGTCGAGCAGCGCCACGGTCGCGGACACCTGGGATTCGCGCACGCCGAGCTCGCGTGCGATGCGCAGGTCGATCGCCGCCTGCACGGCATTCTGGGTCGCCTCGGTCATCGTCTGATTCCGCGCGCAGCGAAGGGGATCGCGCGGGTGAAAGCAAGTCGCGGACACCTTGCCTGCCGCCGACGCAAGGCCTCCCCCTCAGTGATCGTGCCCGCAGTCGCTCGCGCGGTCGCAGTCCTGCGCCGCCTCGGCCTCGATGCAGCGGCGGAACGCCGCGTAGTGCGCGCGCACGAGCTCGCCGAAGCCCGGGTCGGAGAGCCCGTCGGCCAGGATCGAGAGCAGCAGGTCCGCGTACTCGCCCTGGCTCGCCGCGAGTTCGAGCGAGGGACCGCGGAGCCGATCGACGAGCAGCGGCTCATCCTCTCCGAGCCAGCGCACGTAGAAGCGACGGTCCTCCCAGCCCCAGCCGATCACCGCCTCGATGCGGTTGCGCTTCACGCTCCGCACGAAGAACACCGCGCGCCGGCAGTCGCATCCCGGCTCGTCACAGAAGCCCTCGAGGAAGGCGTAGGAATCGGGGGGCAGTCCGTCCGGGTCTCCGTCCGGCACGACGAGCATCCGCGTCTCCCGACGGGCCAGCTCGGGCAGTCGGGTCGCGAGGAGCGTGTAGGGCATCGCGGGATCATCGCCCGCGGCGCCCGCGGTTCGAAGCGCGCTGGGCGTCCGGCACTCGGTGCAAACGACTCCGACGGGATCCGCCACGAGCGCAGCCGCGTGCTCGCATCGCGCTCACGGTGACGGCCTGACGTCCCGGTACTTCGCCGGCAACTGCACGATGTCCCTTTCTGCCAGCCTGGCGAGCCGCTCCTTCAGTCGCCGGAACTTCTTGTCTGACACCTGAGCTCTGGTCTGGATGAGCGCGTGCGCGAGGTTCTCCTCGGCAGGCAGAGAGGCGCGAATGGGATCCGGCACGACATCGACGGGGATCGAGTTGCGTATCTGCCCGGTACTTGGGTCGATGTCACCGAGATCGATGGCACGAACGTCTCTCGTGGCGAACCGAGCAAGCCCATCGTCCGGCTTCTTGCGTGCGTCGAGTGCATCGCCGCGCAACCGTTCGCGATCGACCGAGGGCTTCATGCCGCGATCGTTGAACGAGGTCGACGCCAAGCGGAGCCTCCCGCTCTCCCACCGATGTTCGAGGTCGCCGTCGATGCTCCGCAGGAGAGATTCGTCGTCGGCAACGGGATCGTCCGGCCCTGGAGCGATCGACACCTGCCTACTCCTGCAGCCATCTCCAGAGGTTCTGGAAGTCGGGAGAGTCGACGACTTCGCCGTCCTCCATCTCCAACTGCACATCCTCCCCCCATGCCCTGAGATAGCTGACCTTGGAGCCGTCAACGACCAGAGTCAGGCTCTTCGTGCCGTGCCACCACTGCAGCTCGAGCTGACCGTCCATGCCCAGGTTCAAGGCGGGCCACTGCCAACCAACGCACCTGACCGACGATTCCAGCATGAGCCGGTGCATTCGCCGACGAGATTTTTCGTACGGGGCGAGACGCGTTGCGTCGTAGCGCCTCGCCAAGCCATCGTCGAACAGCACCAGAGGAGCCGCGAAACCACGCCACTGCGTCGGATGACCGCGCATCGCCGGCGCCGGCAACGTCGACGTGAGTCGGTGAACCTGGCCCGAATCGGCGGTCGCCGAGATCGCTGCCGTCAGCGCCGCGATGGGCACGATCCTGAACTCGGACCGCGTCACCTGGAGCTCTCCTGTGCCGAGGCAGTGCCGTTCGCAGGCATGCCCGCGGCTTCTTCCACGAGCAGCCGGGTCTCGGCATACGAGTCACCGGCGTCGATCCTGAACACGTAGGTACCGAGTGTGCTGATGATCATCTCGAAAGAGTGGGCCATCACGACCTGTTGCCGCGGTCCCCCACTCGTGAAGCCGCCCACCGCAAACTGCTGCGCTTCCTGACCTGGAACCGCAACGGTCATGCTGAACTCGTGCTCGAGCGGTTCGCCCTCGTCGGGTGTCGCGACCATGACCAGACTGCCGCGGAACTGCCCGGGCGTCCGCGCGACGGTCAGTCTGGTGATGCCCAAGCCAAGGGCACTCAAAGTACCCAGAGCGTCCGGGCGCGCCGCGTCAGCGAGTACCAGGGCTAGTTTCACGGGTGCCGGATGGTAGGAAACACGCGCGCTCCCACAAGTGCCTCGAGCGCACGATCTCCCCCAACATCGACTCCGAACGCGGTCGCCCGTGAGTGATGCGTTCGCAACACCCGGCGGCTCGGCAGCTTCGGTTCCCCAGCCCACCGACGACCGGACCCGGTCAGCCGTCGCTGGTCCGAGCCAGCGGCTGAGCGGAGCTGCCGTGCGAGGAGCCGGACACGCCGAAGAGGGAAGCGGCGGAACGAGGCGGAGATCCACCGCCTCGGGCACTCCGTGGACCGCGACCCGCATCTCGCCCACAGTGTCGGCGCATGGCGAGCCGCGTCTTCGATCAGGCCTACTACGAACGCTTCTACGAGAACGCGCGCACGCGGGTCTATGCGCGCGAGGAGGTCGAGCGGCTCTGCGCCTTCGTCCTCGCCTACCTCGATCGCCTGGAGATCGAGGTCGAGCGCGTCCTCGACCTCGGCTGCGGACTCGGGTACTGGCGCGACGCGCTCGGCAAGCAGCGGCCGCAGGCTCGCTACCACGGGGTCGAATACAGCGAATACCTCTGCGAGCGCTTCGGCTGGGAGCACGGCTCCGTCGTCGATTGGCGCGGCAATGGCGCCTACGACCTCGTGATCTGCCACGGCGTCCTGCAATACCTCGGCAATCAGGATGCCGCGCGCGCCGTCGCCAGCCTCGCCCACCATTGCCGCGGCGCGCTCTTCCTCGAGGTGCTGACGAAACAGGATTGGGAGGAGAACTGCGACCGCCGCGTGACCGACGGCGAGGTCCACCTGCGCAGCGGGCGCTGGTACCGCCAGCAGCTCGCGCCGGCCTTCGTCGCCGCCGGCGGTGGCGTGTGGCTCGCCCGCGAGACCGGCATCACGCTCTTCGAGCTCGAGACGACGAGCTGAGCCCGGCGTCGCCCGCGCGCCGCTCAGGACGGCGAAGGGCGAACGCGCCACGCATACGTGAGCGCGATCGCGAGCCCGACGAGCGTCGCGATCCGTCCCGCGTCGCTCGCGCCCGCCGGCGACGACGCGATGCCGAACGTGTGCGCGGCCGCCCCGCCGACGACGAGACCCATCACGCAGACGAACGCATCGCCATTGCCCTCGCCCGCCATCACGAGCTGACGCACCGGGCAGCCACCTGCGAGCGCGCCGCAGAGTCCGACGAGGGCGAGCCCGAGCGCGTTCCAGAGGAACTCGGAGTGCGCGATCGGCTGGCCGCCGAATCCCCAGTTCGCGTGGCCCGTCGCGAAGGCCGTCGCGGCATAGGCGAGGATCAGCAGCGCCGCCGCGAGACTCATCGTCCGCCTGGGGAGGAAGAGCTGTCGCGCGGCGGAGATCGCGCAGAAGCCGCTCAGCGAGAGGATCACGCCGGCCACGAGGCCGAGCGCGAGCGCGAGCGACCAGGCCGCGTGGGCCGGCGCCTCGGTGCTGCCCGGGCCGGGTCCCGACAGCACACCGCCGACCAGGAACAGCGCGAGCAGGCCGAGGAAGACGAGATGTGCCCAGAGGCCGATCGGTGCCGCGACCGGACTCGTCTTCCCGATCGAATAACCCCGCCGCTCGAAGCGCGTCGCGACGAAGACGCCCGCGACGAAGCCCGGCAGCGCGAGCCAGGCGTGGAGATCGCCGCCGCCCAATCGCTGCAGCATCCGGAACGGACAGCCGAGGAAGACCAGGGCACCCTGCGCCATCAACACGCCGAGCGCAAAGCGCGACGCGGCGAAGCTCCCCGAGCGCGCCGCGAAGCGCCGCCGCACGAGGACGCAGAGCAGCGCACCCAGCACGATCCCCGTGAGCTCGGGCCGGAAGATCCGCGGCGCCGGCGCCTGGAAGAACCCGAGCGCCCCCGCGAGATCGCGGAGGAAGCAGGCACCGCAGAGGCCCATGTTGCCCGGATTGCCCGCGGCGACGAGCAGCGCGGCGAGGACGCCGAGGGTGGCGACGAGCGCGAGCGCGATGCGGGTCTGCTGCGGCGTGAGGTCGGAGCGGAGCATGCGGCGATGCTCGCGGGGTTGCATCGCGTCCGCCAGATCGAAACCCGCCGCGGCCATCGGTCCTGCACCGCGCCCGCGCCGCGCATGCACCGTTATCCTCCGCGCTCCGCAGCGGAACCAGGCGAGTCACGAGCCGAAGATGCACGAGACCGAGACGCAGCCGGACCACGAGGTCGTGATCGAGGCGCGCGGCGTTCCCGGACCGCCGGGGCGCGTCGCGCTCGTGCTGCGCGATCAGTGCGCGCACCGCGCCGAACGTGAGTTCGTCGTCGATCTCGCACGGCACCTGCCCGGTTGCGAGCTCGACTGGGCCGGCTTCCTCGATCGCTATGTGAGCCACCGGAGCAGTCCTGCCGAGCGCCGCGCCTTCGGCGAGGACCTGTTCCGCGCGCTGACCGACGTCGACGAGTTCGCCTACGTCTGGCAGTCGATCCTCGGCGCCTCCGCACGACGGCCCTATCGCCTCGTCGTCCTCCTCCACCCCGGCAGCGAGGCCTTCGCCCGCCTGCCGCTGGAACTGCTCCGCGATGCACGCGGGGAGCTCTGCGCGGTACCCGGCGCGTCGCTCATCCGGACCCTGCCCGACGCGACGCCGCGCGACGCGGTGATCGGCGCATCCCCACGCGTGCTGCTCGCGTGGGCCATGCCCAAGGACCTGCCGGTCTTCGATCTGACCCCGCACGAGGCGGCGCTGCGCGCGGTCCACGGCGAGCGGCTCACCGTGCTGCGCCACGCGAGCCGTGCGGCTCTCGGCGCAGCCCTCGCGGACGCACGACGCGAGGGGCGGGCCTACGGCGTCGTGCAGATCGTCGCCCATGGGTCCGGCGCCTCCGGCGACGCCCGCCTCGCCCTCGAGAACGAGCGAGGTCTCACCGAGTCCGTCCCGGCCCGGCTCCTCGCTGCGACCTTGCGCGGATTCGACGTCGAGCTCGTCGCGCTCTGCTCGTGTCAGAGCGGCATCGGCTTCGCGGGGCTCGGCCAGACCCTCCTCGCCGAGGACGGCGCGGCGATCCCCTGCGTCGTCGCCTGCCAGGCCGATCTCCCCGTCGCGGGCAGCGCCACGCTGCTCGCGCGCTTCCATCGCCTCCTGCTCGAGACGCAGGACCCCGCCGTCGCACTCGGCCGCGCGCGGCGCGAGGCCTATGACCAGAGCGAAGCGTGGAGCGTGCCCGTCCTGCTCGCACGACCGGGACTCCGCGAAGCGCTCGCCGCGCCCCTCTTCGGCATCCCGCCGCGCGTGGTCAGCTGGCAGCCGCGCGATGCGCTCGTCGGTGAACTGCTCAGCGCCTTGCGTGCGCGCCAGATCGTCACCGCGTGCGGCATCCCCGGCGTCGGCAAGACCGAGCTCTGCTTCGAGGTCGCGCGCCAGCTCCTCGCGCAGGGCGCGGTCGCGCGCGTGCTCTGCATGCACGTGCAGAGCGGCATGCAGGTCGGCCTGCTCCGCACCATGCTCGCCGCCGCGCTGGGCCAGCCGGCGCTGAGTTCGCCCGCGCAGCTCGCCGGTCTGCTCGCCGGCGAGCACGAGGTCCTGATCGTCCTCGACAACCTCGAGGACCTGCTCGGCAGCAGCGACTCGGCACGCGAGCTCGTCGAGCTCATGGACACCGTGACCGAGCGCACGCGCAACGCGCGCTTCCTCTCCAGTTCGCGCTGGCCGATCGGTGCACCGGCGGAGAGCGTGGTCCCGGTCGGGCCGCTCGCGCGGAGCAGCGGCGCGGCGCTGCTCGCGCTCGAACTCGCGCAGGCCGGCCTCGACCCGAAGGCCTGGACCGCGGATCACGCGCACTGGAGCGCATTGCTCGACGCGCTGCGCGGCCAGGCCCGCGCGATCCGCCTGCTCGCCGCGCGCTGGGGCGAGCTGCACCTCGATGCGCGCGCCGCGCTCACCGAGCTGCGCGAGGCGCTCAGCACCTCGCAGCTCGACTGGTCCCTCCTCGGCAGCCAGGTCGCCTTCGAGCGACTCGATGAGTCCGCGCGCGCCGACCTGCGCGTCCTCGCGGCCGCCTTCACCCTGGCACTGCAGCACCTGGGCGAACGCGCCCCCGATGCGCTCGACGCCCTGCGCCGCCTGCTCCTCTTCCCCGCCGGCCTCCCCGAGCGCACCGCGATGCTCGTCGCCGGCGGTCTGCACGGCGTCGGCCTGCAGCGCCTCTACGAGCGCCGCCTCGTCGACTGGCGCGGGGGTCGCGTGCATGTGCCCGTGCTGCTGCAGCAGGGGAGCTTCGTCGCTGCAGCGGATGGCTCGGCCCGACGCGGAGCGTTTGGCGCCGCGATCCTCGGACTCCGCGAACACTGCGGTGCATGTTCCCGTCAGTGGGCGCTCGGCGACGGGCGCGCGGCGCTCAGCCGATGGCTGGCCGAAGAAGCCAGCTTGCTCGACATCGCCACGGAGGTGTGCGCGCGGCCGGGCGAAGACGAACTCGCCGCGTTCACGGAGCTCGCCCCGTCCTCGTGCCTGCTCCTCGACTTCGCCGACCGGCGGCTCAGCGCGCTTCGCGTCGCCGAGACCGGCGTGGCCCTGGCGCGCGCGCGCGGCGATCACTCTGCCGAGGCGAGCAACCTCCATCGCCTCGCGATCGCGCGGACTCGTGTCGGCGATCGGGTCGGGGCCAGCGAGGCACTCGGAGAATCACTCGCACTCGAACTCGAGCTGGGCAATCGTCCAGGGGAAGCCCTCTGTCGGCTCGCGCGATCCGAGCAGCTCCGTTACGCCGGCGAGATCGATGCCGCACGGCGCGAGGCAGAGCACAGCAGGGCGATCTACCAGGAGCTGCGCGATGCGAACGGCGTGGGCTCCTGCGAGAAGGCGCTCGGCGAGATCTGCATGCGCATCGACGACCTCGACGGCGCCGTCGCGCACTTCGAGCGCGCCGCGCGGCGACACGAACGCGACGCGAGCGGGCTCGATCTCGCGAACGACCTGCGCGCACTCGGACACGCGTGCGCGCTCCGCGGTGATGCGGAGCGCGGTCTCGGCCCGCTCCGCGAAGCACTCGGGATCTACCGGCGCCTGGACGAACGCACGGGCGTGGCGAAGTGCCATCACGGACTCGCGACCTTGGCGATGCTGCGCCAGGACTTCGAAGCCGCAGTGATCGAGTTCCGCCGGTCCCTGGCGCTGTTCCGGAGCGTCGGGGACCAGGACGGCGTTGCCAACGCCCTGCTCGCGCTCGGCGATGCGCTCCTCGGGGCGAACCGCCATCCCGAAGCGGAGCAGGCGTTCCGCGACGCGCTTCCGATCTACCTGGCGCTCGAGGCCCCGCTCGGCGTGGCCAATTGCCGGGCTGCGATCGCCGAGCGGCATCTCGCGCGAAGCGAGTTCGCGGCGGCCCGCGAACTGCTGGAGCAGAGCCTGCCGATCTTCCGCAAGGTCCGCGACCGGCGTGGTGAGGCCCGCTGCCTCCGCTTCCTCGGCGAGGCGCAGTGGCAGGCCCGGTCCCTCGATGCGGCCGAGAACTGCTTCGCCGCGGCGATCGAGCAGTTCGCCGCGCGCAACGACGAGCTGGAGCTCGCGATCTGTCGTCTCAGGCGGGGGAGCCTCGCGCTCGAGCGCCGCAGACCGCGTGAGGCGTTCGAGCAGTTGCTCGCGAGTGTCCCGGTCCTCGAGGCGCAACGGCGACCGTTCGACGCCATGACCGGATGGATGGGCGCCGCGATCGCCGCCCGCGCGGCCGGCCATGTGGACCACGGCCTCCTCGCATCGGAGATGAGCCTGGCCCTCGCGCGTCGTCTCGAACACCGACGATCCGAACTCGGCATCCTCGAACTCCAGCGCTCGACCTTCCTGCGCACGGACGACGCCGAGGCCGAGTTCGCGGCGCTGCTCTGTGCGCTCCGGGTCGAGGCCGCGCTGGGCGAAGCGACGCTGGCCGAGCGCTTCGCGGCACCACTCAGCGCGAACCGCGGCCTCCTCGCGGAGCGATGGTCGGACTTCGACGCGAACGCCGAGTCGATCCGTCGCAATGGCATCGTCGCCGCCGTCCAACGCATCCGCGCCGCCGGCGGCGATCCCCTGCGACTGCCCCAGGGCTGAATCACCGCGCCGCACGATCGGGGCACGAGGATGGCGCGGTGGGCGTCGGCCGGCAGCGTCCTGGCCGCCCCGCGCCGAGCCCCCCTTGTCGCACGCTCGTCGCGACCGAGCCGCCCTCGCCCCATCCGCTACTCTCCCCGCCCGCATGATCGCGAGCCTCATCCTCCACGGCGTCCTCTGTCTCGCTCCGCAGGACAGCACGCAGGACCCGAGCACGAACCTCGCCGCGCTGGTCGCGGAGGCGAAGGCGGAGCTCGAGGCCGGCGAGCACGTGAAGGCGCGCAAGGCGATCGACCGGGCGCTCGAGCGCGACGCCGTCGATCTCGATGCGCTGCTGCTGAGCTCGCGGATCGCCGAGGCGGCGGGCGACAAGGACCGCGCGGCGCACGACCTGCACGGCTGGCTGGACCTGGTCGGCGCCTTGCCGAAGACGGCGCGCGCGCAGCAGACGCGGCTCGCGCCGGAGAAGAAGGTGCAGCTCGCGCGGCTCGCGACGCTCGATCCCGAGGCGCAGTCCTGGGGACGTCTGCAGACGAAGGCGATCGCCGAGCTCGACCTGCTCGCGAAGGACTACCAGAAGCGGAAGGACCTGCTCGGCGCGATCGAGGTCTACCAGGACGAGCTGGCCGTCGACCCGACGCGCGACGCGGCGCGCAACGCGATCACGAACATCCGGCGCACGGGCGGCAGCGAGGTCGCGGTCGACGACGTCTTCGCCGGTGCCGGCGACCCCACGTCGGGGATGAGCGCCGCCGAGCGCGCGGCGCTCGACGCCGCGCACAGCGACTGGGCGAACGCGTGGACGAAGGAGACCGAGAACTACAAGTACCGCACGAACGCGGGCCTGATGGTGCTCGAGACCTCGGCGATCGCGATGGAGCAGATGAACCGCTTCTACCGGCGCTTCTTCCGCTTCATGGAGGACGGCGGCAAGACGCCGCAGATCGAGATCCGCATCTTCAAGAGCCGCGACGAGTACCTCACGCTCGGGCAGAACCCGGTGGAGTGGTCCGGCGGACACTTCATCGGCGATGCGGTGGAGACCTTCGTCGGCGGCGGCGTGCAGGGCCGCGAGGGCGTGCGCGGGATGTACGGCACGCTGTTCCACGAGGCGGCGCACCAGTTCGTCTCGCTCTCGATCCCCTTCGTGCCGGGTTGGTTGAACGAGGCCTACGCGTCGTTCTTCGAGGGCTGCACGATCCTCTCGAACGGCAGCGTGCGCTGGAACCAGGCCCCGCCGGGGCGCCTCTTCCCGCTCGCGGCGCGCCTGGAGAAGGGCTGGATGAAGAGCCCGAGCGAGGCGGCCGCGGGCAGCGACGGCAGCTTCGACGAACCGGAGACGGCCCCGACCTTCCGGATGGTCGTCGAGGGTCGCTACGCCTGGGGCCCACCCTGGTATGCGCCGACCTGGGGCGTCGTCTACCTGCTCTGGAACTGGCGCGACCAGGACGGCCGCCCGGTCTGGCGCGATGCCTCGCACGCGTATGCCGAGTCGTTCAAGCGCGGTCAGCCGAAGGACCCCGCACTGCACTTCGAGGAGATGGTGCTCAGCGCGCCCGGCTCGCCGGTGACGAGCATCGATGCGATGGACGAGGTCTGGAAGACCTTCATCCTCGAGCTGCGCGACCGTGCGACCGGCAAGCTCGACGACCGCAAGCGCTTCCTCGACTGGGCCGCGCGCGCGGTCGAGCGCGGCGACAAGGCCGGCGCACTCGAACTGCTCGAGGATGCTCTCGAGGACCGCGGTGCCGACCCCGAGCTGCTCGAGCGCACGGCGCGGCTGCTCGAGGAACTCGAACTCAAGGCGCGCGCGGCCGCGACCTGGCGCGAGCTGCGCGCGACGCTGCAGGCCGAGGGCAAGGGCGAGAGCCCGCTGGTGAAGGAGGCGAGCGAACGCATCCTGCGCCTCGACCCGCTCGCGCTGAAGCGGATCAACATCACGAAGAAGTTCGCCGACGACGGGCTCGCGCTCGCGCAGCGCTACGAGGCGGCGGGCCTGCCGATGATGGGCCTCGAGATCCTGCGCCGCGTCGGCGCGCGCTTCTCGGTGCCGGCGGTGCTCGACGCCTACACCGCGCTCGCCGAACGCACGGGCAAGAGCCTCGCGCGCTGGCGGCTCGCCTACGACGAGCGCACGCTGGAGGGCTGGTCGGGCGACAGCGACAGCTATCAGGCCTACGGCGCGCGCATCCGCGCGAACGTCGCGGGTGAGAGCGACGGCGTCCTCGTCACCAAGCTCCTGATCTGCGACGTCGCGTTCGACGCGGACTACTCGCTCGAGGCCGAACTGCGCGTGCCGATCGACGAGCGCGGCGAGGCGCAGGGACGTCTCGCCGGGCTCTGCTTCGGCCGCAAGGGCGATCAGGACTACTCCGCCGCGCTGCTGCACCCGAAGGGCTACCTCGATCTCTCGACGAACCGCGGCGGCGTCTGGGAGGTGCACGACCACCGCAGCGTGCTCGCCGGCGCGGGCGAGTGGCATCGGCTGCGCATCGACGTCACGGGCAGCACGGTCGACGTCTACTTCGACGGCCTCTACGCACACACGCAGGACTTCGCCTCGCCGCACGCGCTGCGCGGCGGCTTCGGCCTCGTCACCGGACCCGGTGCCGCGGAGTACCGCGAGATCCGGCTGCTCGCGCGCGACCCGCGCGACCCCGCGGCGCGCATCGAGCGCGTGCTCGCGCAGAAGCGCATCCTCGCGGATGCCTCGCTGCGCCAGCCGGGCAGCTTCTCCGGCATCGAGCCGCCGGCGCTCGACGTCGAGTTCCTGCGCGGCGAGCCGGTCGCGCTGGCCGATCTGCGCGGCAAGCCGGTGATGCTCGTGTTCTGGTCGCCGGTGGCAGAGCGCATCATCCCGACCGCGAAGTACCTCGCGCATCTCCTCGAGCGCGGGCGCGCGGCCGGCCTCGAGACGATCGTCGTCTGCGACGGCGGCACCGAGGACCAGGCCCTGCGCGACGCGCTGGCCGCGGAGCCGCTGACCGGTGCGCGCATCGCCCGCGACAAGGGCACGACCTTCGATCAGTACTCCATCAAGGTCGGCGGCTTCGGGATGCCGCGCTTCCTGCTGCTGCGACGCTCGGGTCGCGTCGCCTTCGAGGGCGATCCGGGCTTCACGAGCGGCGTCGGCTGGCGCCCGGCAGACGGCCCGACCTTCGTCGATCAGCCCTTCGACGTGCTGCTCGCGGATCGCTGAGCGCGGTGGCGCCGCGCGCGCCGACACCGCGATCCCGGACCGGGATCCCGCTGTCGCAAGTTCATGCAGTCCGCGGCGCGGATGGCCGAAGCATGCACACACGACGGCGGCTCGGCAGTCGTCGGCACCCAGTGCGCCCGTACCTCGCATCGATCGGAGCGGTCACGCTCCTGACGGCCCTCGCCGCCAGCGTCGGGGGACTCGTCGCGTTCCGCGACGGGGCGCGGCCCTCGGCCGAGGCGAAGGCGCTCGCGGACGCGAGCCTGCTGGCGCTGACGATCCCCTCGATCGACGACCCGCAGGCCGAGTCGCAGCTGCGCCTCGTGCTGCAGCGCCTGATCCGCGCGCGCGACGGCGTCGTCGGCGCCGCGTGCTGGCTCCGCGGTGAGGACAGCGCGCACGACCTCTTCGTCGCCGCGGGCGATCCGGGCGACACGGTCGCGCTGCGCGAGCACGCGCGCCTCGATCAGGTCCGCGCCCTGCCCGACGGCCGCACGGTCGCCGCGCCCGTGCGCGCGCCCGGTGGTGAGTCGCTCGGCGTCGTCCTGCTCCGCACGCCCGCACCGCTCGACGATCCGCTGCCGTGGTGGCCGCTCGGCGCATTCGTCGCCACGGCGCTCGCGCTGGCCTTCGCACACTTCCGGATCGGTCGGCCCGTGCAGCGCCTCGAGACGCTCGCGGCGGGCTCCTCGCGCCCGGCTTCGCTGCGCGCGCTCGCCGATCAGCTCGTCGACGAGCTGAACGAAGCGCGCATCACCGCGCGCCTCGAGCGACACGTGCGCGTGCGCACGCGCGAGCTCGAACAGCTCGCACGGCGGGCCGACGATCACCTCGCGAACACCGCGCACGAACTGCGCACGCCGTTGACCGCGATCCTCGCGGCCGTCGACATGCTCCGCGACGGCTACGCGACCACCGAGGAGGAGCGCCGCCAGTTCCTCGACCAGGCCGCGATCTCGGGGCAGCACCTCATGCTGCTCCTGAACGACCTGCTCGACCGCGCGGCGGTCGAGGCGGGTCGGCTGCGCATCGAGGCGCGCGACTGCTTCGCGGCCGACCTGCTCGGCGACGCCGAACGCATCCTCGAACCCGCGGCGACCGCGCGCGGCGCGAAGCTCAGCGTCGAGATCGGCGCCGATGCCGACCGCGCCGTGCGCGCCGATCCGACGCGTGTGCTGCAGGTGCTCTTCAACCTGGTCGGCAACGCGCTGAAGTACTCGCCCGGCGGCTCACCGGTGATCCTGCGGGCGACGGCCGCGGAGCGCGGCGTGGTCGTCGAGGTCGAGGACCGCGGCATCGGCGTCCCGAAGTCGCAGCGCGGGCTGCTCTTCCAGCGCTTCAGCCGCGTGCACGACGAAGGCTCGTCGTCGGCCTCCGGCACCGGCATCGGTCTCTGGGTCTGCAAGGCCCTGATCGAGAGCATGGGCGGCGAGATCGGGCACCGCGAAGCCGCCGACGGCTGCGGCTCGGTGTTCTGGTTCCGCCTGCTCTGGGCGCCGGACCGCTCGCCCAGCGGCCGCCGCACCGCGCAGACCAAGGGCAGCGCGGAGCCGAGCGAGGCGCAGACCGTCCCCGCGGCCTGAGCGCAAGACGCCAGACGCCGTACCGACGGCCGGCCGGGTGGACGCCATGATCCGCGGCATGGGTCCGTCCGCGCCGCTCCGCTGCGCTCTCCTCCTGCTCCTCGCCGGCCTCTGCCAGGTTCGCGGCCCGGCCCAGGACCGCCCGCCTGCCCAGGCGCAGAGCCCGGCGGCGGCCGCGAGCGAGACGCGCACCCGGCGCTTCATCTGGTCGGCGGAGCTCCCGCCCGCCTGGCGCGAACTCGAACGGCAGGAGGCGGCGGCCTTCGAGGGGAAGCTCTTCGCGGACACGGCCGTCCGCGCGATCGAGCGGGGTGAACTCGCCCTCTTCGGTGCCATCGACGCCTGGCGCGAGACGGGTGTCCGCGGCGGGGCCCTCGCGGTGGTCGTCGGCGACGGCGAGCGCCAGGCGGACGAGGCCTTCATCCGGGAGCTCGGGGAGTTCTACGCGGGTCTCACCCCCGATCGCTGCGAGGTGCTCGATGCCCGCCTCGGCACCCTGGGCGATCCGCCCCATCCGGTGGTCCAGATGACGCGGCGCGTGGTGCCGGCGGCCGACGGCCCGGTGTTCCGCAGCTTCGACGTGTTCGCGTCGACCTCCGGCAAGCAGTTGATCCTCAGCTTCCGAGCGTGGGAGAATGAGTTTGCCGAGCTCGAACCGAGTTTCCGCGCGATCGCCTCGAGCCTGAGCTTCGCTCGGCCCCCGCGCAAACCCGGTGCACTCGGCGACAGCCTGTTACAGGCTGCGGTCTTCGGCGGTTTCCTCATGGTGGGTCTCTTCCTCCTGCGGGCCATCGTCCGTCGCCGCACATCGGAACACCTGTTGCCGTCGGACCGCGATCGCGGTGCCGGGCCTGGCAACGCCCCCTGAGCACGCACCGCGAGTGGCGGAGCTGATGAGCAAGAAGAAAGCCGCGAGCACGGCCGAGAGCCGGGCCTCCATCACGAAGCCGCTGTTCGAAGCCGGTATGCAGTGCGCGAAGCGCCTCTACCTCGAACAGAACGAAGCGCGCAGCAAACCCGAGCCGAGCGAGTACCAGCAGGAGCTGCAGGAACTCGGCCAACGCCTCGTCGAGCTCGCGAGTCAGCCCTTTCCCAAGGGCATCGACCTCGGCAAGGACGAGATCGAGGACGCGCTGAAGAAGACGCACGCCTTCCTCACCATGGGCAAGCCGGGCGTGCTCTTCCACGCGGCCTTCCGCGGCGGCGGCGTCGAGGTGCGCGTCGACGTCGTGCTCGTCTCGGCGAAGGCGGAGCTGGATCTCTTCGAGGTGAAGGCGGGGACGACGGTGAAGCCGCGCCACCTCCAGGACATCGCGCTCCAGATCCGCGCGATCGAAGCCTCGGGCTTCCAGGTGAAGAGCGCGTCGATCCTCCACCTCGACCCGCGCTACGTGCACGACGGCTCGGCGAACTACCCGGTGCACAAGCTCTTCCGCAGCGTCGACGTGACGCGCCGTGCGCGGCGTCAGATCGGCCGCGTGGAGGAGCAGGTCGAGAACTTCACGTCGATCCTCGAGGACGAGGGCACGCTCGACCTGCCGACCGGCACCTGGTGCAAGAATCCGCTGCCCTGCCCCTTCCTCGAGCGCTGCGTGAAGCAGGGCCCGGATCACCCGCTCGTCGAGCTGCCGCAGCTCACGGTGGTGCAGGAGCGGCGGCTGCACGAGGAGGCCGTCGAGTCGGTGACGCAGCTCGATCCGGAGCATCCGGGCCTCAATCCGCAGCAGCGCCGCGTGGTGCGCGGCGTCGTCGAGAACCGCCTGGTCGTCGAGCCCTTCGTGCCCGAGGAGCTCAAGGACGTCGACTGGCCGCTCTCCTTCGTGCACATCGGCTGGCACCTCGAGCCGCTGCCCCGCCTGCCGAAGACCAAGCCCTGGCTGAAGCTGCCGTTCGCGTGGTCGGTGCATCGCATCGGGCAGACCGGCTACGTCGCGTGCAACAGCTTCGTCTCGAGCACGGCCGACGACCCGCGCCGGCCGGTGCTCGAGTCGCTCGTCAAGGAGCTCTCCGACGCGGGCACGGTCGTCGTCTACGGCAATGGCCACGACGAGCGCCTGCGCGCGCTGCTCGACCTCGACCCCGAGCTCAAGCCGAAGCTGCGCAATCTCCTCCAGGCGCCGCTGCTCGAGATCGGCAGCCTCATCTACCACGGCGTCTACCACCCGGGTTTCGGTGGGCACTACGAGCTCGAGACCGTGTACCGGACGCTCGCGGCGGTGCTCGCGGAACCCACGCGCCCGCCGATCCCGGAGCTGATCGACGAGAGCGACCTCGAGATCACCGACGACGAGGCCGCGAGCCGCGCCTACGCCAAGATCATCGCGAAGCGCACCCGCTCGACGACGCGCGACAAGCTCGGGGCCGAGCTCGACCGCTGGGCGAAGCGCAGCAGCGCGATGCTCTACGACCTCTGGCGCATGCTGAAGTGAGGCCGCGGACTCACGAGGCCGCGTCGGCGTCCGGTGCGACGCCGGCCTCGGGGACGTCCGACGCCGCGCCTCCCGCGTAGGCCTCGCCCCCGCCGCCCTGCCGCACGCGCGCCCACGCCGTCCTCACCATCGCGTGCTCGTCGTCGAGCACGATCACCGAATAGGGATGGTCGGCGTAGAGGTTCTCGCGCTCCTCGATGCGGAGCACGCCGCGGTCGCGCAGCTCGTTGATCATCGCGCGGCGCTCGGGGTGGACGATGTGCGCGAAGTGCTGGCTCATCGCACCCTTGAGGAACGGCGAGAGCCAGACCTCCTTGCTGCCGTGCCGCAGTCGTGAGCGGATCATCAGCTCCACGCACTGCATCAGGCGGTCCTCCTGCTCCTGCGGCGTCGCCTCGCCCGTCCAGGTGACCGGAATCCGCCCGACGACGATCGCCGAGGTTCCGACGCGCTCGCGCGGGGCCGGTCGAACCGGGCTGCGCCGCGGGGTGCGCGCGGCACCGCGCCCGGCGTCGTCGACGCCGGGTGCCTCGGGGGGCGCGGCGTCCTGCGCCAGGGCCGGCGCCTTGGTCTCGAGCGTCTGCTCGATGATCCGCTCCGACGGAGCGCGCGGCGGGGTCGGCGCGAGCTCCTCCGCGGCGGGAGACTTGAGCCGATCGCCCGCGAGTTCGATCGCGTCCCAGAAGCGGTCGGCGCCGACGCGGGCGCGCAGGTCGCCGCTCGTCGCATCCTGGATCGACACGAGACGCAGCTCGCGCCCCTCCTCGAGCACCTGGCGCGCGAGCGGGAGGAAGTCGCGGTCGCCGGAGACGACGACGATCATGCCGATGTCCCCGCGCCGGAAGAGCACCCGCGCGACGTCGAACGTGAGCTGCACGTCGGCGGAGTTCCGGCCCGAGTGTCCGACGAGCACGTACTGGGGATCGAGGCCGAGGAGCGCCAGGTCGTGCGCGACCTCCGAGCCCGGGTAGGTGTCGAAGGCCGCGTAGCTGCGGCCGATGAGCATCGCGAAGCCGTTCTCGCGCAGCCGTCCGACCAGACCCTGCATCACGCCGAGCGCGACGTCGCGCACCCGCTGGTCGCCCACGCCCGCGCGCTCGCGCAGCGCGCGGAACAGATTCTCGAAATCGACGAAGACGGCTGCATTCATGCGAGGATCGTTCTCGCCCACCGCACGAGGATCAAGACCCTCCCGAAGAGGTCTCTCGCATCCCTGCGGCGCGACGCACGCCGCTCCGTCACCACACGGTGATCACTTCGCGACGATCTCGCCCGCAGGGTCCTGCCGCGGGCGCTGCTTGATCTCACCCTGGGGCACGTCGTCTCGCGACAGGTAGGTGTAACCCGCGAGGGCCTCGTCGTAGCGCCGCATGAGGAGCGCGAGTTCCTCGAGCTTGAGCGCCTTGTTGCGCACGGCGATCTCACCGGCGCGACGGACGCGGCGCATGAGGTCCTCGCGCTGGTACTGCACGTAGCCGAGCACCTCGGTGATCGAGTCGCCTTCGACGACGCGCTCGATCTCGTAGCCGAGCTCGCCGTTCAGCGAGACGTGGATCGCGTGCGTGTCGCCGAAGAGGTTGTGCAGATCGCCGAGGATCTCCTGGTAGGCGCCGACCATGAAGACGCCGATGTAGTACGGCTCGTTCGGCTTGTCCTCGTGCAGCTCGAGCACGCGCTTGGTGTCGTGCAGGTCGATGAACTCGTCGACCTTGCCGTCGCTGTCGCAGGTCAGGTCGCAGAGCATGGCACGGCGCCGCGGCTCCTCGTCCAGCCGATGGATCGGCATGATCGGGAAGAGCTGCTTCACGGCCCAGTGGTCGGGGATCGACTGGAACACCGAGAAGTTGCAGTAGTACGTGTCGGCGAGCACGCGTTCGAGGCTCTCGAAGTCCTCGGGCACGTAGTCGAGTTCGCGCACGATGCGCAGGATGCGCGTGCAGACCGCCCAGAAGATGCGCTCGGCGAGCGCCCGGCCCTCGAGGTCGAGGTAGCCGAGATTGAAGAGCGAGAGCGCCTCCTCCTTCTGCTGCAGCGCGTCGTGCCAGCACTCGCTGAAGTTCTTCTTGCTGACCGACTTCCAGGTGTCGAAGAGCGCGCGGATCGGCGGGCTCTTGTGCTCGGACGCGTGCGGCGGCGGTGGTTCGATCGGGACCGAGGTGTGGCCGAGCACGTCGAAGACGAGCAGCGCGTGGTGCGCCACGAGCGCACGGCCCGACTCGCTCACGATGTCGGGGTGCGGCACCGACTTCTGGTCGCAGGCCTCCTGGATCGCGCTGACGACGTCGTTCGCGTACTCCTGGAGCGTGTAGTCCGACGACGAGTGCCAGTTGGTCTTGCTGCCGTCGTAGTCGACCGCGAGGCCGCCGCCGATGTCGATGAAGCCGAGCCCGGCGCCGAGCGCGTGCAGCTCGACGTAGATCCGGCTCGCCTCGCGCAGCGCGTCCTTCACCGAGCGGATCGCGGTGATCTGGCTGCCGATGTGGAAGTGCAGGAGCTCGAGGCAGTCGAGCATGTTCTCGGCGCGCAGCTTCTCGACGACGCTCATCAGCTCGAGCGAGGTGAGCCCGAACTTGCTGCGGTCGCCCGAGGACTCCACCCACTTGCCGGCGCCCTTCGCCGCGAGGCGCGCGCGCACGCCGATGTGCGGGCGCACCTCGAAGCGGCGGCTGACCTTGATGATCGTCTCGAGCTCGTCGAAGCGGTCGACGACGATGATCGCGTGGCGGCCGAGCTTCTGCGCCAGCATGACCGTCTCGACGTAGCCGATGTCCTTGTAGCCGTTGCAGACGATCAGCGCGTCGGGGTTGTCCATGTGCGCGAGCGCCACGAGGACCTCGGGCTTGCTGCCGGCCTCGAGGCCGAGGCAGAGGTCGCGCCCGAAGTGCACGAGCTCCTCCACCACGTCGCGCTGCTGGTTGACCTTGATCGGGTAGACCGGCCGGTAGCGACCCTTGTAGCCGTAGGCCGCGATCGCCTCCGCGAAGTTGCCGCAGAGCGCCTGCACGCGATGGCGCAGGATGTCGGAGAAGCGCAGCAGCATCGGCAGGTCGTAGCCGCGCTTCTCGAGGTCGCGCACGAGGTCGAGCAGGCCGACCTGCGAGCTGCCCGGCCCGCCGGGATGCACCGCGAGCTGACCGTCGGCGCGCACGGAGAAGTACCCGCTCCCCCAGTTGTGGACCTGGTACAGATCGGCGCAGTCTTGGGTGCTCCAGGAACGCAGGTCGGTCTTCTTGCTCAACGGAATGGTCCTTTGGGCCGCGGGCGCGTCGCCGGCGGGAGCGCGGATTGAAGCAAGCGCGGGCGGGGCTGGGCAGATGCGTGGCCGCGTTTTTCCGCGGCGCGGTGCGCGGCTACGCTGCGCGCGTGCCCTCGTCCTCCGCGCCTTCGTCCTCCGCTCACGACTCCTTCCCCCTCCTGCGGCAGCAGGACGGCGAACTCGTCCGCCTCCTCGACGCCGAGAGCAGGCGGCAGCAGTCGACCCTCACCCTGATCGCGAGCGAGAACCACTGCTCGCCGGCCGTGCGCCAGGCGGCGAGCTCCGCGCTCACCGACAAGTACGCCGAGGGGTATCCGGGCGCTCGCTATTACGGCGGCTGCGAGATCGCCGACCAGGTGGAGGAGCTCGCGCGCAGCCGCGCGAAGCAGATCTTCGGCGCCGAGCACGCCAACGTGCAGCCGCACTCCGGCACGAGCGCGAACCTCGAGGTGCTCGAGGCGCTGGCGGGTTCGCGCGGCCGGATCCTCGGGATGGCGCTGAAGGACGGCGGCCATCTCAGCCACGGCCACAAGGTCAGCGCGACCGGCAAGCTCTTCGAGGCGCTGCAGTACGGCATCGATGCCGAGAGCGGTCTGCTCGACTACGAGGAGATCCGCCGGCTCGCCAAGGAACATCGGCCGAGCGTGCTCATCGGCGGCGCCTCGAGCTACCCGCGGACCATCGACTGGCGCGAGCTCGCCGCGATCGCACGCGAGGTCGGGGCCCTGCTGCTCGCCGACATCGCGCACCCGGCGGGACTCGTCGCGGGCGGCGTCTTCGCCTCGCCGATCGGCCACGCCGACGTCGTCACGATGACCACCCACAAGACGCTGCGCGGCCCACGCGGCGGCCTGATCCTCTGCAAGGCCGAGCACGCGAAGAAGATCGACGGCGGCGTCTTCCCCGGCGGACAGGGTGGCCCGCTCATGCACACGATCGCGAGCAAGGCGGTCGCCTTCGGCGAGGTGCTCGCCCCCACCTGGAAGAGCTACGCGCAGGCCGTGCTCGACAACGCGCGCCATCTCGCCGCGCGCCTGATCGAACGCGGGCTCGCGGTCGTCACGGGCGGCACCGACAGCCACATGGTGGTCGTCGACCTGAAGCGCGAGGCGCTCTCGGGCCAGGACGTCGAAGAGCGTTGCCGCGCCGCGAACCTCGCCGTCAACAAGAACATGGTGCCCGGCGATCCGCGGCCGCCGCGCGTGACCTCGGGCGTGCGCGTGGGAACGGCCGCCGCGACGACCCGCGGCCTCGGCAAAGGCGACTTCGACCGCATCGCCGAAGTGCTCGTGGCGATCGTGAAGGGCGTGGATCCGGCCTCGCAGCGCCCCACCATCGAGCGGCTCTGCGCGGAGCATCCTCTGCCTTGAGGCGCGGCCGACCGCGGCTCATCGACTGCGCGTGTTCCCGTCCCGCATCGTCTG
>JADLHO010000092.1 GCA_020848735.1 Planctomycetota bacterium | reverse complement strand
GGATGACCGGCGTTCTGGTGCGCGGCGACAGCGCTGACGCGCCGGGCAGGACGGCGCGATGAGCATTCGCGTGACGGCGATGACACGGTACGACGCGAGCGGCGCGAGCAGCCGCGTGCGCGTCTACCAGTACATTCCCGGCCTCGCGGCCCGCGGCATCCAGGTCGACGTCTCGCCGCTGTTCGACGGCATGTATCTCCAGACGCTGTACTCGCGCGGCCGCACCGACTGGCTCGCCGTGGCGTCCGCGTACACGCGCCGCGTGCGGCACCTCCTCCGTCACGAGCGCGCCGATCTGTTGTGGATCGAGTACGAGCTGCTGCCGTGGATCCCCTGGGCGCTCGAGCGGCGCTTCGTGCAGTCGCGCATCCCGTACGTCGTCGAATACGACGACGCCGTGTTCCATCGGTACGACATGGGCTCCTGGCCGGTGCGTGCGGTCCTTGGAGCGAAGCTCGATCGCCTGATGGCGTCCGCCGCCTGCGTCATCGCGGGGAACGAGTATCTGGCGGCCCGAGCGCGCCGCGCCGGCGCACGACGGATCGAGGTGATCCCTTCGGTCGTGGATGTGCGGGAGTACGTGCCACGCGACGTCACGGGCGCTGGCGACGCGCCCGATCGCTCCACCGCGGAGCGGCCGTTCACAGTCGGATGGCTCGGATCGCCTTCGACGACCCGGTACGTGCGATCGCTCAGCCGGGTATTCGCGCGGCTGGCGGCGTCTGGACCTCTTCGCGTGGTGATTGTCGGCGGGGCGCCGGTTGCGATGCCCGGCGTGCAGGTGGAGCAGCGGGGCTGGACGAAGACGACCGAAGCGCGCGAGGTCGCCCGCTTCGACGTCGGCGTCATGCCGCTCGAGGACTCGCCGTGGGAGCGCGGCAAATGCGGATACAAGCTCATTCAGTACATGGCGGGAGGGATTCCGGTCGTCGCGTCTCCGGTGGGCGTCAACACCGAGCTGGCCATGCCGAACGTCACGGGCCTGCTTGCGACGACGGAGGATGAGTGGGTCGCGAGCCTCGAACGGTTGCGGAGCGATCCGGATCTCCGCCGGCGTCTCGGAGCGGAGGGGCGCGCGCTCGTCGAGCGCTGCTACTCGCTCGACGTGACGACACCGCGGCTGGCGGCGTTGCTGCGCGACGTTGTGCGGATGCGCGCAGGTGTTCTATAACGTGTGACTCGATGCCTGCTGCCGCATCAAGCCCCCCGGACTCGACGTCAAGCGAAGCTCATCGGAGCACTGTCATCTCGCTTCCCGAGTACTTGCGCGCCCTGTGGAGCGTGCGTGCCTGGTTCATCGGCGCGGTCGTGCTCTTCGTCGCCGTCGCTGCCGTGTGGGCGTGGGCGGCGCCTCGTGTCTACGAGGCGACGGCAACGCTGAGGCTGATCGGAGCTGTCGATCCCAGCGGCGAACAGCGTTCACCCATTGCCGCCGCAGCGGCGCTTCTCAGGACTCACGATCTCGCGGCCGACGCGATTACGTCTCTGGGGCTCGACAAGCCGCCGTATCGCCTGTCGCCCACCGACCTCTTCGAATCGACCGTCATCATCCGTGAGGTCGCTCCCGATCTGCTGATCGTGTCGGCGCGGCTGAACGATCCTCGACGAGCCGCCGAACTGGCGAATCATCTCGCCGATGCCGGCGTTCGCGCGAGCGGCGCGCTCGGCGTGGACGATGCCGCGGTCGCGATCGCGCAGTTGACGCGGCAGCTCGAGGTCGCGCGCGAGCGGCTGGCGCACGCCGAAGCGCGACTGCTCACGTTCCGGCGACAGGCACAGCTCGATCTGCTGAGGAGCGATGTCGACGCGCTGCTCGAGCAGCGGCAGCGGCGCAATGAGCGCGGGACGGTCGCCGAAGTACCGCAGCTCGCCACGCTCTACGAGCGCGAGCTGGAGCAGGCGCGGCTGCAGGTGGAATACGACGCCGCATCGCGCGTGTACGGCGAGCTGTTCGCGCGTCACGAGGAAGCCAGCATTGCCGCCGCCGCTCGCGGCAACGTCCTTCGCATCGTCAGCAAGGCGTACGAGCCGTCGACGCCGGTCCGGCCGCGTCCGACAGTGCTCCTGGCCGCGGGCGGCGCCATCGGCGTGATTGCCGGCGCGCTGGCCGGCGTCGTCAAGCTGCTCGCGTCCGCCTGATGGCGCCTGCGTTCGACCCGGCGGCGCCGGCGTACCTCCTGCTGTTCCTGTCGGCCTTCGTCCCCACGACGTATCAACCGATCAAGCTGGCGCTGCTGCTGATCTGTGTCGCGCTGGTCGCGGTTCGGGTGGTGCGGTCCGGACGCCTCGCGCTGCACCCGGCGACGTTCGGCCTCGGCCTGTTCTTCACGGCCGTCGGCCTGGTGTGGACCGTCCGTGGTGTGTGGACGCTCGCGCCCGGCGCTCTGTCGATGATGCGCGTCACCGTCGTCTGGCCGTTCGTGTTCACGCTGCTGGCGGGCGGTGTGTACGACCGCATCGTTCTGCGCCGCATCGCCGCCACGCTCGTAGTCGCGCTGCTGGCCATCGAGGTGTACAGCCTGTGGTTTCTCGCCACGGATGCCGGCGTGCTGCCCGCTTCGCTGTTCGTCGAGCTCGATCAGGGGCTCGCCAGCCGCATCGAGCCTGGGCTGGTCGAGTACAACATGTACGCGATCTCCTCGCTGCTGCACCTCGTGCCTTTCGTGCTCGCGGCGTTGATGATGTGGCCGGACGGCCCTGCCGCACCCGTCTCCCGGCGCGTCCTCTGGGTGGCGCTGGCGCTCGGGCTGGCGACGACGGTGCTCACCGGGCGGCGGGCGGTTCTGCTCGTGGTCACCCTGTCGCTTCCGATCTC
>JADLHO010000091.1 GCA_020848735.1 Planctomycetota bacterium | reverse complement strand
GACGATCTGTGTCTCACCCTCCGCGTGGCCGCGGATGCGGCCACCGGCGCGCATCCGAGAGCCCGCACGATGGACTCCCTCTCGGGCTCTCAGTTCGCGAGATCGATCTCGATCGGCGTGAAGTCCACCGCGTCGCACGAGGCGAGGTGGTAGCGGATCCCGTTGAACGTGCCCTGGAAGCCCGAGCGGTGGTCCTTGCCGTGCAGATGCCCGTAGACGCAGATGCGGACCCCCGCGGCCTCGAGCATCGGTGCGAACTCGGTCGTGCGGTGATCCGTGTAGCGCGGCGGATAGTGGACGAGCGCGATGCGGCGCCCCTCGCCGAGCTTGTCCGCCGAGGCGATCGCGAGCTTCAGCCGCTCGACCTCGCGACGGTAGATCTTCTCGGTGTCGGCGTCCGACCACGGCGAGCCCGGCGGATCCCAGAGCCGCGCGCCGATGACGATCGTGCCGTCGTCGAGCCGCATCGCATCGTGCTGCAGCGGGTGGACCGACGGGTGCAGGTTCGCCTTCACCTTCGAGAGCGAGGTCCACCACGTGCAGTGATTGCCCTTGATCAGCACCTTCCGCCCCGGCCGCTCGCCGAGCCAATCGAGGTCCGGCCGCGCCTCCGCGAGCGTCAGGCCCCACGACGTGTCACCCCCGACGAGCACCCAGTCGGACGGACCGACCCGCGCATCCCAGGCGACGCGGAGCTTGTCGGCGTGCCCCGCCCACTGGGGGCCGAACACGTCCATCGGCTTGTCCGTGCCGAAGCTCAGGTGGAGGTCACTGATCGCGAAGAGGCGCATGCGGTGCTGGCGAGCGGAGCGAGAGTAGCCCCAAACCGCGCGAGTCAAAGCGCGCGACGCGCAGCCCGGGTTGCGACCGGGAAGCTGGCCCGCTTCCGGTTCGATCGGAAAGGCGTCGGATGCGGTCGTGCGCCGGTGGAGGCGCGCGGCTGCGCTCTCTGGCTCTTCTCCGTTCCCGATCAGGAGGCATCCTCCCATGCACGTCCGAGTCCCACGGCGCGGTCGCAGCTCGACCGCGGTCCTCGCCTTCCTCGTCTCGACGACCCTCATCCACGCGCAGGACGCGCTCGCTCCGAGCTCGCCGACGCGGCCCGACCTGAAGGTCGGAGGCTTCGTCAACGGCAGCGACGAACGAGCTGCGTTCACGAAGGACGAGCTGATCGTCCGCTTCCGTTCGGAGGTCGATCCCGAGTTCCTCCGCCACGTGGGCGAGGTCCTCGGCTTCGAGCTCGCCGACCGCGGACGCAACGGCGCGTTCGAGGTCCTGCGGGTCCCGGCCGAGCTCGTCGACGTCTGGGCGACCTGGCTCGCCGCGCAACCCGAGGTCGAACTGGTCGAACGCAACGCGCTGTGCCACACGACCGCCGCGCCGAACGACCCGCTCTACGCGCCCTACCAGTGGAACTTCCTGAACCGCGGCGCGCTGAGCAACGGCCGGGTCAGCAACCACGGTGTGCAGGCCGAAGCCGCCTGGCCCACGAGCACCGGCAGCAGCGTCGTGGTCGCCGTCGTCGACACCGGCGTCGCCTACGAGACCTATGGGGGCTTCGCCCAGGCGCCCGATCTCGCCGGGCGCAGCTTCGTGTCGCCCTACAACGCCATCACCGGCACGACGCACGCCAACGACGACAACGGCCACGGCACGCACGTCGCGGGGACCATCGGCCAGTCGACGAACAACGGTCTCGGTGTCGCCGGCATCGCGTACGGCTGCTCGATCATGCCCGTCAAGGTGCTGAACTCCGCCGGCAGCGGCTCGCACGCGCAGATCGCGAACGGCATCACGTGGGCGGCAGACCACGGGGCCAAGGTCATCAACCTGAGCCTCGGCGGCTCGACGGGTTCGACCACCCTCTCGAACGCGATCACCTACGCCTGGGGGCGGGGTGTCGTGATCTGTGCCGCGACGGGCAACACGGGCCGCAGCGGCGTCTCCTACCCCGCGCGCTACACGAACTGCATCGCGGTCGGCGCCACGCGCTTCGACGGGAATCGCTCGGGCTACTCGACCTACGGGACCGGGATCGATGTCGTCGCTCCGGGCGGCGACACGAGCGTCGATCAGAACGGCGACGGCTACGGCGACGGCATCCTGCAGCAGACCTTCGCGACGGGCGCGCCGACCACGTTCAGCTACTACTTCTTCCAGGGCACCTCGATGGCGACACCCCATGTCGCCGCGATCGCGGCGCTCGTCATCGCGCACCGCCCGACCTACACGAACACGCAGGTGCGCAGCGCGATCGAGAGCTCCTGCCAGGATCGCGGGTCGGCGGGCTACGACACGCGCTACGGCAACGGCCTCGTCGACGCCGCCGCCGCGCTGACGCGCTGAATCGGCACTCCGCCCACGGGTCCTGATCCTGGTCGCGCGCTGCTGCGCGACACCACGCCGAGGCCCCTCGGCGTCGTCGACCGCAGCAGCGCGCCTGGACCGATCCGCACGCCGGAGCGTGCGTGGATCCACGCGTGAGACGATGTGCGAACTCTGCGAGCCATCGCTCAATCACAAGGGTACTTGGCGACGAAGATCGGCCCGTCTCCGCAGGTGCGACACGCCCGCGGGGCCGCGGGCACGATGAGTCAGACGAACCGAGCCGACCCAGGCGCGACGCACTCCGGACGATCTGCGCCGAGGCTCCGCAGCGAGGCGCGCAGCGTCCGCTCGCGGCCCGAGCGCGATGCGCTGGTCGAGCAGTACCTGCCGCTCGTGCGCCACGTGGCCGCTCGCCTGCCGGTGGCGATGCCGCCGGGCTTCGACCGCGACGACCTCTTCGGCGCGGGCACGATCGGGCTCGTCCACGCCGCCGAGACCTGGGATCCGCTCCGCGGCGCGTCCTTCAAGACCTTCGCGTTCACCGCGGTCCGCGGGGCGATGCTCGACGAACTGCGCCGCATCGACCCGCTGCCGCGGCCGCGCCGCGATCGCCTGCGGCGCATGCGGCGCGCCTCCGCCGAGCTGCGCGTGGAACTCGATCGCACGCCGACGCTCGAGGAGATCGCGGCGCGCATCGGCGCGGACCCGCGCGACCTCCAGGACGACGTCGAGTTGCTGCGCGTCACGCGGGTCTCCTCGCTCGACGAACTGCGCTCGCTCGACACGAACGAACTGGCACCGGACGTCGCGGTGCTCGATGCGCCGGGCCCCGCCGATCTCGCCGAGCATCAGGACCTCGTCGACCGCGTGGCCGAGGCGATCGGCCTGCTTCCCGACCCCGATCGCCGCGTGACGGTCCTCTATCACCACGAGGGTCTCTATCTGAAGGAGATCGGCGTGCTGCTCGGCATCAGCGAGTCGCGCGTGTGCCAGATCCTCGGCCGCGCCCACGATCGATTGCGCCGCGCGGTCGCGATCGGCGGTTGAGCCGAGGGTCGGGCTCGACTCCGAGCGCCCTGCGAGCCGAAGAGTCCATGTCGCCGATGCGATGCTGACACCGACCGGTCGCCTTCCCTTGCACCGCCGCTCGATCCTCACCGTCCTCGCCCTCCTCGCGCCGCTCTGCGCCTGTGCGGCATCGCCGCAGGGCGAGGAGGACGTCCGGCGCGGTGGCGTCGTCGAGGCCAGCGCCCGGCGCGAGGCCGACGCTCCACGACCGACGCAGGACCCCGCGCGCGGCGATGCCGCGTCGCGGATCACCGAACTCGAGCAGCGCCTCGCGGCCGAGCGCCGTGCGCGCGCCGAAGCCGAGTCGCGGGTCCGGACCCTGGAGGACCGCGTGCGAGAGCTCGAGGGCCAGGCGCTGCGGCTCGCCCTCGATCGCGTGCGCATGGAACAGGAGCTCCTCCGCTGCCAGGTCGACGCCTTGCGCACGGAGCTGGGCATCGCCAACGAGGCGGACGCGGCGCGGGTCGCCGGCCCGGGTCCGGCTCCGACGCCTCGTGCCGACGACCGGGTGCGCGACGCCGAGCTCTCGCGGATCAGGATCCCAAGCGCGCCTCGCCGCTGAGCGACGCGCCGCGCGCGTCAGTCTTCGTGGCGGAGAAGGAAGCGCCGCGCCGTCTCGCGCAGGGTCTCCGCAGAATCCAAGGCACCGGTCGCGAGATGGGCCCGCGCACGGGCGAGCAGCCCGGCGCGCCGCGGCTCCATCCCCCGCAGGCGTTCCACGAGCGCATCGATGTCCGGCGCCAGGCTGCGACCGCGCGCCGCCTGCGCGCCGCGGTTCCGCACGTCGGTCTCGGGGACGGGATTCGAGTCGGGACTCATCGCGATCTCCTCTCTGGACGTCGGCCGCAGTGACCTGCCGCGCCTTCCTCCATGTTCGGAAGCGGGATCTCCGGCTTGAGCCTCGAGCCCGCTTTCCGTCCGTCTTTTCGGCGCCGGCGACCGGGAACCTGACCGAATCGGGACGCGCCCACCCGCTCACGATGCGCCACCCCTTCGCTTGGTCCCGACGCGGGCTCGTGATCGAATCGCGTCGCGTCACGAGCGTCGGAACATGCAACACGCCACCTCACGATCGAAGCGATCGCTCGCCTCTCTCCTCGCCGCCACCGTCCTCACCAGCCTCGCCGCCCAGGCACCCGCCCAGGACGACCGGCTGCAGTGGTGGCGTGAGGCGCGCTTCGGGCTCTTCATCCACTGGGGTCTCTACGCGACCCTCGAGGGCGAATGGCAGGGCAAGACCGACTACGGCGAGTGGATCCGCCACTCGGCGCGGATCCCGCGCGCGGAGTACGACGGCCTGCGCGAGCGCTTCACCGCCGAGAACTTCGACGCCGACCGATGGGCCGAGCTCGCCGCGCAGGCGGGCATGCGCTACGTCGTGATCACGACGAAGCACCACGACGGTTTCTGCCTCTGGCCGTCGGACCAGACGGACTTCGACATCGCGTCGACGCCCTTCGGCCGCGCCACCGCCGAGGGGGAACCGGGACGGGACGTCATGGCGGAGATCGCGCGTGCCTTCCGCGCCCGCGGTCTGCAGGTCTGCTGGTACCACTCGATCATGGACTGGCACCACGACCAGTACCTGCCGCGGCGCGACTGGGAGACCGACCGCAGCAGCGACGGCGCCGAATTCGATCGCTACGTCGGCTATCTCCACGCCCAGGTCGAGGAACTCCTGACGCGCTACGGCCGGATCGGCGTGATGTGGTTCGACGGCGAATGGGAGGCCACGTGGACGCACCCGCACGGGCGTGCGCTCTACGAGCTCTGCTTGCGCCTGCAACCCGGCGTGATCGTCAACAACCGCGTCGACAAGGGTCGCGGCGGAATGGCAGGAATGACGACGGGCACCGGTCACGTCGGCGACTTCGGCACGCCCGAGCAGGAAGTGCCGCCGCAGGGACTCCCGGGAGTCGACTGGGAGAGCTGCATGACGATGAATCGGCATTGGGGCTGGAATCGCGCCGACACCGGTTGGAAGTCGACGAGCACCCTCATCCGCACTCTCGTCGACGTGGCGTCGAAGGGTGGGAACTTCCTGCTCAACGTCGGACCGCAGGCGGACGGCGCCTTCCCCGCACTCGCGGTCGAGCGCCTCGAAGCCATCGCCGGCTGGATGAAGGTCCACGGCGCGGCCATCCACGGGACGAACGCGAGTCCGCTCGATGCGCAGGGCTTCGGTCGCGTGACGATGCGCCGCGACGGCAGCGATTCGACGCTGTACCTCTGCGTCTTCGACTGGCCGGCCGACGGCGCGCTCCGCGTCGCCGGGCTCGGCAATGCCGTGCGCAGCGCCCGCATCCTCGGCGGCGCGAGCGGGCTCACGACCGCGCGCGATGCCGACGGCGTGACGGTCACCGTGCCGGAGACCGCGCCGCACCCGGATTGCAGCGTGATCGAGTTGCGACTCGTCGGCCAGCCGATCGTCTACCGCGCACCGGCCAGCGACTGCGCCTCGGAGCTCTTCCTCGACCGCACGCTCGTCACGCTGCGCGCCGCGTCCCCCGATCTCGTGATCCGCTACACGGCCGACGGCAGCGAACCCGGCGCGGATTCCCCGGTGTACGTCGATCGCATCGTCGTCGCGGCGGACACGACGCTGCGCGCGCGTTGTTTCCACCGCGGACAGGCGGTCGGGGGCATCGCGACCCGCAGCCTGCGACGGGTCACGCCTCTCCCGGCCGCCGAACCCGAGGGTCCGCTCGTCGTCGGCCTCTGGCGTGAGGTCTTCGCGGGCAGCTTCGATCGCCTGCCGTCGCTCGACGGCATGCAACCGGAGTCGCGCAGCGCGGTCGATGACCTCGTCCTGCCCGGAGGTGCGGCGCGTGAGCACGTCGTGCACCGTTACACCGGCTGGTTGCAGGTGCCTGCCGATGCGGTCTGGGACTTCGAATTGAGCTCCGACGATGGCAGCCGGCTCTGGATCGGCGACCAGCTCATCGTCGACAACGACGGCCTGCACGGTGCCGAGGCCAGGCGCGGCTCCGCCGTGCTCGCGAGTGGACTCCACCCCGTGCGCGTCGAGTGGTTCAACCAGACGGGCGGGGCGGAACTCGAACTGCGCACGGGCATCGCGGGTGGAGCGCTCGTGCGCGTCGCACCCGGCGCCCTGCGACGCCGCGCCGAGTGATGCGCGGCAGCGAGCTCAGAGGTTGAGAGACGATCCGTCTCTCGACCTCTGCGTGGCCGCGGATGCGGCCACCAGCAAGCGTCTGAGAGCCCGTACGATGGATTCTCTCTCGGGCTCTCAGCGGCGCGGGGTGACCGGTGCCGCCTCGGCCTCGGCCTGCTTCGCCTTGGTCTTCGCCTCGCGTTCGGCGCGCGCCTTCGCGCTCGCCGCCTCGATCGCCTGCGCGTTCTGCTCGAGCGTGCGGCGGATCAGCGCGAGATCCTCATCGGTGAGCTGGCGCCGCGTCGCGGTCAGCATGCCGATGAAGTGCTCGATCTCGTGGTCCTTCGCGGGATAGCCGGTGTTCCCCTTCGGGCCATCCGAGGTCGCGAGCTCGGTGAGATCGTGTTCGGCGATCAGGATCCAGGGGATGCCGCCCTTGCGGCCCTTGCGGATGCGGGCCTCGCAGTCCTTGCCGCCCTGCATGCGGTCCTCGTCGATCTTCACGTCGACGTAGTCCTTCGCGATGGCCGCGGCGATCTCCGGGACGGCGAGGAAGTCCTCGAGGCGATGACACCAGCCGCACCAGGGCGCACCGAAGTGGACGAGCAGACGGCGGTCCGACTTCTCGGCCTCGGTCTGCGCGGCGCGCAGCACGTCCTCGGCGACGCGCATCGGCGCCTTCTGCGCGTCGAGGAACCCGAGCACCTTGGCCGGATCGTGCGCATCGCCGTCCTCGAGCGAGGACGTGTCCTGGTTCGCGAGCGCCTTGCCGGTCTCGTCGAGCACCGTGAGGAAGGGCACGCCGTGCTTGCGCAGATCGGCGCCGTAGGCGGCGGCGAGGTCCATGTGCTTGTCCCACTTGCCGATGTCGACGAGCACGAGCTCGTACTCGTCGCGCAGCAGCTTGCGGACGCCGGCGTTGGACTCGAAGAGCCCGTGCAGGCGATGGCACCAGCCGCACCAGTTGCCGCCGAACATGACGAGCACGCGCTTGCCGTCGCGGCGCGCGAGCTTCTGCGCCGCATCGAGGAGCACGCGCGCATCCGCGCTCGTGTCGTAGATGGCCTTGGGCGCCTCGCGCGCGGGTTCGTCCTGGGCGAAGCCCACGCCCATCGTGGTGAGCGCAGCGGTGGCGAGGGAGAGCGAACGGACGAGGTTCTTCATGGGTCGGGGACCTGCCGAGGCGATCGATCGATCGCGGTCATTGGATGCCGATGGCGAGCCCGTCGGTCGCGACGAGCCCCTGCGGCCCACAGGCCGCATCGAGGAAGACGAACTGCGAGGACAATCCCGCGCCGCTGAGCGACGGCGAGTTCGGGATCGGCAGAGGGACGTGGCACGCGCCGAGCGCGTTCGTCGAGGTGCCGAACGTCATCAGCGTGGTGGGATCGAGCCAGATCGAGACGCCGAGCACGACGGTCGGCGAAGGGGCGCTGCCGAACGCCAGGGCCAACAGGCCGGAGGCATTCGCGGGCCCGTTCACGCCGACCCACGCGAAGCCCGCGCCGCCCACGATCGCCGGCCCGCCGATGCAGCTCGCCGGCGCCGGCGTGCAGGTCGACGTGGGACCACCGAAGGGGAAGGCGGCCGCCGCGCGCGTCGCGAGCACGAGATTGTTCGGCGCAAACGCGATGGGGCCGGTCGCCGTGCCGACGAGCCCCGACGAGGAGTCGAGGTAGTCATTGTCGAGCGCGAAGCTCATGACTCCGCCGGGCAGCGCTCCGATCGTCTCGTTCATCGTCTGCTGGATCTCGGCCTGCGAGCGGGCGAACGGCCAGATACGCAGCTCGTCGATCTCCCCGTTCCAGGTCTCGGCACCGGGCGAGCTCACGTCGCCATTGCCGACCCGGAGCACGCCGCCGTTGTCCGCGATCCGGCCGCCGCTCGTCGCGAGCGTGCGCACCGCGACCCCGTTGACGTAGATCACGAGACTCGCGCCGTCCCAGGTGCCGGCCAGGTGCGTCCAGTTCGCGAACTGCCCGGCCGTGAACACGTAGTTCGTGGAGCGGCTGCCCGCGACGGTGTTGACCTTGAACTCGAGCGAGCGGTTGTTGGTGTTCGAAGCGCCGACCCGCAGGAAGTACGACTCACGACCCGGTGTGGGGTTCTGTCGGCAGATGGTCGGCCAGCGATAGGTGCCGGTCGGGATCGTCGAGTCGTCGTACTTCACCCAGGCCTCGATCGTGATCCCGCTGCGTGGGATCAGCGTCGGTGAGTAGGGCACGTCGAAGTGGGCGTCGATGCCGTTGGTCAGGACGATCCCCGTTCCCTGTGCCGGAAGCAGCGGAGCGAGCGAGAGCGCGACGAGCGGAAGGAGGCGCATGGCCGCGGGAGTGTATCCTCGGCCCGCCACCGCACTCCCACCGATGAACACCGACGAGATCCGCAGCAGGATCGAGAACACCCTCTCGATCCTCGCTTCGCTCCAGGGCAACGAACCGCACGTCCTCCGCCGAGGCCTCGCGCTCGCCGCCGACACGCTCAAGGCCGCGCGCGGCGCGCTGGCCGAGACCGATTCGGAACTCGACGTCCTCACCACTCCCGGGCGGAATGCCGCGGAGGACCTCCTCCGCCTCCAGAAGGAGCTCGACAGCGCGAGGGAACGCGCCCTGGATCTCGAACAGCAGCTCGCGCTCCTCCGCCAGGAGCGCCAGGTCGAGACCCAGGTGCACGCGGCCGAGAAGAAGCGCCTCGCCGAACTCGAGAAGCAGAGCGCGCAATACGAGGCGATGCTGCTCAAGGACGACGACGCGTTCTCCAAGTACCTCGACCGCGCCCTCGATGCCGACGAGAAGAAGCGCGGGCGCCGGCCGCCGCCGCGCTGAGCGACCGGCAACGCCGGTCTCAATGGAAGTCGCGGCTCCCCGCGGTCGGCGGCGCCGCTTCGACCCGCGGCACGAAGATCGATTTCGCGACGAGGTGCACGACGCCGTCCTGCATCTGCACCTTGCCCTCGATGCCGAGCAGCGGCTCGGTCTTCACGAGCGCCGCGAAGCGATCGAAGACGTCGGGCCAGATCACGACGTTGCAGAAGCCGGTCTCGTCCTCGAGCGTGAGGAAGACCACGCCCTTTGCCGTGCCCGGTCGCTGACGGCAGATCACGAGTCCGGCACAGCGCGCCGGACTGCCGTGGCGCACCGTGCGGAGCTCCTCGGCGCAACGCATGCCCTGCCCCGCGAGCGAAGCGCGCAGCGACTCCAGGGGATGCGCCTGCGTGCTGTGCCCGGTGGCGCGGTAGTCCCAGGCCACCGTCTCGAAGGGATCGAGCGGGGCGAAGACCGGCTCCTCGCCGCCGGGCACGAGCGGCAGGGGCTCGCGGGGTTCCCGTGCCGCGGCCCAGAGCTCCCAGAGTGCGTCGCGACGCGACGCGGCGAGTCCGACGAGCGCGCCGGCGGCGGCGAGGGCCTCGAGCTTGCGGACCTCGAGCCGCGTGCGCCGCACGAAGTCCCCAAGGTCGGCGAAGGGTCGCTCGCGGCGCGCCTCCAGGATGGCGTCGAGGTCGGCGCCGCCGAGTCCTTTGATCCAGCGCAGCCCCATGCGCAGCGGCTGCAGCTCCTCGCCGGGTGAGGCGTCTTCGAGCGTGCAGTCGCTCCCGCTCAGCACGACGTCGACGGGACGGATCTCGAGGCCGTGACGCTTCGCGTCCTCCACGATCGTCGCCGCCGAATAGAAGCCCATCGGCTGCGCGTTCAGCAGGGCACAGGTGAAGACGTCGAGGTGGTGCCGGCGCAGCCAGGCCGTCGCATAGGCGATCAGCGCGAAGCTCGCGGCGTGGCTCTCGGGGAAGCCGTACTCGCCGAAGCCGCGGATCTGCTCGAAGACGCGCTCGGCGAACTCGCGTTCGATGCCCTTCTGGAGCATGCGCGCGATGAGGCGTTCGCGGTGCCGCTCCATCCGCCCGTGCTTCCGCCACGCGGCCATGTCGCGCCGCAATTGGTCGGCCTCGCCGGGCGTGTAATCCGCCGCGACCATCGCGAGCTTCATCACCTGTTCCTGGAAGAGCGGCACGCCGAGCGTCTTCTCGAGCACCGGCACGAGGCATTTGTGCGGATAGGCGACCGGCTCCTGCCCGTGACGGCGCCGCAGGTAGGGATGGACCATGTCCCCCGAGATGGGTCCCGGCCGCACGATGCTGACCTCGACGACGAGGTCGTAGAAGGTCCGCGGCCGCAGCCGCGGCAGCATCGCCATCTGCGCACGGCTCTCGATCTGGAAGACGCCGACCGTGTCCCCCCGGCAGATCATGTCGTAGGTCGCGGGGTCCTCGGGCGGGATGCGGGCGAGGTCGAGCGCGAGCCGCTTGTGGCGGGCCAGCAGCCGGAACGACTCGTGGCAGAGCGTGAGCGAACCGAGCGCCAGCAGATCGACCTTGAAGAGACCGAGGGCCTCCACGTCGTCCTTGTCCCATTGGATGACGGTGCGCCCCTCCATGCTCGCGTTCTCGATCGGCACGAGATCGTGCACGGGTTCGTGGCCGAGCAGGAAGCCACCCGGGTGGATCGACAGATGCCGGGGGAAATCACGGATCTCGTCGACGAGGCCGAGGAACCAGGCATGGGCAGGCGCCGCCGGATCGAGGCCCGCCTCGCGCAGCAGCGCATTGAGATCGCCGTCGCCGCGCGCGCCGAGCTTCGTGAGGCGATCGAGCGCCGTCTCGGGCATGCCGAGCACCTTGCCGACCTCGCGGATCGCCGACTTCGACCGGTAACGGATGACGTTGCACACCATCGCGGCGCGGTCGCGGCCGTACTTCGCATAGACGTGCTGGATCACCTCCTCGCGTCGCTCGTGCTCGATGTCGAGATCGATGTCGGGCGGCTCGTGCCGTTCGAGCGAGAGGAAGCGCTCGAAGAGCAGATCCATCTTCACCGGGTCCACCGCGGTGATCCCGAGGCAATAGCAGACCGCCGAGTTCGCCGCCGACCCGCGCCCCTGACAGAGGATCCCCTGTGCACGGCAGAAGCCGACGATCTCGTGCATCGTCAGGAAGTAGCCCGGGTACTCGAGCTGCTCGATGATCGCGAGCTCCCGTTCGAGCTGCTGTGTCACCGCGCGCGGCACATGCTCGCCGTATCGTGCGCGCGCGCCGGCATGGCTCAGCTCGCGCAGCCAATCCTGCGAGCTCTTGCCGTCCGGCAGACGCTCGGCGGGATAGACGTAACGCAGCTCTCCCATCCCGAAGGCGCAGCGCTCGGCGACCTCACGCGTGCGCGCGACGGCGCCGGGGTCGTCGTCGAAGAGCTCCTCGAAGAGCCGTGGTGCGAGCAGCACGTGTTCGGCGTTCGGCTTCGGGAGAGTGCCCGCCTCGCTCAACCGCACACCATGACGGATGCAGGTCAGCACGTCCTGCAGCGGCCGTCGCGCGCGCGTGTGGTAGAGCACCTCCACCGCGGCCACGGTCTGGATCGCCAGGCGCCGCGCCGTCGCCCGGAGTCGCGCCTCCGCCGCCGGCTCGTCGTCGCGACGATGCCGCGCGATCAACGCATAGAGCCGGTCGCCGAAGGCCTCGCGCAGGGGACCGGGTTCGGCGGGTTCGCCGCGCCAGAGCGCGAGGAGTCCTTCGCCGTGCGCCGCGAGCTCGGCGGGCTCGACGAGACAGCTCCCCTTCGGCGAACGCAGCCGTCCGCTGGTCACCAGCCGGCACAGGTTCGCATAGCCGTTCCGGTCGACGCAGAGCAGGACGACCGTGCTGCCGTCGCTGACGCGGACCTCGCTCCCCACGATCAGGCGCAGCCCCCGCTCCTTCGCCGCCACGTGCGCCCGCACGATCCCTTGCACGCCATCGCGATCCGTGACCGCCAGGGCGGGCAGTCCCAGCGCCTCGGCCTGCCCGACGAGCTCCTCGGGATGCGAGGCACCCTCGAGGAAGCTGAAGTTCGTCTTGATCCAGAGCGGGACGTAGGGAGGCACGGGAAGGGCGGAGGAAAGCAGACGGGTGTCCGCAAGGCAAGCCGGAGCCGCGTGGGAACCGGGTCGCATCGACCCGATGCCGCGGGCGCAAGAGATCTTCACAATGCCGCGTAGACTCCTCACCCCGACCTCACCGCGTCCCGCCCGCGAACATCCGCGAGGACCGCCGCGGCTTCCGATCGCGCCATGCCCAATCCGCCCGGCAGATCCCCATCCGAGCCCGGCAACACCGATGCCCTGCACACCGTCTACGTGCCGGGCGCGCGCCGGGCACCGATCGCCGCGCCCTTCCTCACCGTGGTGCAAGGACTCACGCGAACACGCTCCCTGCCGATCACGCAAGAGCCCCTGATCCTGGGACGCGATGCCTCGCGCGAGTTCCATCTCTCGGACAACGAGGTGTCGCGGTCGCACTGCGAGGTGAAGCTCGCGGCGCAAGGCGTGGTCGTGAGGGATCTCGGCTCGACGAACGGCACCTTCGTCGACGGGATGCGCATCGCGGGCGAAACGCCGCTGCGGAACGGCGCGCTCCTCCAGCTGGGCAACCACGTCCTGCGCTGCGAGTCGCTCACGCCGAAGGAGGTGCAGCAGCAGGAGCAGCTCACCAGCGACCTGGATCGCGCGCGACGATACCTGCTCGCGTTGATCCCCGAACCGATCGCGACCGGCCCCCTCCGCGTCGAGTGGGCCTTCGAGCCCTCGTCGGTGCTCGGCGGGGACGCCCTGGGCTACCACACGCTGGACGACGGTCGACTCGCGCTCTACGTGATCGACGTCTGCGGACACGGCATCGGTCCAGCGATGCACTCGGCATCGGTGGTGAACGTCCTGCGCGGCAGTGGCCTGCTGGGCGACGAGTCGTCGGAACCCGCACAGGTGCTACAGCGACTCAATGCGGCGTTCGGGATGGAGAGCCACAGCGGGATGTACTTCACGATCTGGTACGGCGTCCTCGACCCGAAGACGCGACGGCTGACGTATTCGTCGGCGGGACATCCTCCCGCGCTCGTGCGGGCTGCGGACGGCTCGATCCGCGCCCGGCTCGCACGCCGACACCCGCCGATCGGCGTGATGGAAGAACTCACGTTCACGCAGACGGATGCCGTGCTCGTCGCCGGCGAACGCCTCTATGTGTTCAGCGACGGCGCCTACGAGATGCCGGCGAGCGACGGTCGCGAGCTCGGCCTGCGGGACTTCGAACGCGCCCTGCTCGACATGCCCGCAGCAGCGACACCGGGCGAGGCGAAGCGCATCCTCGACCGCGCTCGCGCGACGAACGGTGGGCCTGGCTTTGACGATGACTTCACACTCCTGCTGCTATCCTGCCCGACCTCATCGGGTTCAAGCTGAGGCTTGATGCGGACTGCAAACATGGACATCGAGACGATCGAACAGACCCCGGACCGGACCCGCATCCAGTTGCGAGGCCGCCTGGACACCCCCGGCGTCGACCGGATCGAGACGCGGCTCAACGCGGCCCTGCGCGCCGGCGGGCACGGGATCATCGATCTCTCCGAGGTCACGTTCCTCTCTTCGCTCGGCGTGCGACTGCTGATCGGAGCGGCAAAGCTCGTCCACAAGCGCGGCGCCAGGCTCGTGCTCGTCGCGCCCCCCGGGCTCGTCGCCCAGGCGCTCGAGCACAGCTCGCTGGACCAGATCCTCCCCGTCGTCGGCCGCCTCGACGAAGCCGAGGCCCTGCTCGGACGGTGAGTCCGGTGCCGGCCGCAGCACCCCGCCTCCAGCTCGACTTCACGTCGCGCGGCGAGGCCATCTCCCGCGCCCAGGAGGACGTGCGCGCGCTGCTCGAGCGGCATCAGATCGACGGCAAGGCACGCTACGCGGTCGAGCTCGCGCTCGAGGAGTTGCTCGCCAACATCGCGCGACACGGCTACGGGCTCGGCTCCCCGGGCGCGATCCGCTTGACCGTCGAGATCGAAGCCCCGCGCATCCGCCTGACGATCCGCGACGACGCCCGCGCCTTCGACCCCACCCGGCATCCCGAACCTGCACGCCTGCGGTCGGTGGAGGATGCCCCGATCGGTGGTCGCGGTATCTCGATGGTGCGCGCCGCCGTCTCCGGAATGCGCTACCGCCGCTCGGCCGGGGCCAATTGCCTCGAACTCGATGTGGCGCGCGAGCCACGCGAGTCCTGAAATCGGCCCGCCCACGCGGGCCCGGTCGACGTCACGTCCCGTGGCGGGCGATGGCGTCGCGGTGCCTCGCGTGGATTGCGGCGTGCACTTGCGTTCCGGCGCGACCTCTCGCGCGAAGGCCCGTCCCGCTCCCTCCGCATGTCCGAACACCTGCTCCGTGCGCAAGCCGGCCTCGAACTGCTGGCCGACGCCGCGAACGGCGAGCCCTCCCTCGGCGACGTCGCCCTGCGCATCGCGCTCGCCGCCCTGCTCGGCGCGGGCGTGGCCGTGATCTACCGCAGCTCGCGCGATCCCGACGAGCGCCAGCCCGGCTTCTCCCACACGCTGGTGCTCCTCGCCCCGCTGATTGCGATGGTGACGGTCGCCGTCGGGCAGAACATCGCGGCGGCCTTCACGCTGGTCGGGACGCTCGCCATCGTGCGCTTCCGCGCCGCCGTGCGCGACACGCGCGACATGGCCTTCGTGATCTTCTCGGTCGCCGTCGGCATGGCGCTCGGATCGCTCAACCTGGTCGTCGGTCTCGCGGGCTTCGCGATCGTCGGCCTCGTCGTCTTCGCGCTGCGCGCGATCGAGCTGAAGGTGCCCGGTCGTGAAGGCGCGCTGCTCCGCATCGTCGTGTCTCCACCCGGTACCGACCCTGCGGCCTGGCGCGATGTGCTCGCGCGCTACGTGCAGGGCTACTCGGTCGTGAAGAGCTCCGTCGACCGCAAGAGCGCCGAACTCGACCTGCGCCTCTCCGTGCGAGGCTTCGATCCAGAGCGATCGCCCGCCCTGCTCGTCGATCTGCTGCAGGTCCCCTCGGTCGCGCGTGCCTCGTTCGCGCCCGACGAGGCGACCTGAGTCCGCATCTCCGTCCACTCCCTCCGATGAATCCGGTCCGTTCCAAGCGACAGCGTCTTCCGTGCCTCCCGGGTGCCCTCCTCATGTTCGCCGCTGCGGCGACGGCACAGGACCCGCGCGAGTTCCCCTTCCCGGGTGGGCCGGGTGGTCCGGGTGGACCCGGTGGGCCGGGTGGGCCGGGAGCAGCGCGCGAGACCAGGTTGGTCGAGCGCTTCGACGAGAACCACGACGGCAAGCTCGACGCGACGGAGCGCGCGGCCGCGCGCGCCTGGCAGAAGCAGCAGCCCCAGCGGGGACCCGGCGGTCGCGGGCCGATGGGACGGGGTCCCGGCGGCATGCGACCCGGTGGCGGCCCGCCCTTCGGTGGCGAGGGTGAAGCGGTGCGGCCTCGCGGTGAGCCGAAGACCGTCGATCCGAAGGACGTCGCCACGTATCCCGATCGCGGGCTCTACGACCAGGACATCGTCCGCACGATCTTCCTCGAGTTCCCCCAGACGGATTGGTTCGAGGAGCTCGCGGACTTCTACCGGACCGACGTGGAGGTACCCGCGACGATGTTCGTCGACGGCAAGGAGTACCGGAACGTCGGCGTCGGCTTCCGCGGCAACTCGTCGTACTTCGGCGTGCAGGGCAAGAAGAAGTCCTTCGCCATCAGCGTCGACGCCGGTGACGCGAAGCAGGACCTCTACGGCTTCCGCTCGCTCAACCTGCTGAATTGCCACGAGGATCCGAGCTTCCTGCGCGAGACCCTCCACGCCTTCATCGCGCGTCGGTTCTCGCATGCGCTCCAGGCCAACGTGGTCCGGCTCGTCGTCAATGGCGAGAGCTATGGGCTCTTCGCGAACGTGCAGCAGTTCGACAAGGACTTCCTCGAGGTCGAATACGGCACGAGGAAGGGCGTGCGCTGGAAGGCCCCGGCCAATCCCCGCGGCGGCGCGGGTCTCGCCTATCTCGGCGAGGAGCGCGGACCCTACCAGCAGGCCTACGAGCTCAAGACCGGGGTCGAAGACGTCGACGCCGCCTGGGACCGCCTGATCGCCGTCTGCCGCGCATTGAACGAGACGCCCGAAGCGGAGCTCGAACGCGAGCTGCCCAAGCTGCTCGATGTCGACGCCGCGTTGTGGTTCCTCGCCGTCGACGCCGCGACGCTCGACGGCGATGGCTATGCGAGCCGCGCGAGCGACTTCGTGATCTGGGAGGGACCCGACGGGCGCTTCCGCGTGCTGCCGTACGACAGCAACGAGGTGCTGGGCGCGGGGATGCGCGGTGGCCGCGGGCCCGGCGGCGTCCCCGGTGGACCGGCTGGGCCGGGTCGGGAACCTGGGCCGACTCGGGAAGGCGAACCAGGGCAGGGAGGCGCGCCCGGACGGGAGGGCCAGCCCGGCCTCGGGCGCCGCGGTCCTGGCCGCGGACCCGGCGGAATGATGGGCGGCGCGAGTCCGACCTCGAGCCCTCTCGCCCTCCTCGACGCGCGCGATCGTCCGCTCGCTCGCCTGCTGAAGGTCCCCGCGTGGCGGGCGGCATATCTCGCGCATCTGCGTGCGATCGCGCAGGACGCCCTCGATTGGAACGTGATCGGCGCGCTCGCCGAGCCGCTCTTCGCACAGCTCGATCCCTTCGTCCGCGACGACGAGAAGTCGCTGTACGGCCATGACGCCTTCACGCGCAGTCTCGAAGCGCTCCGCCGCACCATCGAGACGCGCCGCAAGACGATCCTCGAGCACGAGTGCATGCGCGGCCCGTGGCCGACGATCCGTGAGCCGCGCGCGGTGGCCGCGCTCCGCGAAGGAGATCAGGCCGTGCTCGAGGTCAGCGCGCGCATCGACGCCGAGGCCTCGCCCGCCGTCGTGTTGCTCCACGTCGCGACCTCCCGCCGCAGCCCCTTCACCGCGCTCGCCATGCACGACGACGGCGCGCACGGCGATGGTGCCGCCGGCGACGGCGTCTTCGGCGCGACGAGCGCGCCCTTCGACGCCGACGAGACGGTGCATTGGTACATCGAGGCCCGCAGCGCCTCGGAGCCTCCGCTCGCGGCCTTCGAGCCGGTCGGCGCGAGCGCTCGCGCGGCGAGCGTCGAGTCGCCCAAGCACTGAGGACGGCGCACGGAGCATCGGAGCGCTCCGCGCGGCTATGGTCCGCGCATGACGCATCGCGCGATCACGACGCTCGTCTCCCTGCTCCTGCTCGCCGGCGCCGCGTCGGCGCAGTCGCCCCGCGATCGATTCCCGTCGGACGGCCCGCTCTCCCTGTCGGTCGAGACGCTCGGCAGCGATGACGATGTCCTCCTGCGCGGCTTCCTCGAGGTCGCCGAGAACCGCGCCGAGACGGCCGGCCGCCGCATCCGGCTGCACGTCGTCGTCCTTCCCGCGCGCCGGCGCGAACCCCGCGCCGATCCGGTGTTCTGGCTCGCAGGTGGCCCGGGCCAGGCCGCGGCGTCCCTCGCCCCGATGTTCGTCGAGCATTGGCTCCGCGAGGAACGCGACCTCGTCTTCGTCGACCAGCGCGGCACCGGGCGTTCCAACCCCCTGCACGTGAAGACCGGAGCGGAGCGCAACGACCTCGCCGGATTGCTCGCGGCCCCTTTCGATCCCGAGCGCTTCCGCGCGGCCCTGCCCGAACTCGAGAAGCGCGCGGACCTGCGCTGCTACACGAGCTCGATCGCCGCCGACGACCTCGACGAGGTCCGCCGGGCGCTCGGTTACGAGCAGGTGAACCTCATGGGCGGCAGCTATGGCACGCGGATGGCGCTGGTCTACATGCGCCAATACCGCGCCGCCGTGCGCAGCGCCGTGCTCGATGGCGTGGCCCCGATCGCCTTCGAGAACCCCCTCCACCACGCGCGCTCGGCGCAGGAAGGCTTCGATCGGCTCGTCGCCGAGTGCGAGGCCAACGAGCGCACGCGCACCGCGTATCCCGACCTGCGCGGCGATCTCGCGCGGGTGCTCGAACGCCTCGACGCGGCACCCGCGAAGCTCGAGCTCGACGGCCAGGAGGTCGAGCTCTCGCGCGACGGCTTCACGAGCGCGCTCCGCGTGATGCTCTACTACGAGGCCGGCAACCGCAGCGTCCCTCGCCTCCTCCAGCGCGCGGCCCGCGGCGATCTCGAGCCGTTCGCGCGCGCCGCGGTCCAATCCAATCGCGCGCTGCGCGACGCCCTCGCGCTCGGGATGCTCATGTGCGTGACGAGCGCCGAGGATCTCGCCCGCATCGACGAGGACGAGATCGTGCGCGAATGTGCCGGCACCTTCCTCGGCGAGATCCGCGTGCGTGCACAGCTCGCCATCGCCGCCTTCTGGCCGCGCGGCACCGTGCCCGCGGGCTGGTCGTCGCCCGTCGCGGTCGAGGTCCCCACGCTGCTGCTCTCGGGCACCCACGATCCCGTCACGCCACCGCGCTGGGGTGAAGAGGCCGCGTCCCATCTGCCGCGCAGCGAGCACGTCGTGGTGCAGGGCTGCCACGGAGTCGGGGGCCATCCCCGCGTGCAGCGCCTCATCCGCGAGTTCCTCGACGCGGCCTCGGTCGACGGCCTGGACCTCGACGGGATCGCGGACATCCGCATGGCGCCCATCGAACTGCCGGGCGCCGAGCGGCGCTGAGTCACAGGCGCACGCGTTCCCCCGGCTCCGCGATCGAGAAGCCCCTGGCCTCGATCGAGACGCGCAGCGCCGCGTCGTTCCACGCGGGATTGGTGTGGTTGAGGTGGATGAAGCGGATCGCGCCCGGATGCGAGGCGGCGAACGCCGCGAGCCGCGTCATCGTGTCGACCATCGGGGGATGCGGGATCTCGGCGCGCACGCGCTCGGGCAGCTCGCGGCCGTCGTAGAAGGTCGCGTCGAGGTACGCGACGTCGACGTCGTCGAGAAGTCGCTCGAGGAGGCCGTCGTGTCGATCCCAGGCATCGACGTCCGGGCAGAACAGCACGGTGCGGGTCGGGCCGCGCAGCTTGAACGCCACCGTGTCGGAGAACTCGTCGCGGTGTGGGACGGCGATGGCCTCGACCTCGAGGCCATCGCGCAACGTGAAACGCCCGCCCGGGGCGAACGGTCTCGGCTCGACCTGACCGAGTTCGACGAGCTGGCGCCACGGACCGTTGGTGCGCAGATACTCCGCGAAGCGCTCCGAGACGAAGAGCGGCAGCGCACTGGTCGCCGCGACCTCGCGGCCGAGCCACGCGAGGCCGAGGTAATGACCGAGATGCGCGTGCGTCACGAGCACCCCGTCGATCGGCCGACGGCCGCGCGCGCTCGTGCCGGTGAGCGAGTGCAGGCGTGCGACCTGCGCCTCGATCGCCGGCGTGGCCTCGATCAGCCACAGCGCCCCGCTCGCCTCGTCGTGGATGCCGAGGCACGCGGGCGTCTCGATGCGCCCGCTGCGTCGCGCTGCGGCGCAGCACGCCTCGCGCTCGCAGCCGAGATGCGGAAGCCCCCCGTCCTGAGCGCGACCGAGCACGTAGACGGCGATGCCCGCACTCCGATCCGCGACCGGCCGCGGGTTGGCACACGCACTGATGAGCACGATCCCGAGCAGCAGACCAACGAGCAGCGCGCAAGGTCTTCGTCGGGTGCCCGCAGCGCGGACAGGGTCGCGGCACGGTTCGCTCATGGCGCGCTTTCTATCCGCGCGACAGGTCCAAGGCCTCGCGCATCCGACGGGCCTCGGCGCGCGTAGTGCCACGTGATGATGTTCGACTCGATCCGCGCCTGGTTCCGTTCCTCCGACCCGCTCCCAGCGCTCCGCCGTCGCTATGAAGCGGCGCTGCGCGAGGCACGCGATCTCCAGCGGAGCGGGGACATCGTCGGCCTCGCCGCCAAGATGCAAGAAGTCGAGTCGATCGGCAGGGAACTGGATGCCTGTGAGCGAGCGCGCGGGCAGGGTGGCGGCAATTGCGATCCGCGCTGATCGTTCCGCCCACATGCACGACCCTGACCAGGCGGCCCCCCCTCCAGCTTCGACCGCCGAGCGGCGGGCCCAGGACGCCCTCCGCGAGGCCGTCCGCTCCGGCTACGCGGAGATCGCGACCAACGAGAGCTGCTGCGGCGGCGGCTCCTGCTGTGGCCCGACGACCTTGAGCCCCGAGCAGGTCGCGCTCGCCGTGGGCTACGCGCAGAACGACCTGAGCCAGCTCCCCCCGGGCGCCAACCTCGGACTGTCCTGCGGCAATCCCACCGCACTCGCGTCGCTGCGCGAGGGCGAAGTGGTCCTCGACCTCGGCTCCGGCGCGGGCTTCGACTGCTTCGTCGCGGGCCCACGGGTCGGGGCGCGTGGTCGCGTGATCGGCGTGGACATGACTCCCGAGATGCTCGCGCGCGCGCGTCGCAATCTCGGCAGCTACGCCCGACGTTCGGGCCTCGCGAACGTCGAGTTCCGGCTCGGCGAGATCGAGCACCTGCCCGTCGCGGACGCCGCGATCGACGTCGTGATGTCGAACTGCGTCCTCAATCTCTCGCCCGACAAACCGCAGGTCTGGCGCGAGATCGCGCGTGTGCTCAAGCCGACGGGGCGCGTCGCCGTGTCCGACATCGTGCTGCTGAGGCCGCTCCCGGAGGCGGTCCGCGACGACGTCGAGGCCCTCATCGGCTGCATCGCCGGGGCGGTGCTCATCGAGGAGTCGCGCGCGATGGCCACCGCGGCGGGGCTCGTCGAGTTCCGGGCCGAGCTCGAGCCCGGATACGTCGATGCGATGACGAATGCCGAGGACCCGCTCTACCGCCGCATCCTCGCCGCGCTGCCGCCGGGAACGAGGCTCGGCGACCACGTGAGCAGCGCGAAGATCACCGCGCGCAAGCGCTGACGCCGAGGACGCT